>NZ_CP022390.1:0-331607 GCF_003076515.1 Alcaligenes aquatilis | reverse complement strand
TTTGCCTATCTATCCGCAGCATTGCAGGAGACATAATGAACACCAGTCAACTACTGATCAATGGCCAGCTTCGTGAGGCCAGTGGTCAACAGACATTTACGCGTCAGAATCCCGTTACCGGCCAAACCGCGACCGTCGCGGCGGCCGCCCAGCCCGATGATGTACAAGCCGCGCTGCAGGCCGCCGAGCAAGCCTTTGTGCACTGGTCAGCCCTGGGCCCCACCGAGCGCCGCCTGCGCCTGCTCAAAGCGGCGGACCTCATGGACGAGCGCGCAGCCGAGTTCATCGCCACGGTCCGTCAGGAAACAGGTTCGACCGACTCCTGGTATGGTTTCAACGTACATTTGTCGGCCAACATCTTGCGTGAAGCCGCTGCCATGACCACGCAGATTGACGGCTCCATCATCCCCTCGGATCTGCCCGGCAGCCTGTCCATGGCCTATCGCGTTCCCTGCGGCGTGGTCGTGAGTATCGCTCCCTGGAATGCACCCGTGATTCTGGCCACCCGTGCCATGGCCATGCCCCTGGCCTGCGGCAACACCGTCATCCTGAAAGCCTCCGAACAGTGTCCGGCCACCCATGTTCTGCTGGGACAAGTGCTCAATGACGCGGGCGTCGGAGCCGGCGTGATCAACGTCATTACCCACGCTCCCGAAGATGCGCCTGCCGTCGTCGAGCAGCTCATTGCCCACCCGGCCGTCAAACGCATCAACTTCACCGGCTCCACCAAGGTCGGCAAGATCATCGCCGCCACCGCCGCCAAATACCTCAAACCCGTCCTGCTGGAACTGGGTGGCAAGGCACCGGTTATTGTGTGCGAAGACGCCGACCTGGAGCAGGCCGTTGCCGGCGTAGCCTTTGGCGCCTACTTCAACCAGGGCCAGATCTGCATGTCAACCGAGCGTTTGATTGTGCATGAGTCGATTGCCTCGTCCTTTCTGGAAAAACTGGTCGCCAAGATCAAGACCATTCCGGTTGGCTCACCCGATCAGGCAGACACGCGCTTTGCCTATCTGGAAAGTGCCCAGTCTGCCCAGCGCATCAAAGCCCTGGTAGAGGACGCCGTTGCCAAAGGTGCCACCTTGCCGCTCCCCCTGAACATCGAGGGCGCCCTGATGCATCCGCTGATCGTCAATGACGTCACCCCCGACATGCAGCTCTATGCCACGGAATCCTTTGGCCCGGTCGTCACCATGACCCGCTATCACGAGGACAGCGAGGCAATCCGCTTGGCCAACGATAGCGAATATGGCTTGGCGGCAGCGGTATTCACCCAGAATGTGAACCGTGGCCTGAGTATTGCCAAACAGATACAAAGCGGTATTTGCCACATCAATGGCCCCACCGTCCATGATGAGGCCCAAGCCCCGTTTGGCGGCATGAAAGCCAGCGGTTATGGCCGCTTTGGCAGCAAATCCGCCATCAATGAGTTCACCGAACTGCGCTGGATTACCGTCCAGACGACCCCCCGCCAGTATCCTTTATAAATCTGGCCTGCAGGCCCGGGCGCAGGATCGGTCCCGGGCCGACCCTGCGCCCTGTTGTCATGCCTCACCCTGCCCCCGCACCGCTTGCTCCTTTTCAAAAAACCATGTTGCCCGCGCTGTTGGCGTTGGCAATCTTCATGCAAATGCTGGACGTCACCGTACTCAACACGGCGCTGCCCAGCATGGCCCGCGACCTGAACACCTCAGCCCTGCACATGCAGTCGGTCATCGTCAGCTACGTCCTGACTGTGGCAGTATGCATCCCCATCAGCGCACACCTGAGCGACCGTTTTGGCACCCGACGAATCTTCATGGCCGCCATGTTTCTGTTTGGCCTGGGATCGCTGTTGTGTGCCCTGTCCTCGCAATTGTCCATGCTGCTGGTCTCCCGTGTGATTCAGGGCATGGGCGGAGCCTTGCTGACCCCAGTGGCACGACTGGTATTGATGAAATCATTTCGCAATGCCGAGTTATTGCGTGTACTGAACTATGCCGTCATGCCCGCTCTGCTGGGGCCCATACTGGGGCCGCTGGTAGGCGGCTATCTGGTGCAATATGCCAGTTGGCACTGGATTTTCCTGATCAATCTGCCCTTTGCCCTGCTGTCCCTGTTTTTTGCCAGCAAGTGGATGCCTAACTACACCGAAAAGCCGGGAAAACTGGATCTGCACGGCTTGCTGCTGTTCATTGGCAGCGCCTGCCTGCTGACGCTGGGCTTTGAATTGGCGGGCCACATCGCCAGCCCCGCTTTGTCAGGGGTGTTAATACTGGCCGGTTTTTTTCTTTTGCTAGGCTACAAGCGCCATAGCACGCACAAACAAAACGCCTTGTATCCAGGCCATCTGCTGTCTGTACGTACCTATCGGATTGGTTTGAGCAGCAATCTGCTTAGCCGGATCGGCATGGCAGCATTGCCCTTTTTGCTGCCCATGCTGTTTCAGATCAGCTTTGCCTACAGCCCCGTACAATCCGCTTTCTTGCTGTTGCCCATGGCCATTTCCGCCATGGCAGCCAAACCCTTTTTGCACCCATTGCTGAACCGATTTGGCTATCGGTCCATTTTGCTCAGCAATACCATCCTGATCGGCCTGCTGATTACGGCGCTGGCTTTTATTGACGCGCAAACCAGTACCGTGTGGATCAGTCTGCACTTACTGCTTTTGGGAGCCGCCAACTCGATTCAGTTCAGCGCCGTCAACACCCTGACCATGGCCAGATTGCGTCCCTATCAAAAAAGCAGCGGCAATAGCCTGATGGCGGTAAATCAGCAACTGGCCATGGGTTTGGGAACCGCCATCGGTGCCATGCTCCTGCGCTACGGACAAGCCCTGTTTGGCGCCTCATCCGTACAGACGGCCACCACAGCCTTCCAGTTCACATTTGTCATTGTCGGACTCATTACCCTGAGCTCCGCATTCATTTTTCGACGCCTGCATGCCATGGATGGGCATAACATGACCCAAAAGCAAGGCGCTTAATCATCCCGACCAGGGAAATGTCGCTGGCAAATATCAATCAGGATCTGCCGCACTTTAACCTGGAGTTTGGTGGGCAAACGTTTGGAGGAATAGGCCAAGTACAAACGATTGACCAAGGCCGGCTGCTCGATTGGAATAGCCGTCAGTAAGCCACTTTGCGGGATGAACTCCAACACCGAGCGGGACAAAATGGCAGCCCCCATGCCTTTGGCCAGCAATTGAATGATCACCCCCACACTGTTGATCTCAAACTCAATCTGAGGCTTCAGATTGAGCTTTTGCATCTCTTTTTCCACCAACATCCGAAAACTGTTGGACAGGCTGGGCATGATCAGCGGAATATCGGCCAGATCTTTAAGCGCTATACGGCTGCGTCCCTGCGCATAAGGGCTGTCCACACCGCAAATCAGGTGCAACTGTTCCTCGGCCAGAAGCTGCGTCTCCAGTGTTGGCGAGGAAGAAGGGTTATACAGCAATCCCATATTGACCCGATCCAGATGAATTTGCTCCTCCAGATTCACCGTCAGGGACTCGATAATCGTCAGGTGTGCATCGGGTAACTGTTCCTTGAACGCCTGCACGACATCCAAAGAAATGGTGCGCGCCACCGTTGGCGGCAAACCTAAATACATGTGCCCCGTCAGCTTGCCCTCAGACAGACTCAGATCCTCCTGCGCCTGCTCCAACTGGCGCAAAATCAAGCGGCTGTGTTTGAGCAAGATCTTGCCGGCGTCGGTCAACATGACACCGCGCCCGTGACGAATCAGCAAATTCTGCCGCAAATCAATTTCCAACTTGCGAATCTGCCGGCTCAGGACTGGCTGAGCCACATTGGTAAATTCTGCAGCTCGGGTATAGCTGCCCAGTTCGGCCACATGCGTGAAGTAGCTCAATTGCTTGAGATCGATCACGTATTCCATAGGGCGCTTGTCTTCGCTATGTTTTTTTGACATATCTACTAGTCGGGTTTCGTTCTTTTATCTTTTATCGGGCTTACTAAAATAGGTACGCATAGCAAGAGCGAATGGGAACACAGTCAATGTGCCTCGCAGTTTGCCTGTTTTTTCAGTGACCTATGGAGCACCACCTATGGCCAGCCAATATAGCATTCCTTGTATCCTGATGCGGGGGGGTACATCCAAAGGTCCATTCTTCTACGCCAAAGATCTGCCCGACGATATCCAGGAACGAGATCGACTCTTGCTCAGGCTGATGGGCTCACCCGACCGTCGTCAGATCGATGGCATCGGTGGCGCCCACGCCTTGACCAGCAAAGTGGGGATCGTGGACATCTGCAGCACCGGCCAAGCTGATTTGAGCTTTTTGTTTGCCCAACTGCAGCCCGACTCCGATCTGGTGGACACCAAGCCCAATTGCGGCAATATGCTGGCGGCGGTCGTCCCCTTTGCCTTGGAAAAAGGCCTGATCCAGGCGCAAGGCCCCACCACCACGGTCAAAGTCCTGACGCTCAATACCGGCATGGTCAGCGAAATTCAGGTGCAAACCCCCGAAGGCGTCATCAGCTACGACGGCGATGCCGCGATTAACGGTGTACCGGGCACCAGCGCCCCGATTGCCATCAATTTTCTGGATACGGCAGGCTCGGTTTGCTCGGGCCTGCTGCCCACGGGCAACCCAAAAGACACCATCACCGTTCATGCGGACGGCTTGCCCCCGTTCACCCTGGATGTCACCTGCATTGACAACGGTATGCCGCTAGTGATTTTCAAGGCGACCGATGTGGGCGTAAGCGGTCTGGAAAGCGTGGCTGAGCTCAACGCCAATACGGAACTGAAGCAACGCGTAGAAGCGTTGCGCCTGCAGATATCCGAACGCATGGGACTGGGCGATGTCTCGACCAAGAATTACCCGAAGATGACACTGATCGCCCCGCCTGAACACGGCGGCGCTGTGACCACCCGTAGTTTCATCCCCCATGTATGCCATGAGGCCATTGGCGTGCTGGCTGCCGTGACAGTGGGTACGGCCATCAAACTGCCCGGCACGGTTTGCGAGGGGATCGCCCGCTTCGAGCAAGCTCAAGGTCCAGTCACGCTATCGGTCGAACATCCCACTGGCGAATTCAGCGTCACGCTCGATAGCGACCCCGAAAACCCCGAGATTGTGACCAAGGCAGCATTGCTGCGTACCGCAAGAGCACTGATGCGCGGCGACGTTCTGGTCCCGCACTCGAACTAAACGCATTTCAAACAAAAAAAGAACACCGCAGGGCTTGCGCCACTGGGGTGGCAGGGGGTGGGCTGCGCCTGCGCATACGGTGCCCACCGAAAAACAATGATATTGGACGAGACAAACCATGACATCCCTAGCCAACAGCACAGACCAACCCAGCCTTGATGTGCAAACCTTGCTCAACGAGTCCCCCTTTTCTGGCTTTCAATGGCTCATCTTCAGTTTGTGCTTTTTGATTGTGCTGCTCGATGGTTTTGATACGGCTGCCATCGGCTATATCGCCCCCTCTTTAATCGCCGAATGGGGTGTCAGCAAGCCTGCTCTGGCCCCCGTACTCAGCGCTGCTCTGTTCGGACTGGCAACGGGAGCCTTGCTGTCCGGGCCACTGGCTGATCGGCTGGGCAGAAAGACGGTGCTGGTCAGCTCGGTAGCGGTTTTTGCCCTCGCCTGCCTGGCCTCCGGTTTCTCCCCAGACATCTGGACATTGGCCGCTCTGCGCTTTGTGACCGGTTTGGGCCTGGGAGCGGCCATGCCCAACGCCGTCACCTTGATGAGCGAATACTGCCCCGATGCCCGCCGTGCCACCCTGACCAATGCCATGTTCTGCGGCTTTCCTCTGGGTGCCGCCCTGGGCGGCTTTCTGGCCTCCTGGATGATTCCCCAGTTTGGCTGGCGCAGTGTATTGATACTGGGTGGCATTGCCCCCCTGCTGCTACTGATCGTGCTGATCCCGAAGCTGCCCGAGTCCGTGCGCCACATGGTCGCCCGAAATGACTCCGCCGACCGCATCCGCCGAGCACTGGCCCCCATTGCCGGCAAGGCCGTGGACGGCGTCCAACGCTTTACCCTGAGCGAGACCAACCCCCAGCCTGCCGCCAACAGTGGCATCGCTATCGTGTTATCGCGTCAGTACCGCTTGGGATCACTCATGCTCTGGCTGGCCTACTTCATGGGGCTGGTCATTTTCTACGCCTTGATGAACTGGATGCCCGTGCTGTTCAAAGAGGCCGGGCTTAGCTCCCAGACCAGCACCCTGGTCGCCGCCCTATTCCCCTTGGGTGGTGTAGGTGCGGTGCTCTCTGGCTGGTTGATGGATCGCTTCAACGCCAACCGCATCATCGCTCTGGGCTACGCATTGACCGCTGTATCCATCTGGTGGATAGGCCAGATGGCCGGACATCTGGGCGGCCTGGTCGTGGTCGTCTTTCTGGCCGGCACGCTCATGAATACCGCACAGTCCTCCATGCCTGCGCTGGCAGCGGCCTACTACCCCACTCGGGGACGCGCCACGGGCGTGGCCTGGATGCTGGGCATCGGCCGTTTTGGCGGCATTGCCGGTTCTTTCCTGGTGGCCGAGCTGACGGCACGCGACCTGGATTTCAGCCAGATCTTTACCGTTGTGGCCATCCCAGGCGTCATCGCCATGGCCGCCCTCCTCATCAAGCAATACAGCCGTGCGCAGCCGCAAGGCGGCACGGTTACCCCCTCTCATTAACCCCTTAAGCATCAAGACGCAGGAGACCCTTCCATGATCATCGACGTACACGGGCACTACACCACGGCCCCCGCCGCACTGGGGGCCTGGCGCGACTTGCAGATCGCCGGCCTGAAAGACCCCAGTCAAACGCCCCGCGCCAGTGATCTGAAGATCAGCGATGACGAGATCCGCGAGACCATCGAGAACAACCAGCTCAAGCTGATGAAACAACGCGGCTCGGACCTGACCATCTTCAGTCCCCGCGCCAGTTTCATGGCCCACCATATCGGCAACTTCGAGACCTCCAGCACCTGGGCCGCCATTTGCAACGAACTGTGCTATCGCGTCAGCGAACTGTTTCCAGACCATTTCATCCCGGCTGCCATGCTCCCGCAATCGCCGGGCGTGGACCCCAAAACCTGCATTCCCGAACTGGTCAAGTGTGTAGAAGAGTATGGCAACGTCGGCATCAACCTGAACCCTGACCCGTCCGGTGGTCACTGGACGGCCCCGCCGCTGTCCGACCGCTCCTGGTACCCCATTTACGAAAAAATGGTGGAGTACGACATCCCTGCCATGATCCACGTCTCGACCAGTTGCAATGCCTGCTTTCACACCACCGGCGCCCATTATCTGAACGCAGACACCACGGCCTTCATGCAATGCCTGACCAGCGATCTGTTCAAGGACTTTCCCACGCTCAAGTTCCTTATCCCTCATGGTGGCGGCGCTGTGCCCTATCACTGGGGCCGTTTCCGTGGTCTGGCACAGGAGCTGAAAAAGCCCCTGCTGGACGAGCACCTGCTCAACAACATCTTCTTTGACACCTGCGTGTACCACCAGCCGGGCATCGACCTGCTGACCGAGGTTATCCCTGTCAAGAACATCCTGTTCGCCAGCGAAATGATTGGCGCGGTGCGCGGCATTGACCCCACGACCGGCCACTACTACGACGACACCAAACGCTATATCGAAGCCACGCTCAAGCTGAACGAACAAGAACGCCACCAGATCTACGAAGGCAACGCCCGCCGCGTGTTCCCGCGCCTGGACGCTGCCCTGAAGAAAAAAGGCTTGTAAGCCACCTGCAACCATTCACCAAGGAAACAACCATGTACGAACTGGGTGTCGTGTACCGCAACATTCAACGTGCCGACCGCCAGGCCGCCGATGCACTGGCAGCCCTGGGCTCGGCCACTGTCCACGAAGCTATGGGCCGTGTCGGTCTGCTCAAACCTTATATGCGCCCGATTTACCCCGGCCAGCAAGTCTCGGGGACCGCCGTCACGGTGCTGCTGCAACCGGGCGACAACTGGATGATGCACGTCGTCGCCGAGCAGATACAGCCCGGCGATATCGTGGTCGCTGCGGTGACCTCGGAGTGTAGCGACGGCTATTTTGGCGACCTGCTAGCCACCAGTTTCCAGGCCCGTGGAGCGCGCGCCTTGATCATTGACGCCGGAGTGCGCGATATCAACACCTTGCAGGCAATGAACTTTCCCGTCTGGAGCAAAGCCATCTCCTCCAAGGGCACCATCAAGGCCACCTTGGGTTCGGTCAATATTCCAGTCGTGTGTGCCGGCATGTGGGTCACGCCCGGCGATGTCATCGTGGCTGATGATGATGGCGTGGTGTGCGTACCCGCCGCCCAGGCCGCCGTCACGCTGGCCGCTGCCCAAAAACGAGAAAGCTTCGAGGGGGAAAAACGCGCCAAGCTGGCCAGCGGTGTCCTGGGCCTGGATATGTACAAAATGCGCGAGCCCCTGGAGAAGGCCGGGCTCCGCTATATCGACTGAAGGAAGGATGATGAGCCATTTCGAGAAGACTCCCGGCTGGCTAGACTGGTACGCCGCCCCCTCCAAACCCCGGCTCCAGTTGCCGGCTGGCGCGGTTGATGCCCACTGCCATGTGTTTGGTCCCGCTGAGCAATTCCCCTTCGCCCCCGAGCGCAAATACACTCCCTGCGATGCCAGCAAACAGCAGTTGTTTGCCTTGCGCGACCACCTGGGCTTTGCCCGCAACGTCATTGTGCAAGCCACCTGTCACGGCAAGGACAACCGCGCCCTGCTCGATGCCTTGCAGGCCTCACACGGCAAGGCCCGTGGCGTTGTCACCCTGGGCTCGGATGTCACGCAACAGCAGTTGGACGCCATGCACCAGGCTGGCGTGCGCGGTGTGCGTTTCAATTTTGTCAAACGTCTGGTCGATTTCACGCCGAAAGAAGAACTGCTGAGCGTTGCCCATAAAATAGCGCCTTTGGGCTGGCATGTGGTGGTGTACTTCGAGGCACAGGATTTGCCAGAACTATGGGATTTTTTCACCGGTCTACCGACCACAGTGGTCGTTGACCACATGGGCCGTCCGGATGTCAGCAAAGGGGCTGAGAGTGCCGAGTTCGACCTGTTCGTACGCTTGATGGCCGAACACCCGAACATTTGGTCCAAGCTCTCGTGTCCCGAACGTCTGAGCAAAAGCGGGCCTGCCGCCCTACATGGCGAGCAGCATGCGTATCAGGATGTCGTGCCATTTGCCCGCCGATTGATGCAGCAGTTCCCCGACCGCGTTTTGTTCGGCACTGACTGGCCCCACCCCAACCTGAAAGACCATATGCCCGATGACGGTTTGCTGGTTGACTACGTGGCGCAAATTGCGCCCAGTCCCGCAGAGCAACAATTACTACTAGTGGACAACCCGATGCGCCTGTATTGGCCAGAAGAGTTGACATGAATTTGAGGAGATAACGATGGCACTGGACAAACCGTACCAGGATATACCGGGCACGATTATTTTTGACTCGGAACAATCGCGTAAGGGCTACCACCTGAACCAGTTTTGCATGTCACTGATGAAAGCAGAAAACCGGGCCCGCTTTAAAGCGGACGAGTCCGCCTATCTGGATGAATGGCCCATGAGTGCAGAGCAAAAACAGGCTGTACTTAGCCGTGACCTGAATCGCTGCATGCAACTGGGCGGCAACATCTACTTTCTGGCCAAGATCGGCGCTACCGATGGCCTGTCCTTCCAACAAATGGCGGGCAGCATGACCGGGATGAGCGAACAGGACTATCGGGAAATGATGCTCAAGGGTGGCCGCTCCCCCGAAGGCAACCGCTACTTACACGAACAAGAAAAATAACCGGAACCTATCATGGCAAAGATCAAACACTCTGTTTATACCTCGCACGTTCCCGCTATCGGTGCCGCGCTGGACCTGGGCAAGCACACCGAGCCCTACTGGAAAAAAGTGTTCGACGGCTACGAATTCTCCAAGCAATGGGAGCAGGAAAACAAGCCGGATGTCATCATCCTGGTCTACAACGACCACGCCAACAACTTCAGCCTGGACCTGATCCCCACGTTTGCCCTGGGCACAGGCGCCTCTTTTGAACCCAGTGACGAGGGCTGGGGCAAACGCCCGGTTCCCACGGTACAAGGGCATCCCGAACTGGCGGCCCACATTGCCCACTCGGTCATTCAGGACGATTTCGACCTGACACTGTGCAACAAAATGGAAGTGGACCATGGCCTGACCGTTCCGCTGTCGCTGATGTTCGGTCAGGTCGAACAATGGCCCTGCCCCGTGATCCCCTTGCACGTCAACGTGGTTCAGTATCCGGCCCCCTCCGGCCAGCGTTGTCTGGATTTGGGCCGGGCAATCGGTCGCGCAGTCGCCTCGTATGACGAAGATCTGAATGTCCAGATCTGGGGCACAGGCGGCATGAGCCACCAGTTGCAAGGCCCGCGCGCCGGACTGATCAACGCGCAATGGGACAACGAATTTCTGGATCGCCTGATTGCCGACCCCGATGCCCTGGCTCGCGTGCCCCATATCGACTATGTGCGTGAGGCAGGCTCGGAAGGCATTGAGCTGGTGATGTGGCTGGTCGCGCGTGGCGCCATGAATCCACACGTCGATGTGCGCCACCGCTTCTACCATGTGCCCGCCTCCAATACCGCGGTCGGACACCTGATCCTGGAAAACAAAGAGACAGCGTGAGCGGGCCTGGCCCCACACTCTGAACGAAAGGAAATAGAAATGAAGAAAGTCAATATTGCACTGGTAGGCGCAGGCGCCTTCGGCATCAAGCACCTGGACGGCCTGGCCCGTATCCCCGAAGCCCAGGTCACCTATATCGTGTCCAGCACCCAGGCCAAGGCCCAGGAAGTGGCGCAAAAGTACGGGGTCCCCCACGCCTCGGGCGATCTGAACGAGGCGCTGGCCAGCAAGGAAGTCGATGCCGTCATCTTGTGTACCCCGACTCAAATGCACGCCGAACAAACACTGGCCTGCCTGAAAGCGGGCAAACACGTACAGGTTGAAATTCCCTTGGCGGACACCCTGGCCGGCGCCCAGGAAGTGCTGCAAGTACAACAGGAAAAAGGCCTAGTGGCCATGGTTGGCCACACGCGCCGCTTCAACCCCAGCCATCAGTGGATTCATCAAAAGATACAGGCGGGTGAATTGAACATTCAGCAAATGGATGTACAGACCTATTTTTTCCGCCGCAGCAACACCAATGCTTTGGGCAAGCCGCGTTCCTGGACAGACCATCTGCTCTGGCATCATGCCGCGCACACCGTCGATCTTTTTCAATACCAGACTGGCTCCAAAGTCATCAAGGCCAATGCCATCCAAGGCCCTATTCATCCTGAGCTTGGCATTGCCATGGACATGTCCATCCAGTTGCTGACAGAAAGCGGGGCACTGTGCACGCTATCGCTATCGTTCAACAATGATGGGCCTTTTGGCACCTTCTTTCGCTACATCTGCGACAAGGGAACCTATCTGGCCCGCTACGACGATCTGACCACCGGCAAGGACGAGGTGATCGACGTCTCGCAGGTGGATGTCTCCATGGATGGTATTGAACTGCAAGACCGGGAGTTTATCGCGGCCATTCTGGAAAATCGCGAGCCCAACTCCAGCGTGGCCTCAGTGCTGGCCTGCTATGAAACACTGGACCAGCTCGAAAAACAACTGACCGCCTAAGCCCGCACCGCCCCTTCCCGCAACACAGACTGCCGGCCCAACAGCGGCAAGCACATCATCAAGGGGCTTTATTGCACAGCAGGCAGGATGGCAAAACCCCCTACTTTGCCCCTGCCTGCCCCGACATTCACACGCAGACGGTGCGACTGCTTTGAACCGGGCCTTTCTGAGCCCATCAACGCGCAGCAGAAAGATACCCGACAGCTCAAGCAATCCACAGTCCTGCGCCTACCTCAGGTATTGATCCACCAGCTCAATCCAATGCTTGACCGGCGTGCGACCCGCTCCATTCAAATGATTCCCGCAAGCCATATTGGCCGTGACAATCAGATCAGGTTTGCTGCTCTCCAGCGCATCCATCTTGCGGTCCCGCAGCCGCCCGGCAATTTCAGGTTGAGTCAGTGAATACGTACCGGCTGAGCCGCAGCATAAATGGCTATCAGGCACCGCACCCAGATCAAAACCCAAACGAGTCAGCACCGCCTCGACTCGCCCCCCCAGTTTCTGCGCGTGCTGCAAAGTACACGGGCAATGAAAAGCCAAACGTGGGCGGGTTTGTGTATTCAGGCATTCCTCCAAAGGCTGCTCCTCCAGCACTTCGACCAGATCTTTGGCCAGCTCACTGACGCGGCGCGCGCGCTCGGCGTAGGCAGGATCATTCCTGAACAGATCCACATACTCTTTCACAAAGGCCCCGCAGCCACTGGCGGTCTGCACGATCGCCACCGCCCCCTGTTCGATCTGCGGCCACCAGGCATCGATATTTCGACGGGCCTGCTCCAAGCCCTGCTCTTGCGCGCCCAAGTGAAAGGACGATGCGCCACAGCAAGCTGCCTGAGCGATAGGCGTGACGCTGATGTCCAAGCGGTCCAGCACTCTGGCCGTCGCGGCGTTAATAGACGGTGCCATGGCAGGTTGCACACAGCCTTCCAGCATCAGGACGCGTTTGCTATGTCGCTGTGCAGGGCGCGTTAAATCCGCATTTTGCTTGGGCGGGATTTTTTCCTGTAAAGAAGATGGCAGCAAGGGACGCATGGTTCGCGCGACCCCCAACAAGGCACCGACGCGACCAGGTTCTGGCAGAATCTGCGTCAAGGCGACTCGCATGGCGCGATCCTTCAAAGGACGCTTGACTTTGGGCTCCAACGCAGCCCGGCCAATATCGAGCAAGTTGTGATACTTCACCCCCGAAGGACAGGTGGTTTCACAGTTACGGCAACTCAGGCAGCGATCCAGGTGGTGCTGAGTCAGCTCCGAGGTCGCCTTGCCTTCCAGGAACATCTTGATCAGGTAAATACGGCCACGGGGACCGTCCAACTCATTGCCTTGATCCAGATAAGTCGGGCAGGTGGCATTACAGAACCCGCAATGCACACAGGAGCGCAAAATGGCCTGGGCTTGCTCGGCTTGCGGCAGTTGTTGAGCCCATGATGTCAATTGTGTTTGCATGTGGACTCCAGCGAAGGAAAGAGACGACCAGGGTTAAAAATCCCAACAGGGTCCAGTTGTTGTTTCAAGCGCTGATGCCATATCAACAAGGACTCGGGCAAGATATCCTGCCCGGTGCCTGATCCAGACCAGCAACGGGCATGCCCTTTCATGGTTTGAGCCTGCTCATGAATCTGCTCGGCAGGGGCATCGGATTTCAGCCACAGTTGTG
This sequence comes from Alcaligenes aquatilis, assembly GCF_003076515.1. Taxonomy (NCBI): domain Bacteria; kingdom Pseudomonadati; phylum Pseudomonadota; class Betaproteobacteria; order Burkholderiales; family Alcaligenaceae; genus Alcaligenes; species Alcaligenes aquatilis. Next base: position 318,322 of record NZ_CP022390.1, on the reverse strand, counting down.
TCCCACCCCAATCCACCAGAATCTGGCCCGGCCATGTTTGTACGGGTGCATCCACTGGCAAAGCAATTCGCCACAAAGTGCCGGGCTGCCTGAAAAACTCCAGGCGCTGTTCGCACAAATCATCCCAATAGGACAAGTCCAAGGCCTCCCCGCCGATTTGCTCCTGGGCCAACTGCACCGAACTGTCTCCCCCTTCCAGACGCAAATGCAAACGCCCGTCCTGCCATGCTGCACCCGTAATGGGGCGACTTTGGTCACGCCAGCCACGCAATAAACCCGCCATGTCTTGCTGAGCGACATCCAGCACCAGACTGGCGCGACTACGTGGACGCGGCAGGACCTTGAAGGACACCTCCGTAATCACACCCAAGGCGCCTTGCGCACCAACCATCAAACGCGACACGTCATAACCAGCGACGTTCTTCATGACCTGGCCGCCAAAACGCATATGTGTGCCCATGCCACTGATCAAACGACAGCCCAGCACATAGTCCCGTAGTGAACCTACCCAGGGTCGGCGCGGTCCCGACAAACCACAGGCGGTGGCTCCGCCAACCGTGGCTCGGCCATCAAACAGAGGCGGCTCAAAAGGTAGGCATTGGCCTTGCTCGTTCAGGACTTTTTCCAATGCTTGCAAGGACGTCCCGGCGCGCACCGTGACCACCAGCTCCGCCGGGTCGTAATCGACCACACCTTCATGGCCTGCCAGACTCAACGCTTGCCCCTGCACGGCTTTGCCCAAAAAGGCTTTGGTGTTGCCGCCTTGCAGACGCAACGGGGTTTTCGTGGCCAGGGCTTGCTGAACCTGCTCCAGCAATTCAGCGCCGCGATCCTGATTCTTATGTTCTACGGTACTCATCAGAATCGCTCCAACTCTGGGAAAGGCAGTTGCCCGTGATGGATATGCATGCCACCCATTTCGGCACAGCGATGCAGGGTAGGAATGTTCTTGCCGGGATTCAGCATGGTTTTGGGATCAAAAGCAGCTTTGATCGCATGGAAAAACTGCAGCTCGTCTTCGTTGAACTGCACACACATCTGATTGATTTTTTCTCGACCTACGCCGTGCTCGCCAGTAATTGTGCCGCCGACTTCCACACACAATTCCAGAATCTTGCCACCCAAGGCTTCCGCGCGTTCCAGTTCGCCGGGCTCATTGGCATCGAACAAAATCAGGGGGTGCATATTGCCATCGCCAGCATGAAATACGTTGGCGACACGCAGGCCGTACTCTTCGGAAAGCTCGGCGGTTTTCTTCAGGACATAGGCCAACTGACGACGCGGAATGGTGCCATCCATACAGTAATAGTCGGGTGAGATCCGGCCTACGGCGGGAAAAGCATTTTTACGACCAGCCCAGAAACGCTGCCGCTCCTGTTCGTCCCGAGCCACTCGCACCTCTTGCGCACCGGCCTGGAACAACACCTGCTCGACACGGGCCACATCGTCCTGCACATCTTCCAAAGCGCCATCAATCTCGCAAAGCAAAATCGCTTGTGCATCAACGGGATAGCCTGCGTGAATAAAGTCCTCGGCTGCACGGATGGACATTTGATCCATCATCTCCAGCCCTGCCGGCACAATCCCCTGGGCAATAATCTGCGCCACGGCATCGGCCGCTTTTTCCACTTCGTCAAAACTGGCCAGCAGCACCACCGTACAGGGCGGACGCGCCAGCAACTTGACCGTAATTTCCGTAACGACGCCCAACATGCCTTCGGAACCGGTGAACAAAGCCATCAGATCAAAGCCGGGCGAATCCAGGGCTTCGGAGCCTAGAATCAAGCGTTCGCCTGTGACGGTAATGACTTCCAGGCGCAAAATATTATGGACGGTCAGGCCATATTTCAGGCAATGCACACCACCCGCATTTTCAGCTACGTTGCCACCAATCGAACAGGCAATCTGCGAAGACGGATCCGGCGCGTAATACAAACCAAAGGGTTGGGCCGCCTGAGAGATCGCAATATTACGCACGCCTGGCTGAACACGGGCAATCCCCGCTACGGGATCCAAATCCAGAATCTGGTTCAAGCGTGCCATCACCAGCAAAATGCCCTGCTCCAAAGGCATGGCACCGCCCGACAAACCGGTACCCGCACCACGGGCCACCACCGGCACGCCGACTTCATGGGCCAAACGCATTACGGCCTGTACCTGCTCCACATTACGGGGCAACACCACCAGCAAGGGTTTGGCGCGATACACACTGAGCCCATCACACTCATAAGGGTGCAACTGCTCATCCGTGTGCAGCACATCCAGGCCGGGAATATCATCACGCAAACGGCTAAGCAGCTGCATTTTGTCCACGCGGGGCAGCACTCCGTCCAGTTTTTCGTCGTAGCGCAAGCTCATGACGCCTCCTGTCTTTTAAAGTCTCCTGAAACGGATGGTCTTTGATGCTGGCGGGCTTGTCCAGCCGCCAGACTACTGGTCCGACCAGTTTTTACCCTTAGAGAGTATTAGGGTTTATATTTATACTTAAAAATCAGACAGATAGATAATCAGCTTGTTATCATTTTCACACGCACACAACTGGTCTGACCACGAATGAACATGCAGGAACCCAAGCGTTTAGAAGTCACCGCCGAGCTGGTCGCCCAACGCATCGAAACATTTATTATGGATGGCGTCCTGAAACCGGGACAAGTTCTGCCGTCCGAGCGGCAACTGACGCAACGGCTAGCAGTGTCCCGCTCTGCCCTGCGGGAAGGACTACAAATCCTGCGCGTGCGCGGCTTGATTGAAACCCGACATGGCAAAGGGTCCTTCGTTGCCAACCTGATTGACTCCACTGTCAGCAAACCGCTGGAGCATCTGCTGCAAGCGCAAGGGCGCACACTGTATGACTTGCTGGAAGTGCGTGAGTTATTGGAAAGCGAGGCCGCCCAGTTAGCTGCCTCCAGAGGGACAGAAGCGGATCACATCATGATAAGGCGGCGCTTTCAGGAACTGGAAGATCTGCAAATGCAGGATGCGGCTCCTGAACAGGTTGCTCGTGCCGACCACGCTTTTCATGCCGCTATCTGTGAGGCCTCGCATAATCCGGTGCTGGTACACATGATCAGCCTGTTCAACGACTTGATGTTGTCCACGGTACGCGTGTCCGTGCAGCACCTGTACCCCGATCATGATTCCAAACGCAGGCTGGACAGGCAGCATGCCCGTTTATGTAATGCCGTCACGCAAGGTCAAGCGGACTTGGCCCGACGCGCAGCCAAAGAACATATTGATGGGATTCGGCGACAGCTTCAGGAGATGGAGGCCAAACAGTTACGCCTGGAGCATGCTCGGCAGCGTCTGAATGGCCTCTAGGTTGTGTGGGCTTACTTCGCCAGCAGATTGGCCAGCATATAGCCTGATCCAGCCCCTGTCCCTGCACCCGGCCAGGTCGAGGCACCGCATAAGTACAGATCCTTGATCGGCGTCTTGTATTTGGAGTAGCCGGCCACTGGGCGAAAGAAAAAGTTCTGATCCAAGTGGTGGCTACCCGAGAGGTTATCACCACCAATCAAGTTCGCATTGAACTGCTCCAGATCCTGAGGCGACATGATGTGGCGGCCCAGAATCTTGCTACGCAAACCGGGCGCATAGCTTTCGAGCAAATCCAGAACCCGCTCTGCATACGCCTCTTTCAGCTGTGACCAGTCGCCGGCCGCAATCTGAGCAGCAGCATCGCCTTTGACCTGAGCAGGTAGCACACGCACTTGAATCCACAAAGTATGTTTCCCCGCCGGGGCGCGGGAAGGATCCAGGGCCGTACCCTGCCCAACCACCAGCACAGGCTCGACAGGCAACAAGCCTGCGGCGGCTTCGGCGTAGACACGGCTCATCATGGCCATATCGGGCGCCAGATGCACGTAGGAGAAACGCTGCAGCTCGGCACCGGCTTTCCAGTCAGGCAAGCCATCCAGCGCCAAATGAATCATCATGGTGCCCAAACCGGGGCGGAAGGCATCGACTTTCTTCTGATAATCTTTGGGAACCGCAGCGGACTGCACCAGACGACCAAAGACGAGTTGAGGATTCAGATTCGCAATCACGGCCTTGCGCGCTTTCAGGCGACGACCATCGGCCAGAACGACACCACTGGCTCGACCGTTTTCCTGCTCAATCGTTTGCACGGGGGCATTCAATAGCAGCTCCCCGCCCAACTCCTGCAACAAACCCGTCATGGCACGAATAATCGTATCGGCACCGCCCTGCCCGATCACCATACCGAAAGCTTGATTAGCCATGGATTCAAGGTAAGGGAACAAGGCACCACCGGCAGTGTCTGGTGTGAAATCCACATGCAGCCCCCAGGCCGCCATCATGGCTTTCAATGAGTCGCTCTCGAAATGGCGGTCCAGAAAGTCACGAGGTGTCGCCAGCAGCAATTGCATCAGCTCGGCCACGCCATCCTTGCCCAGCTCACGCCAGCTCTTCCACGCGCTTTTGAACAGGCCTATGGAAGGCATAGGGCTACCCAGCACCGCAAACAAATGAGGAGCTTTACGCTGAAAGTCCTCCAGCATGGCTTGCCAGGCCTGAGCGTCTTTTTCAGAAACCGCACGAATGCGCGCCAAGGTCGTTTCCAGATTCGTGCTGACACCCAAATAGCTTTGATCCCGGAACACGCTGGCAAAGCAATGCTCTGCGGGGACGAAAGCCAAACCGTGACGGCCTAGCGCCTCTTTATGACGCTGGAAAAACGCAGAGCCGGCAAAAGAGGACAGGTTCATGGCACATACGTCATGCTTGAAGCCCGGCAAGGTCAGCTCTTGAGTGCTGACCGCACCGCCAGCCGAACTTTTGGCTTCCACAACTTGAACCTTCCAACCACGGCTGGCTAACTCCACAGCCGCCGCCAGGCCATTGTGCCCTGCCCCAACCACAATCGCATCTACTGTTGTCTCTGCACTCACCACAACTCCTTTAGCTCTAAACTATTTTGTTGTATTTTACGGTGCAAACTCCAAAGCAGGTAAAAAAAGCGCCTCCTTATCCACCGCCTGCTCAGGCCACGTTGACACGCCACCTGATACCGGCAAGGCTCAAAACGTAATCAACGGGAAATGCTGCTGAATACCTCTTCGGACAGTCTCTTTCAGGAACTCCTGAAACATTACCCGCGTATGTTCAACAAAGTCTTGAGCCAGGGCACTATTACTCAGAAGATAAATGTTGCGGGAGTAGCGTCCGTCAAACACATTGCGCACAATCAGATGGGGAGACAAGGCGGTAATCCCTTGCAGACTAAAGGCCGAAATCAAGCCCCAACCAACCCCGGAGGCGACCAGCTTGGAGAGCGTATCAAAAGAGTCGACATAAAGCGTATTGTTGACCGTGATGTCGTGCTTTTGAAAAATGGATTCTATTCGACGACCAATCTGGGAGCGCCTGTCATAGCCGATATAGCTCAGTTGCTGAACCATCTCATTGAAGGTGAGGCGGGCGTGAATACTGGGGGCAATCAGCACATACGGGTCTTGCACCAACAAAGACGCGCGACAGGCGGGCGTACCCGAGGCCACGTGCGTGCTTACCAACAAGTCCAGCTCGCCCGCATTGAAACTGGAATCCAGACTGCTGATCACCCCCGATTGCACATGCAGTGTTTGCGCCCGATCAGAGAAGTTCTCGACAATGAACGGTGCCAGAACCGAGGTAATTGAATCGATGATACCGATACGCAGATGCTTGACCTGAGAGGAATGGCTGAACTGCAGAAAATTCTGCATATGAACCGCTTGCAATAACCAGGACTGGCCCAGTTCGAGCAGTTTTTTACCAGCCTGCGTCAGTCTGACCGGGCGGTTCTGACGCTGCACCAACAACACGCCATAGCTCTCCTCAAGCTTGGCTATATTCTGCGAGACCGCCGCTTGACTAAGCTGCAATTGTTGTGCGGCAGCGGAAAAACTTCGCGTTTTTCCCACTGCCACCAAAGCCTGGATCTGCCTTAATTCAAATCCTATTTTTTCCATAGACCTGTGAAATGAACTGCGGGTGTCAGGCCGCCTTCAAGCGCAAGGCACGCCCCTTGAGCATTCGACCGATCACGCCCACTACGATCATATAAGCGACCAAGGCAGCCATTGTTTCATAAATGAAACCCTGCAGAATCAGTCCAGGCATGAACGAGATCAAAATAATGTCGAATACAGCGCCGGGCACATACGCAATGGCGTAATCGTCCAGAATCGACGTTTTACGATCCGGGTCGGCAATGCGCAAGAGCAAAATGGCAATCGCCACCGTGCCCGTCATCCAGCCCCACGAAAACACACCTTTCTCGAACCAACGTTCGTCGAGCATGCGAGGTGCCACATAAAACACCATGAACAGGCACAATAGCAAACCGATGATCATCAGTACCAACAGGGGAACAGCATAGCTCAACAGCACAGTAATCTTGATCGACGCAATCCCAAAGACGATCAGATAGTCCGTTGCTGTACTGGAGACATGATTAAATAGCTTGACGTCAAAATGCTGAAGCAAGCCCAGTCGATCCAGCAAGGATCGGCTGACCGTTCCAAGTAAAAACGCGCAGGCAAAAGTCGGCACGGAAATAAAGTCATTCAAACCAGACAGGTAAGAACTCAAATAGTATGCACCGGCGGTAATCAGCAATATCAGTGCAATATGCAAGGACAAGGCATCAATCGAGGAAGCCGATACCGTTTCTTTGCCAATAGCGACGCGGTCTGCCGCCTCAATCAAGCCCTTGCGATGATGCTTCTCCATTTGTTCAAATGGGGTCAAACCACTGATCAGACCTTTGCGGGCGCCATAGCGGATAATCGCCAGGCCAATCAAAATAGCGGCAAACACCCCTACCGTTGCCGAGGTCAAAGCCAAGGTTGTGGCATCTGCCCAGCCCAACTCGGCAAACGAGTTCCCCATCGCCACAGCAGTTCCATGGCCCCCCATGAAACCAGCAGGCATGATCAGCCCGAAGGCAGGGGATAGATCCGGCCAGAAGTAGGTAAACAGCAAAGCTCCTGCCACCAACCCCAGCAACCACTGCGATGCCGTTGCCATCTGATTGAACGCCCATAACTGTCCGGATCGTGACACCAGCAATGACGGTGCAGGAAAACGGGTAGAGAGCCCAACGCCAGCAAAAATAACAGCGATCAACATCCCGCCGTAAGCGTTGAACGAACCGGAGAACGGCAAAATATCAGCCCCCTGTGGTCCCAGCGCCAGGCCCAACAAGCCAGCAATCAGGGCGACCGGCATAAACAGCTTTTGTACCAGGGTGACATTGGCCCGGATCAGTTTGCACAGCAGGATCAAACCGCTGGCAATGCCAAAATCGATGGTTAAACTCCAAATAGTCATTCAATATGCTCCTCGTTATTGTTAGTGGCAGAGCTTATAGCTCACTGGCAGACGCACGCCTGGCCAAGGCCATGCGTGCGTTAACGCCGATACTCAAGAAAGGTTCAGGGGGGTTGATAGCGGGTTTCTGGCTGATCTCCAGCATGTCCGACAGGCTCTCGGAGTGCTCACCCAAGGCCAATTGCGCCAATAACTTGCCGGTAATAGATCCCCGAGTGGCCCCCACGCTTTGGTGGACACCCGAAAAATAAAGATTGCTATCCAATTGGCCAAAGAAAGGCTGGTAATTACGCGACAAGGCGCAAGCTCCACCCCAGGTATAGTCCAGCGTCAAGTTTTCCAGTGATGGATAGCGCGCCTGCAGACCTTGAAGATGGCTGTCCCGTATGGCACGTCGGCTCTGGAGGTCGTCATGGTACTTGGGGACAAACTGGTAACTATTGCGGATCACCAAGCGTCGGTCCCGAGTCAAACGCAGAGTTGTCCCACCATGATCGGCAGGCGTGGCCCCCCAAGAATGCTGCTCCCGAAACAATTGCATTTCCTGCAGGCTCAGGGCTCGGGTCATGCTGGCATACGTCATGGTCGGCAACATGCGAGAGCGCAAGTAACCAAACTCCTGGGTAAAGATATTCGTTGCCAGAATCACCTTGGGACTCTGGAACACCGCATCTTGGGTATGGATATGATATTGACCATTGTGCTGTTTGAACTCCAGCACAGGGTGCTCTTCATAGAGCTCCACATTTGCCGGCAAATGCTCGGCCAGCCCATTGACTAAAGCCGCAGGCTGTACAAGCACCGAACGCTCTGTATAGATAGCTTGGCTGTAGTAGGTCGAGCCCAGCACTCGGGCAAGCGACTGCCCCTCAATACGCTGGTAAGGGTAATCAAAATCATCCAGCAAGCTGGCGTAATCGTTCAGAAATGAAATGCCACGCTGCCCGACCGCAACCTGATACTTTCCAGCCTCTTCCCAATCACAGTGGATCTGATGTTGCTGTACAGCCGATCGCAAGTCCTCAATCGCCTCCAGATTAAGTCTGTAAATCTTTTTCTTGCGCTCCAGGCTACCAAACTCCAGGTCACGCTTATGGGGCAGATCAATCAGAAATCCTGAATTCCGACCCGAAGCCCCTTGCCCAACCTTCAATGCCTCCAGCAATACAACCCGATGCTGAGGCTTTAACAAGGCATAGGCACGAGCAGCTGCCAAACCCACAAAGCCAGCGCCCACAATCACCACATCTGCCGCCTGTGTGCCGTGAATTTGGCGACTGGGACGATTAACTGTCAGCAACTTATACCAGCCACAGCGGCTGTCATCACGGGGCAAAATAATAGACATGATCAGTACGAAAAAATAATGGATCATGGATATATACCGCGCCCACAATCACACTTCATCTACTATCAGCCCACCGCTCACAAGATAAGCGATTCTTATAATGACAACACCCTTCACTATCGACTCAAGGACTACTCAGCACGCTACAAAAAGCGAGGTACACGCCCACCTGCACACCCACCCATACCCTACTCAGGTAAAGAAAAGTGCGCTTATGCAATTAATCTAAAACGCTTGGCTTGCTTCAGAATTTGACTCTTTCCCGCTTACTGGGCAAGAAACAGCCGAGCATTAAATGCCGAACTACGTCTCCCCCTTACCTCCCCACCACAAGTATGCAACTGCCTTGCGAATCAGTCCTCTTGCCCAGGGAAAATACACAATGATCAAGCCAGGAAATGTTGGCTACATGGCATGGATTAAAGAAAAAGGTAAAAAACCACCCAACGTAAAGCTGCTGGTAAACAGTTCGCTACCACAGTTTGCGGCATTAACCGAATGACAGTGGCAGAGCTACCGGCATACAAGCAAAAGAAGCGCCTTAAAGCCCCCATCAGCCACTAGCTCTCAGCACATAAAGAATAAGGCAAGTACCATGATGCTCAATAAAAGCGGCGGGCAACAGCCGTACATGAGGAAGGAAGATCGGTAACCGAAACGGGCTGATGGTGTGATGCAGGTGGGCAGAGCTATCAACAACAAACACTCCACGCAGCCAGAGTCAGGCAAGCACCATGACGATGGAAGCGACGGCGGGTAAGCGAACAGAGGAAGGAAGGTGAGGCTGAAGGCTCCGGCCTGTATTGGCAGCACCGGATGCTACGCGGCGGAGCTACCCGAGGGGCAAGCCGAAGCAGACACGAGTAAGCCGTACAGAAGAAGAAGGGAGACAAGGTGCCCAGAACGGGCCAGGAGGAAGGAAGGGACGTCCGACCGATGATCGCAGGGATCCGGTCCTTATGCCGCCAGAACACAGCTGGGCAGCCGTGTGTACGTGTGGCGCGCATAAAAAACAAAACCCCCGCAAGGGATACTTGCGGGGGTTTTGAGCAATAAGAGCTTGACGATGACCTACTTTCACAGACGTCCGTCCACTATCATCGGCGCAAAGGCGTTTCACAATCCTGTTCGGGATGGGAAGGTGTGGGACCACCTTGCTATGGTCGTCAAGCGTAACTGGTTGCCAGGCCGTCTTTACAGGGACGTCCCAGCCAATTGGAAGAAGCACACTGCCAGCGATCAGTACGGATCAGCTAGCAGCGGTTACGAAGGTGTCGAGCGCGGGTTGCGCTGCACTTCAATATTACGTTCTGTGGTCAACAACTTAACTCACTACAACCTCAAGGGTTATAGGATCAAGCCACACGGGCAATTAGTACTGGTTAGCTACATGCATTACTGCACTTCCACACCCAGCCTATCAACGTCCTGGTCTCGGACGACCCTACAGGGAGGTCAAGCCTCCGGGATATCTAATCTTCAGACGAGTTTCCCGCTTAGATGCCTTCAGCGGTTATCTCTTCCGTACGTAGCTACTCGGCAATGCCATTGGCATGACAACCGATACACCAGTGGTACGTCCACTCCGGTCCTCTCGTACTAGGAGCAGGCTCCGTCAAATATCCAACGCCCACGGCAGATAGGGACCAAACTGTCTCACGACGTTTTAAACCCAGCTCACGTACCTCTTTAAATGGCGAACAGCCATACCCTTGGGACCGGCTACAGCCCCAGGATGAGATGAGCCGACATCGAGGTGCCAAACACCGCCGTCGATATGAACTCTTGGGCGGTATCAGCCTGTTATCCCCAGAGTACCTTTTATCCGTTGAGCGATGGCCCTTCCATACAGAACCACCGGATCACTATGTCCTACTTTCGTACCTGTTCGACTTGTCAGTCTCACAGTCAAGCACGCTTATGCCATTGCACTATCAAGACGATTTCCGACCGTCTCTAGCGTACCTTCGAACTCCTCCGTTACACTTTAGGAGGAGACCGCCCCAGTCAAACTGCCCACCATGCACGGTCCCCGATCCCGATAAGGGACCTAGGTTAGAACCGCAAACAGACCAGGGTGGTATTTCAAGGATGACTCCACGCGATCTGGCGACCACGCTTCAACGTCTCCCACCTATCCTACACAGGCCGGTTCACAATCCAATGCAAAGCTACAGTAAAGGTTCATGGGGTCTTTCCGTCTAGCCGCGGGGAGATTGCATCATCACAACCATGTCAACTTCGCTGAGTCTCAGGAGGAGACAGTGTGGCCATCGTTACGCCATTCGTGCAGGTCGGAACTTACCCGACAAGGAATTTCGCTACCTTAGGACCGTTATAGTTACGGCCGCCGTTTACCGGGGCTTCGATCAAGAGCTTGCACCCCATCACTTAACCTTCCGGCACCGGGCAGGCGTCACACCCTATACGTCCACTTTCGTGTTTGCAGAGTGCTGTGTTTTTAGTAAACAGTCGCAGCCACCGATTCACTGCGGCCTCTTCATGCTTTGTGCGCAGGCACATCACACTAATGAGGCATACCTTCTCCCGAAGTTACGGTATTAATTTGCCGAGTTCCTTCTCCTGAGTTCTCTCAAGCGCCTTGGAATATTCATCCCGTCCACCTGTGTCGGTTTGCGGTACGGTCTCGTAGAGCTGAAGCTTAGAGGCTTTTCTTGGAACTGCTTCCAGTTAGTTTAGAGCCGAAGCTCTATTCAGTCACACCCTTGAATTACGCACCCGGATTTGCCTAAGTGCCTTCTATGATGCGCCAACGGGGACATCCAACACCCCGATAACATTCTGCAATCCGTCCCCCCATCGCACTCTACGACGGTGCGGGAATATTAACCCGCTTCCCATCAGCTACGCATCTCTGCCTCGCCTTAGGGGCCGACTCACCCTGCGCCGATGAACGTTGCGCAGGAAACCTTGGACTTACGGCGAGGGGGCTTTTCACCCCCTTTATCGCTACTCATGTCAGCATTCTCACTTCCGATACCTCCAGCATTCCTCACGGAACACCTTCACAGGCTTACGGAACGCTCTCCTACCATGTGTACTAAAAGTACACATCCGCAGCTTCGGTCTATGGCTTAGCCCCGTTACATCTTCCGCGCAGGACGACTCGATCAGTGAGCTATTACGCTTTCTTTAAAGGATGGCTGCTTCTAAGCCAACCTCCTGACTGTCTATGCCTTCCCACTTCGTTTCCCACTTAGCCATAGTTAGGGACCTTAGCTGGCGGTCTGGGTTGTTTCCCTCTTGAGTCCGGACGTTAGCACCCGGTGCTCTGTCTCCCGTACTGTACTTGCCGGTATTCGGAGTTTGCCATGGTTTGGTAAGTCGCTGTGACCCCCTAGCCATAACAGTGCTCTACCCCCGGCAGTAATATACGAGGCACTACCTAAATAGTTTTCGGAGAGAACCAGCTATCTCCAGGCTTGTTTAGCCTTTCACTCCGATCCACAGCTCATCCCCTAATTTTTCAACATTAGTGGGTTCGGTCCTCCAGCACGTGTTACCGTGCCTTCAACCTGGCCATGGATAGATCGCCTGGTTTCGGGTCTACACCCAGCGACTGAATCGCCCTATTCGGACTCGCTTTCGCTACGCCTCCCCTATTCGGTTAAGCTTGCCACTGAATGTAAGTCGCTGACCCATTATACAAAAGGTACGCAGTCACACCACGAAGGTGCTCCTACTGTTTGTATGCATACGATTTCAGGATCTATTTCACTCCCCTTCCGGGGTTCTTTTCGCCTTTCCCTCACGGTACTGGTTCACTATCGGTCGATCACGAGTATTTAGCCTTGGAGGATGGTCCCCCCATATTCAGACAGGATTTCACGTGTCCCGCCCTACTTGTTCGATGCTTAGTTCCACGTACTGAATTTCGCCTACAGGGCTATCACCTGCTACGGCTGGACTTTCCATTCCATTCGACTATTCACTACGCTAAAACATCCAGGCTGGTCCGGTTTCGCTCGCCACTACTTCCGGAATCTCGGTTGATTTCTTTTCCTCGAGTTACTGAGATGGTTCAGTTCACTCGGTTCGCCTCCACATGCCTATGTATTCAGCATGGGATACCGTATTACTACGGTGGGTTTCCCCATTCGGACATCTACGGATCAAAGCTTGTTTGCCAGCTCCCCGTAGCTTTTCGCAGGCTACCGCGTCCTTCATCGCCTGTGATCGCCAAGGCATCCATCATATGCACTTATTCGCTTGATCCTATAACGCTTGGTGCTGTTATAGGAATATGAGTATACGTTGTTGCCGTTCATCAATCCTTAGCTGTTATTCAATCCGAGGACTGAACAACGTCTATATTTTTGAGAACTTTCGTTGAACATAATTTGTTCTGTTGCAATCACAACCCGTGTATTGTCATCACAAGGCGACTAATCGCTTTGCGTTTATTAGACAACACACCTTCGTTGTGCTTCTTCCTAATTGTTAAAGAGCAATTCGTGGGTTGTATAACCCAACGAGCAGTATTCTTGTAAAAGAACACTCTTCGTTGAATCTAACGCCAGGCCAACCGTTGTTGTCCTGTGCCCTATACTCTGTCATGAACCTTGCTGTATCAACACCAACCACAAAAGCGGTGGTGGAGGATGACGGGATCGAACCGACGACCCCCTGCTTGCAAAGCAGGTGCTCTCCCAGCTGAGCTAATCCCCCGAGGTAATCGTTGGTGGGTCAAGTTGGAATCGAACCAACGACCCCCGCCTTATCAAGACGGTGCTCTAACCGACTGAGCTACTGACCCATCTATCACCAGTGGGCGATACCTTCAATGGTCATGACATTAACTAACAGCCAATAAGTGTGGACGCTTTCGCTTTGCGAGCCATTCGCTCTAAAAGGAGGTGATCCAGCCGCACCTTCCGATACGGCTACCTTGTTACGACTTCACCCCAGTCATGAATCCCACCGTGGTAAGCGCCCTCCTTACGGTTAGGCTACCTACTTCTGGTGAAACCCACTCCCATGGTGTGACGGGCGGTGTGTACAAGACCCGGGAACGTATTCACCGCGACATTCTGATCCGCGATTACTAGCGATTCCGACTTCACGCAGTCGAGTTGCAGACTGCGATCCGGACTACGATCGGGTTTCTGAGATTGGCTCCCCCTCGCGGGTTGGCGACCCTCTGTCCCGACCATTGTATGACGTGTGAAGCCCTACCCATAAGGGCCATGAGGACTTGACGTCATCCCCACCTTCCTCCGGTTTGTCACCGGCAGTCTCATTAGAGTGCTCTTGCGTAGCAACTAATGACAAGGGTTGCGCTCGTTGCGGGACTTAACCCAACATCTCACGACACGAGCTGACGACAGCCATGCAGCACCTGTGTTCCGGTTCTCTTGCGAGCACTGCCAAATCTCTTCGGCATTCCAGACATGTCAAGGGTAGGTAAGGTTTTTCGCGTTGCATCGAATTAATCCACATCATCCACCGCTTGTGCGGGTCCCCGTCAATTCCTTTGAGTTTTAATCTTGCGACCGTACTCCCCAGGCGGTCAACTTCACGCGTTAGCTGCGCTACTAAGGCCTAACGGCCCCAACAGCTAGTTGACATCGTTTAGGGCGTGGACTACCAGGGTATCTAATCCTGTTTGCTCCCCACGCTTTCGTGTCTGAGCGTCAGTATTATCCCAGGGGGCTGCCTTCGCCATCGGTATTCCTCCACATATCTACGCATTTCACTGCTACACGTGGAATTCTACCCCCCTCTGACATACTCTAGCTCGGCAGTTAAAAATGCAGTTCCAAGGTTGAGCCCTGGGATTTCACATCTTTCTTTCCGAACCGCCTACACACGCTTTACGCCCAGTAATTCCGATTAACGCTTGCACCCTACGTATTACCGCGGCTGCTGGCACGTAGTTAGCCGGTGCTTATTCTGCAGATACCGTCAGCAGTATCTCGTATTAGGAGATACCTTTTCTTCTCTGCCAAAAGTACTTTACAACCCGAAGGCCTTCATCATACACGCGGGATGGCTGGATCAGGGTTTCCCCCATTGTCCAAAATTCCCCACTGCTGCCTCCCGTAGGAGTCTGGGCCGTGTCTCAGTCCCAGTGTGGCTGGTCGTCCTCTCAAACCAGCTACGGATCGTTGCCTTGGTGAGCCTTTACCCCACCAACTAGCTAATCCGATATCGGCCGCTCCAATAGTGAGAGGTTCCGAAGAATCCCCCCCTTTCCCCCGTAGGGCGTATGCGGTATTAGCCACTCTTTCGAGTAGTTATCCCCCGCTACTGGGCACGTTCCGATATATTACTCACCCGTCCGCCACTCGCCACCAAGAGAGCAAGCTCTCTCGTGCTGCCGTTCGACTTGCATGTGTAAAGCATCCCGCTAGCGTTCAATCTGAGCCAGGATCAAACTCTTCAGTTTAATCTCTGTGGTTGTCCCGTCTTGCGACGAGACCGATTGTGTCTCAAAGAAAAATTCAGAGTTACACAAGGTAATTCTTCATCTTTCGTTTGTGAGCACTTGATACAAACTTGTGGCGATCCCCGAAGGGTTCGACTCGCTCATTCCAAGCGCCCACACTTATCGGCTGTTAATTGTTAAAGAGCAGTGACAGTTACCTGTCGTTCTACTGACTAACCCGGCTGGCTCGTCGCGTTTAGCGCTTCGTGCCTTGCTGTGTTAGCAGCAGAGAAACGAGATTATGAAGCAGATCAGGCAGCGTGTCAAGCGTTTTTTTTGAAGAAGCTAGAAAGTTTTAAACTGTCTAACTCGTCCCGCTTAAACCAGAACTTTCGTTCCGTCCTACCTGGTGAACAATCAACCGTCAGGCCAACCATTCAACTTCACAAACAAGGGTAAATTTTCAAAACCGTTTCAACTTTCAAAACAGCTAAAAACTTAACGTTGCGTTCTCTGGAGCAGAACCTAGAACTTTAACACAGAATTTTCTGATTTGTCAAGCTCCGGATTTTACACCGTGTCAGTTACCTGACCAGTCATTCAAGCTTCGGTGCGGGCCTCTTGGCCAAGGCGGTGAAACTTGTCTAACTGCTCTCTGCGGCGCTTCCGGGAAAACCCTGTGCGTGCTGCAGCGAGAAAAGAACTATAGCACGATGATTTTCGGCTTGGCAAGTTTTTAACCTGAATATTTCATGCAAAAGAGATGGCTCACAGCGAATTTTCACTTAGGTTATTGTTATATATAAACAATCTAAAATGAAACAAAATAATACCAAATTGCCTATTATTCCTGTATAGCTGGACGGATACCAGAACTGGCAGGAGAAACACCAGGAAGTCATAGCGCAGAACAGGTAGATTCTGGGCTTTTTCTCTCTAGCTCGGCATCGTCTCTCTTGTTTCACACTAAATTCCTGCCCCAGAGTGTTTTTGCAGACAGACAGACAGACAGACAGACAGACAGACAGACAGACAGACAGACAGACAGACAAGATGAGCATGCAGTTGCGATCTTGGGGGGGACTGAACAGAAGGCTATCACCCTGGATCGCTAATCTAGAACTACGCCTGCAACACTCTATATAGAGCTGGTCGTCTCTCTATATAGAGAGGCATACCAAGCACCCTGCTTTTTGCCGTCAAACCTCCCTCTATATATAGACACCCCATCCAAGCAGATAGGTAGGCCACCTCTCCCCCATTACAATAGGCGGACAACTCACTCTGTATGCAGACTATGGCACGATCATCTTCTCAAGCTCCTGCGGCACAGCTCAGCCTGATTGGCGAGGAAATCCTCTCCGGCAATCTCCTGACCGAGAACATCCTCACTCAAGTTGCCCGCCTTCCCAGCGACTGGCGAGCCACATTGGATCGCCCGGAGCTGCAAGACATATTGGCGGCTCTGGCCAGGTGGCTGGACAAAGAGTGCCAGGATGGCGCCGCTATTTACCCGGCCGCCCCTTTCCGTGCACTGGAGCTACTGCCATTACAAAAAGTCAGTGTGGTGATTCTGGGCCAGGATCCTTATCACGGCCCCAATCAAGCACAGGGCCTGTCATTTTCTGTGCCCGACACCTGCCCGGCCCCACCCAGTCTGCGCAATATCTTTAAAGAGCTGGAACTGGAATATCCCGACACCGTGTCACCTAGCAGTCATGATCTGAGCAACTGGGGCCGACAAGGTGTCTTGCTATTGAATACATCGCTCACTGTAGAAGATGGTTTGCCTGCCTCTCACGCCAAGAAAGGTTGGGAGCAAATTACAGACTCCCTACTGATGAACCTGGCTCAGCAAACTACGCGCCCTATTGTTTATATGTTGTGGGGTGCGCACGCTCAGGCCAAAGAGGCCTTGATTCAGCAGCACTCTCAACGTCCCTATCTGATTTTGAAGGCCAATCACCCTTCCCCCTTGGCTGCGCGCCGGCCCCCTGTGCCTTTTATTGGCTGCGGTCATTTCCACCAAGCCAATGACTGGCTCAAAGAGCAGGGGGTCACCCCCATTCAATGGTTTGCCACTGGCGCTTAACCATCCGTTCCCCTTACCTGATCCCGAACCATGCCTTTAAGCCCCGCTAATCCAGAATTAAGCTCTTCAGAACAACATGCTCTTTGGTCGAACGAACTGCTCGAACAATATAGCTGGCAATTCCAGGGGGAAACACCATTTGCCGTTCCCCTGGCAAGCCTTCCCTTACTAGATGAACTGTTCAAGTTTGTTAATGAGACCATCAAGGACTCTTTTGACCGCTCTTTATTCTGCTGGACTGATCTCAAACAAGACAGCAAAGGCCTGACGGCCTGGTATTTGGGCGTCGAAGATTACGACGAAGTGCTGGAGCCTTATATAGAGAGTTTGTCGACCCGTGCCCTGACACTGAGCGATGCAGTGGAGCCTCCAGCTTCTCGCTGAAAACGGTCAAGCGCCTATTCAAGAAGAATTCCAAAGGGTCGATTACGGCCCTTTGATTTTTACGATCATTCAACATACTCTCGTCGCAGCAAGCAGGGATAAGTAGATAGTCCAACGGACAAGAACTTCTCGTCCACTCACCTCACTCCACACAGCACCGGATCAAATAGCCGCGCAGCGACGAGATAGCCCAGCGTGGTTGGTTGATATAGCCTTCAACTGAACAAGGCGTGACTCACCCAGCCTCTTTATAAGAGCAGGCATAAAAAAAAACCCGGCCAACCGACCGGGTTTTTCAAATAAAAGCAGCGCTTTATAACACCCCACCCTATCAATTAGGGCTGCACACCTGCGGCGTGCGCTTGCTGATCAGCGTGATAGGACGAACGCACCATGGCACCCACAGCAGCATGGGTAAAGCCCATTGCATAGGCTTCGCGTTCAAACATCAAGAATTCATCAGGCGTCACGTAACGCATCACGGGCAAGTGGTGGCCAGATGGTTGTAGATACTGGCCAATGGTCAGCATATCGATGTCGTGCGCACGCATATCGCGCATCACTTCCAGAATCTCTTCGTTGGTTTCACCCAAGCCAACCATCAAACCGGATTTGGTCGGAATGTCTGGATGCAGCTTCTTGAACTCTTGCAGCAGTTTCAAGGAGTGGTGATAGTCTGAACCAGGACGCGCCTGCTTGTACAAACGAGGCACCGTTTCCAGATTGTGGTTCATTACATCAGGCGGGCAAGCATTCAGGATGCCCAAAGCACGGTCCAGGCGTGCGCGAAAGTCCGGTACCAGCACTTCAATGGTGGTCGTGGGCGAATGCTCGCGCACCTGACGGATACATTCTACAAAGTGGGCAGCACCACCATCACGCAAATCGTCACGGTCTACGGAGGTAATCACCACGTAGGACAACTTCATGGCACCAATGGCCTTGGCCAGGTTGGCCGGCTCGTTCTCGTCCAGCGGATCGGGGCGGCCGTGGCCCACATCACAAAATGGGCAACGACGTGTGCACTTGTCACCCATGATCATGAAGGTTGCCGTGCCCTTGCCAAAGCACTCCCCAATATTGGGACAGGACGCTTCTTCACACACCGAAAACAGTTTGTGCTCGCGCAGTGTTTCCTTGATCTCGTAGAAACGAGAGTTTGGAGCAGCCGCCTTCACCCGAATCCAATCAGGTTTTTTCAAACGCTCTGCTTGCACAACCTTAATGGGAATGCGCGAGGTCTTGGCCTCGGCCTTCTGCTTTTGCGTTGCGTCGTATTCGACAACGCGAGGGCGCACAGTAGGTTTGGAATCGACGGACGTATCTGTAGGGGGGGTCATAAGCGTCTAAATAGAAAAACAGCATGCGAGCAGCATCACTAAACGATGGGCGCAGTGGCCAATTGTAGCCCCTTCGCTTTACAAGCGCCTAGAACAAGGGCGATAGTTTGTGCCAGACCCCTCTAATATAGAGGTCGCCTTAACGATGCAGCAACACCCGAGAATAAAACCTGCACATACTATAAGTACGGAGACTTGCATGTCACAAGAGTACCTAGCCGATCCCGTCCTGCTGGAACAACACCAGGGACTGGCCCGCATCACCTTGAACCGGCCCGCCAAGTACAACGCGCTGTCTGAAGAAGTGTTGGACTCTTTACAACACATTCTGGACAAGCTGGCCCAGGACCCCAGCTTGCAATGCGTCATCATCCAGGCGGAAGGCAAGGCTTTTTGCGCCGGGCACGATCTGAAGCAGATGCGTTCCCAGCCCGAACACGATTACTACCGGGATCTGTTCAGCCGCTGCAGCCGCGTTATGCAAGCCGTGCTGGCCTTGCCGGTGCCGGTGATTGCCCGTGTGCAAGGACTGGCCACCGCTGCAGGCTGTCAACTGGTTGCAACCTGCGATATGGCTGTGGCCACCGAATCCACCCGCTTTGCGGTATCAGGCATTAATGTTGGCCTGTTCTGCTCTACACCCGCTGTTGCCCTGTCGCGCTGCGTGCCGCCCAAAGCCGCTATGGAAATGTTGATGACCGGCGAATTCATCAGCGCCCAACGTGCTCAAGAGTTGGGACTGATCAACTACGCGGTCGCTGAAGATCAACTGGATCAAACCGTACAGAAACTGGCCGACAGCATCATGGCCAAGAGTCCGGTTGCCGTCCGTGCAGGCAAGGCCATGTTCTACCGCCAGCGCAGCCTGGCTATTGAACAAGCCTACGACTACGCCGGCCAGGTCATGGCCGACAATATGATGAGCAATGATGCCTGCGAAGGTATAGACGCCTTTATCGAAAAACGCGCGCCGCAATGGAGCGGAACCTGAAACCTAGGGATAAGTAAGCTATATAGTGAGAGCACCGCATGACGCAGTGCTTTCACAGCACCCGCCGCTACGCCATCGTTACAACTGTACGCAACGCTATCGCCCGGGCCAGATAATCAGACAAATACTGTGCAACCTCGTCCATGGGAACCACGATCCCTTGCGAGTGCATATCCGTTGTTTGCAGCCCTTCATAGCCACAGGGATTGATGCCGCTAAACGGGCTTAGATCCATGTCTATATTCAAGGCCAGGCCATGGTAAGAGCGGCCATTGCGAATCTTGATACCCAGTGCGGAGATCTTGGCCAACTCCTGGCTTGCCATCCCTTGCGGCACGTAGACGCCCGGCGCCCCCGGTTTACAGCAAGCGCCCTTGACACCGAAATGCGTCAGACAGGCAATGACGGCCTCTTCGAGCAGGCGTACATATTCTTTGACGTACAGACCTACCCGGCGAAGATCAAACAGGCAATACACCATTAACTGACCAGGGCCGTGATAGGTAATCTGCCCACCCCGGTCGGTTTGCACCACGGGGATGCCGCCGGGGTTAAGCAGATGTTCCGGCTTGCCGGCTTGCCCCTGAGTGTAGACATGCGTGTGCTCAACAAGCCAGATTTCATCCGGAGTCTCTGGCCCGCGCTGCTCGGTGAAGTCGCGCATTGCCTGCCAGATAGGTTCATAGGCGCTAGGCCGCTCAAACCATTTGATACGAACTGAGTCGGACATGAACGCCTGATTCCTGCTTACATCACCACGCGCACAAGATGATGCGCATGCAGGGCACGATACAGATTGTCCAGTTGCTCGCGCGAAACGGCACGCACGGTAAAAGTCAGTCCAGTGTAATTGCCCGCCTTACTGGGCCGCACTTCAATAGTGGCGGCATCAAAGTCTGGGTCATGTTCCAAAACGATAGCCAGCAATTCGTCTTGCAGTGTTTCATGGCTCTGACCCATGACTTTGATAGGAAAGTCACTGGGGTATTCAATCAACGATTCTTCAGGGGAAATTGTCATGCTTGCTCCGCAGCCTTGATAGCCTTGTCATAGCCTTCACGTAATTTGGCAAAGACAGGGCCGGGTCGTCCGTCACCGACGGGCTGACCGTTAAATACAACGATGGGCAGCACCTCTTTGGTGGCTGACGTCATCAAAATTTCATCGGCAGTATCGACCTCCTCTCGGGAGATCTGACGTGCCTGGAAGGCGATCCCCGCCTGAGCGGCCAGCTCTTCCATCAAACTGTAGCGCACCCCTTCCAGGATCAAGTTATTGCGCATGGGTGCCAGCAAGGTGCCGTCACGCACAATCCAGATATTGCAGGAGGCCCCTTCGGTCAGGAAACCGTCTCTGAACTGAATGACTTCATCCACACCGGCTTCGACCGCTTGCTGCTTGGCCAGTACATTGCCCAGCAAGGAAACGGATTTTATATCGCAACGCAGCCAGCGTTCATCTTCAATGGCCACCGCCGTCAAACCCGTCTCGCGTTCTTGCTGCACGCGCTTGAACGGCGAGACCATGATGAAGATACTGGGCGTCACATTGCTGGGGAAGGCGTGGTCGCGCTTGGCAACACCACGGGTCACCTGGATGTAGACCATGCAGTCGGCCCCACGACCCGAACGGGCCAGCATGTCCATCACCAGCTTTTCCCACTCACGGCGGGTAAAAGGGTTATGAATGCCCACTTTGGCCAGACTGCGTTCCAAACGCCCCAGGTGCCCATCAATACGGAAAGGTTTTCCGTGATAGGCAGGTACGACATCATAAATGCCGTCGCCAAAGATGAAGCCACGATCCAGTACCGAGATCTTCGCTTCGCCCAAGCGCACGAAATCGCCGTTCAAATAAACAATGCTGTCAGGGTCAATGCCTGCAATCATAGGGGTCAGCCTCGCACCAAGGGATTACTCAAACATCAAGCGTACTTTGTCGGCCATACGACCGAAAAAGCCTGCCTCGGGCACATCCTGCAGCACCAGCAAAGGCTGCTCTGCCAGAACCTTGCCATCCAAGGACAAAGTCAGTGTACCGACCTTGTCACCCTTGCTCAACGGAGCCAGCAAAGGCTGGGTATAGTTAGCCACAGGCTTGATTTCCGACGACTTTCCACGGGGCACTGTCAACCACAAAGGCTGGGCGGTACCCAGGCCTACGTTCTCGACCTCACCTTCCCACACCCGAGCGGTGACAGCAGGATTGCTAGTGTCATACAGCTTGACCGTTTCAAAGTTCTGGAAGCTCCAGTTCAACAGCTTCAGACTATTTTCTGTACGGGCGGCATCGTTCGCCGTACCAACAACGACTGACACCACACGGCGGCCGTCGCGCAAGGCAGTCGACACCAGGCAGTAACCCGCCGATTGGGTATGGCCGGTTTTCAGGCCATCAACCGTGTTGTCCAGCCACAGCAGGCGGTTACGGTTGGGCTGCTTGATATTGTTATAGGTGTACTCTTTTTGGCTGTAGTAGTGCAGGTACTGGGGAAAACGGGCAACCAGTGCAGCAGACAACATGCCCAGATCACGTACCGAAGTCAGATGATCAGGGTCAGGCAAGCCGGTAGAGTTCTTGAAATGCGTAGCAGTCAAACCCAACTTGGCAGCCTCTTCGTTCATCAGGGCAGCAAAGGCCTCTTCGCTACCTGCAACGGCTTCGGCCAAGGCCACAGAGGCATCGTTACCCGATTGCACGATCACACCTTGCAGCAGATCGTTCACCGACACTTGCGAATTGACCTTTACAAACATGCGCGAGCCTTCGGTACGCCAGGCTTTCTCCGAAATCACAACAGTCTGATCCAGCTTTAAGCGACCGGACTCCAAAGCATCAAAGACCAGATAAGCGGTCATCAGCTTAGTCAGGGAAGCCGGTTCCACCTGTTCATTCAGCCCTTCAGCGGCAATGATCTGGCCGCTATTGACATCCATGGACAACCAGGCACGCGCCGTCAAGGCTGGTGCGGGTACCACGGACAAATCACCCGGCAAGGCAGGCGTCGGCGCCCCAAGCACTTGAGCCGATTCTGTCGGTGTGGGAGTTTGAGCCTGTGCCTGTACTGCCATAGGCAGTGCCAAGGCAAGTGCCACCACACAGCGGGAAAGGACCGGAGATGCAAATTTTTGAATTGAAGTCATGGAAAAAATCGATTGCTTTGACAGTGGCGGAAAGAGCCCATTATGGCAGAGCCATATAGGCCTGTGAGGGGCCAAGCCCCTGAGTCTGAGCAGGAAAACGCAACGATTTGAAAGCAAAATCCGACTTAGGTTCCAAGCCCAGCCAAATGTCGGCTGATCAATTCACGGAGCTGAATCAGCTTGCCATGAAAAAAGTGACCAGCCTCAGGCAACACGACCATGGGCAACTGATGCTCACGTGCAAAGTCCATGCCCTCGGACAAGGGAACAACGTCGTCGGTTTCGCCGTGCACCAACAAAGTATCGGCAGGAGGGCTGACATCGCGGAACCGGAAGCGATTGACCGCCGTGCCCGTCAAGATAAAAGCATGCGGCAATGGTGCCTGGGCGTCCTGCAGACCGGCATACACTTGGGCTGCAACCGCTGTGCCAAATGAAAAACCGGCCAACAGAGATGGGCCGGAACTCCACTGTGGAAAATGCGATGGGAATTGCTCTATCAAGGCCAGCATATCGGCGGTTTCGCCACGACTGCTGTCGAACTGCCCGGCGGACTTTCCGACACCGCGAAAATCGGGGCGTACGGCCAGCAAACCGTGTTGGGTGGCGCTACGTGACAGGGTTGTCACGACTTTGTTATTACGTGCTCCACCATGCAAAGGGTGTGGATGCAGCAACAGAGCCCAACCCCTGGGCTCGCCTGTCGGCCAGTCCACAGCACAGTCAATAACACCAGCCAAGCCGGAAAATTGGATTGTATCTACGCGTTCAGACATGCTCAGATCAAATATCACATAAGATTACGTTTAACTCGTCCAGTGTACCGGATTGTCATGAATACCTCTTCTGCATTCACCTTACCCAGCCCTCGCGATATGGTGGCAGAGCTGCGTACGCGCTTGCCACATTTCCCCCAGATCCACTGGGTGGATTCGACTGAATCGACAAACGCGGATTTGCTCGCTCTGGCTCGTCAAGAATCGGGACCACGTGTGCGACCTTGGTTATTAGGCGCGCACCTGCAAAGCCGTGGCCGTGGGCGTGCTGGGCGCACGTGGGAAAATAGTGTTGGCGCAAACCTGATGTTTTCCTGTGCCTTCGATATTTTTCTGCCTGCACGGCAATTGCCTACACTCTCACCGCTATCGGGTCTGGCAACGACAGAAGCCCTGCGCCTGTTTCTGGAGCCGGCGGTTCGTAATCGTCTAGCCATGAAATGGCCTAATGACGTGCTGTGGGATCAGGCCAAGCTATCCGGCATTTTGGTAGAGGCCACCCGCGCCAGCGCTGCGCCCAGCTCCAGTGATCATCATGTGGTCATTATTGGTATAGGCCTGAACCTGCGCGAAGCGGCAACCATCAGCCAAAACACGCAGCGCGCCATTGCGGACTGGACCAGCATTGTGGAACACTCCCAGCAAGCATCCCTGGCACGATGTTCGGACATTGTGGCCAAGGTTGCGCAAAGCCTGTACCTGAGCCTGAACCATGTCACAGCCCACGGCTTTGCTGATCTGCCGACACGCTACGCACAGGTAGATGCGCTGATTGGCCAACAAGTCCATATCATTGACAACGGCCAAGTCCTGCATACCGGTATCGTGACTGGCATCAACACGTCGGGGCAATTATTGTTGCGTCACCCCGATGGTACGGAACGGGCGGTCACCGTGGGCGAAGTTTCCGTTCGCGCCCAACGCTGATCGCTATACTGCACTCTTTTCAGCTCTGACGACCCGGCATGACCCTGCTTATCGACTCTGGTAATACCCGCATCAAATTGGGGTGGTGCCATCCCTTAACCGGCGCGCGCGAAAGCCAGCCGGTTAGCCTGCATGCGGACCAATTGGATCAATTGGCTGTTTGGCTGGAAGCAGGTCAGGCTCCCTTGCAAGAATTCGCCAATCAAAAGGGTGTGCAAGCGCTGGGGGTGAATGTGGCAGGCCCACAGGTACAAAAACAAATTGATGCGGCCGTCAGTCGTCTGGGTTTAGGCCCGGTACGCTGGTTACAGGCACAAGAGCAGATTTTTGGGCTGCACAATGATTATGAACAGGCCGGGCAACTGGGCGCCGACCGCTGGGCTTCTTTATTAGGGCTCAGCGATTTGCTGGCCCAGGAATATCCTGCCCAGCAAGGGGCCTTGCTGATCAGCTTCGGTACTGCCACGACGATTGATTTGCTGGGACCCGAACAAAATGGCGTGCGCCACTTTCTGGGTGGGTCCATTTTGCCCGGCCCCAGCTTGATGCTGGCTTCACTCAAACAAAATACGGCACAACTTCCTGAGGCCCACGGGCAGACGGCGGCTTTCCCCCGCAATACCCAAGCCGCCATCAGTACAGGAGTTGCTGCGGCACAGGCTGGAGCTGTGTTACGGCAATGGGAGAGAGGGCGTCAGCATCTGGGGCATAGCCCATTGGTGTTTCTGGCCGGCGGTGGCCGCGCTCTGGCGCAGCAAGAACTGTTAGAACAATTAAGTCACCATTGCCGCCTGCTCAATATAGAGGTACCCCAGCTGCACGAGCTGGAAACGCCTGCTTTGCGTGGCTTGGCGCTGTTTGCCGCCCATTTGTAAGCCAGAATGGGTTCCACAACGGGCTTTCAGCGTCAGACAAGCAGGGAGACCCTTAGATACGATTGGCATTAAAACGGATGAACTTAAACTCCCCTACCCGTACAATCTTGGGTTGAACTGTATTTTTCAGGGCATCTGCGATGCGACTGCTTTTCATACTGATCCTGGTGGCAAACGTCGCCCTTCTAGCTTTTGGACAAGGCTTTTTCGGCACACCTCCCAGTGAGCAAGGGCGTGAGCCTCGGCAGTTTTCGCAGCGAAACCAGGATGCCATTCAACTTGGAACTCCGGCTCATCCCGCGCCAGCTTCACCTTGATCCTCGATTGACGACACTATGAAACCCATACGCAAAGCTGTTTTCCCCGTCGCCGGTCTAGGCACACGTTTTCTGCCGGCCACCAAGGCCATGCCCAAGGAAATGTTGCCAATCGTCGACAAACCACTGATTCAGTACGCTGTCGAAGAAGCGGTTGCCGCCGGAGTCACCGAACTGATTTTTATTACTGGCCGCAACAAACGTGCCATTGAAGATCATTTTGACAGCATCCCGGAACTGGAACACGAGCTGGAAGGCAAGAACAAACTGGAGCTGTTGGATGCTGTTCAGAACATCGTCCCCAGCCATGTAAGCTGTATTTACACCCGCCAGCCACGCGCGCTGGGTTTGGGCCATGCTGTGTTGTGTGCCGCCCCCATCGTCGGCAACGAACCCTTCCTGGTTCTACTGGCAGACGATCTGATTGACGCTATCACACCGGTATGTCGGCAACTGGTTGAGGCGGCGCATCAATACAACGGCAGTATTGTGGCAACTCAAAATGTAAATAGAAATGAAACGAATAAATATGGAATCGTTTCGGGTAATGCCGTCGACTCCAAAGCCACTCGATTAAATGGAATTGTTGAAAAGCCAGCACCGGATGTTGCTCCTTCCACACAAGCCGTTGTGGGCCGTTATGTATTAGAAGCAGAAATATTTGACCACCTGCGACGCACTCAAGCAGGGGTAGGTGGAGAGATTCAATTAACGGATGGAATTGCCAGCCTTTTGAAAAGCCGTCCGGTATATGCATATGAATATGAAGGCACACGTTACGACTGTGGTAGCAAGTCCGGTTTCTTTCATGCTACGCTTGAATTTGGTCGGAAATACCACGGACTTTAACGAGGGGCGCAGAGGGGTCCGTTGCAATAACAAGCTTGGTTGTAATTGTTGATCAAACACTGCCTGAAAACCACGCAAAGGGCGATTTAGCTTGACTTACAGGCCAAATACCCCCTACGATTGGCGGTGCAGGATTTCAAGTTCGTCGAAGTTTGTTCAATACGGTATTGTTTCTAATACTCATTGCCCTGATTTTTACATCTTGACAATCTTTTTTGAGCAGATTGCTCGTCATTTTTAGGGAATGCAGGAAATGCAAACAGAAACCGGTATCGTGAAATGGTTCAATAACGAAAAAGGCTACGGCTTTATCTCCCCCGACAACGGTGGCAAAGATCTTTTCGTTCACCATTCCGACATCTTGGGCACAGGCTTTAAATCCTTGGAAGAAAACCAACGCGTTTCGTACGTGTCGGCTGAAGGCCAGAAGGGCCCACAAGCTAAGAGCATCCAGAAACTGTAAATCGATTTCGATCAGTTTTTAGATCTCAAAAAAAGCCCGCTTAATGCGGGCTTTTTTATTTGATTTGATTCAAATCAAGACAAGCTGTCTTCAAATTACCACAAACTCAAAAGCACATAAAACCTAATACTTATTAGCTAATAAACAGCTCGGTATTTAATCGCGAATTTGTGCCAATCCAGAAAGTACACGTTGCACTGCACCTTGATGCATCTGGACCCAATGCAAGCCCGAATCAGCCATCTTGTTATGACGTGCCGGATCGTCCACTAAATCCAATGCTTGTTGCAACGCCAAGGCTGGCGTACTGGCCCGTATCACAGCACCTGCCTGCATGGCATCTTGCATAGCCTGGGCAAAATGATGAGTATGCGGGCCCACAATCACAGGGACACCGACTGCGCAGGCTTCAATAAAATTCTGTCCGCCCAAGGGCTGGAAGCTACCCGCCACAATGGCCACGCGCGCCAAGCCGTAATACCAATGCATTTCACCTAGGGTATCGCCCAAAAGCACATCAACCTCTCGGCAGGCTTGAATCGCACTCGTACTGGTATCGCCCTGTTTCAACAGCTCACTACGTCGCACCGAACGCAAGCCTAGCTGGTTCAGATAGTCTGCCGCTTCCTCAAAGCGCTCGGGATGACGCGGAATAACGACAAACAAGACTGGGCGATGCAGTTCGCTGCCATGCTCGCGTTCGCGACGCAAATAGTGGGCAATAGCATCCATGAAATCAGCATGCTCGGTCTCACGCGTACTGGCAATCACCACCACACGCCGCCCCAGCTCGCTGGCAAAGCCACGACCACGAGCAATCTTGTCCTGCGGCAAGACCACATCAAACTTAAGATTCCCAGATACGCGCACTCCCTGAGCTCCCGCCAGCTCCAGTCGTTGGGCATCGGCCAGACTTTGTGCATAGATCAGTTTGAAGGAACGGTAGGCCCCACGCATGACCGAACCCGCCTTCAAACTGGTTCGCAGCGCACTTTCCGAAAACCGAGCACTGGCCAGCATCATGGGAACACCTTGTCGGCGCGCTGCAGCCAGCAGATTGGGCCACACTTCGCGTTCAATCAACACCCCGGCACATGGACGGTAATGCGCGAAAAAACGCCGTACCGAGCCGGGAAAGTCGTAAGGCAGCCATTGCTGCAACAACTGTCCACTTGCGATCTCGGCGGCAAATGCTTGTGCCCCTTCTGCGCGGCCCGTGACGGTCATATGGGTCAACAAGACCGTCTCGCCTTGATCCAACAAGGCACGAATCAAAGGCTGAGCGGCACGCGTCTCACCCAAACTGACTGCATGTACCCACACCGGCGCCTTCTGAGGCACAGGCAGGGAACCATAAAAACCAAAGCGAGGGCCCGATAACACCTGCCAGTCACCACCAGCACGACGGGCACGCACACCCATCCAGGCCATCAAGGCTGGAGCCAGGAGACGAATGGAGGCAGTATAGAAAAATCGGTTCACCCGCTAAGCCTCGATGTAAGACCGGCAGCCGCCAAGCCCGGTTCAGGCATCTGCGTCCGCCCCAATGCCTGATCGATCGCACAGAGCACTGTTTCTGCCGAAGGAGGATGCCCGCGCTCGCCCAGGCTGGCAGTATAGGCAGAACCTTCCAAAGGGGTACGTACTGGGGTCGAGGCCTTATAGATACCGATAGTGGGACGGCCCAGGCCGGCCGACAAATGGGTCAAACCGCTATCCAGACCCACCATGACCTGGGCTCCAGCCAATTGCAAAGCGATAGGCGTCAAATCCATTCGTGGCATGACCTGTGCCTGACTGCGACCAGCTATCAGGGCTTGGGCACGTTCAGACTCGGTAGGGCTGCCTGCCAACAAGCGCAGTGCCAAGCCTTCACCTTGCAGGCGGTCAAAGACCTGCTGCCAGTTCTCCGGCTCCCAGAGCTTATCGTCGCGACTGGCTGACGGCATGATAATGGCATAAGGATTTTCGTCCTTGGGCGCTTGTGCGGCCAAACCCTGCAAACCAAAATCGGGCGCACCTTCGAATTGATAGCCGAAGGCCGAAGCGGCCAAGCTGCGCTGACGGAAAACGGCAGGCTGCCAAAACCCGACGCGATGACGCACGTCATAGAACAACGAGGCCAGCGGCTCACGCGCAGACTTCCAGTCCAGACCATGACGGCGGCCTTTCGTTTGGCGCACCAGCCAAATGGATTTCATCAAGGCCTGCATATCGAGCACCACATCGTATTGGCGCGACTGCAACTGTTCTCGCAGGGCGGCACGTTCCTGGCGTGTCTGGGCAGACCACCATTGTTTGCGCCAACGCCGATGCGCCACCGGAATCACTTCATTTACTGCCGGATGCCAGCCCGGAATCTGAGCAAAGCTCTCTTCCACAAGCCAATCTATTTGTGCACCGGGCACATAGCGTGCAATGTCCGAGATCGCTGGCAGCATATGCACCAGATCTCCCAAAGAGGACGTACGCACAATCAGTATCTTGCAAGTCATGGGCGAATTATAGTGGTGGGCGCGTTCAATCAAACAAAGATACGGAAAAATATCCGTCAGCTCTAGTTCTGAGCGCCGATGGCGATCAGGCATAATAAGACTGCCTATTTTCTGGACCGGAAACATGATTGATCTCAAACAGATCGAAGCCTTTGTATGGGTTGCCGAGCTTGGCGGTTTCCGGGCAGCTGCCGAAAAACTCAACACGACCCAACCGTCTATTTCTCAGCGTATTGCCGGGCTGGAATCCAGCCTGGAGCTACGCTTGTTTGATCGGGGCGCCCGGGGCATCAAACTGACCGACAAAGGCCAGGAGCTGTTATCGCACGCACAGCGCATGCTGGATTTACGCACCGAGATGCTGCGCGCAGCCAAAGAACAAAATGCCATTCGCGGCCTGCTGCGCCTGGGAGTGGCTGAAACCATTGTCCAGACCTGGCTGCATGAGCTGATCGACAAACTGCATCAGGAGTACCCTTCCCTGGTCATTGAAATCCACGTCGACACCACTAGCGTGCTGCGCCAGCAACTGGCCAGTTTCCAGATTGATATGGCGATGATCGTAGGCGTGGGCCAGGACCCAAAAGAGCAGTGCATTCGACTTTGTGCTTATCACTTAGGCTGGGTCGCCAGCCCCGAATTGAAACTGCATGGCCGAAAAGTCAGTGTTTCAGAGCTAGGGGTTTACCCTGTAATCACCTATCCTTCTGGTAGTGTTCCCTACCTGGCCACACGTGAAGCGCTGCTGCGTGCCGGCGTCAAATCTCCCCGTATTTTTGGCAGCGCATCCCTGAGCACTATCGTGCAAATGACACGCCACGCCATGGGTCCAAGCGTACTTGCCCCCGACGTCATAAAAGACGAGCTTGCCGAGGGAAAACTGCGTCTTTTGAAGGTTGATCAGCCACTGCCAGCGATCGAATTCTTTGCCTGTTGGATGGACTCGCCAGACAGCCATATTGCCCGCGTCGTCGCTGACCATGCACAAGCAATCGCCCAACAATACGTGCAGTCCGATAAGTAATCTTTATAGCCTTGGATTCAAACATACGATTGGACACACATTATCCGATCGGTTGCAATCCGATGCTGTGATCAACCCCCTTTTGTGCGAGTGGTCATTCATGAACCTGCAAACCCTGCCTGTGTTGGCGCCCGAGGCCCAAAAATGCCGCGAGCTGATCCGTCGAGAAACCCATACTGGTCCCACTGCGGGACTGGCGGCAGGCTATGTGCAGGCCAACCTGATGATCCTGCCCAAAGACTGGGCCGATGAGTTCTTGCTGTTTTGTCAGCGCAACCCCAAACCCTGCCCTTTATTGGCCGTGACCGAACCCGGCCAGTTTCAGGTGCCGACCCTGGGTGGCTCGATTGATCTGCGCACGGATTTCCCTCGTTACCGTGTCTGGCACAACGGCGAGCTCAGTGCCGAGCCGCTGAACATCGAAGCAGTCTGGCGCGATGATCTGGTGTCCTTTCTGATTGGCTGCTCCTTCTCGTTTGAAGAAGCGCTGCTGGCAGATGGAATTGATGTACGCCATATCAGCACGGGGGTAAATGTGCCCATGTATCGCAGTTCGATTCAGACTCAGGGCACGCAGCGCCTGTCGGGCCCCTTGGTGGTTTCGATGCGCCCCATGCGTGCTGACGATGCCATCCGCGCTATTCAGATCACCTCGCGCTTTCCGTCCGTGCACGGTGCTCCGGTTCATATCGGCGACCCGTCCCTGATTGGAATCAGCGACCTGCAACACCCCGACTATGGCGATGCCGTGCCAGTCGGTGCCGACGAATTACCCGTTTTCTGGGCTTGCGGCGTCACCCCTCAAGCCGTTGCTGCCCAGGCCAAGCCGCAGTTTTGTATCACACATGCCCCTGGCCATATGTTGATTACCGATCTGCCCAACACACGGCTGGCCGCGCTTTAAGCAAGATTAGACCGGTGCCCCCGGTCGCCCCTTTGGTTTCAATATGCAGCCCCTGCAAACAGGGAGCGCACTCTATCAACCATACAGCTGGACCGCTATTAGGAGCACCTTATGAAAAAAATCGTACTGACCTCCCTGGCTTTAGGCTCACTGGCCCTGGGCTCTGCTGCCCTGGCCCAGGATCTGCCCAAGACTTCCTTGAAAGTTGTCGGTGGCTTGAGCAACCTGACCGCCTACCAGAACACCGAGCAGCCCTTCTGGACCAAGAAAGTGCCTGAGCTGTCCGGTGGTCAGATCACCGCTGATATCAAGGGCTTTAACGATATGGGCCTGAAAGGTCCTGAAATCATGCGCTTGATCGGTCAAGGCGTGATTCCTTTTGGTACGGCTACTCTGGCCTACTTCGCCAGTGACAACTCCATCAACGAAGCCATCGACCTGGCTGGCCTGGCTCCCGATATCAACGTAGCCAAGAAGCTGACCGACGCGTTCACTCCTGCTTACGAGCAGTTCTACGCCAAGAACAACGTCAAGGTACTGGGTTTCTCCACCTACCCTGCTCAAGTTCTGTTTTGCAACGGCAACTTCAATGGCCTGAGCGATCTGAAAGGCAAGAAAGTGCGCACCAGCAGCCGTACACAGGCTGAATTCGTTCAGGCTCTGGGCGGCAACAGCGTCACCATTCCATTTGGTGAAGTGGTTCCAGCTCTGCAAAACGGTGTGGTCGATTGCGCCATCACCGGCTCCATGTCCGGCTACTCGGCCAAGTGGTACGAAGTCAGCTCCAAGCTGTACGAAATGCCCATCAACTGGAACCAGCAGATCCACGCTGCCAACCTGGGCTCCTGGAACAAGCTGGATCCTAAAGTTCAAGAATTCCTGGCCAGCAACATCAAGGCCATGACCGAAGAGATCTGGGTTGCCGCTGCCAAGGAAACGCAGGAAGGTTATGACTGCAACACCGGCGCCGATGCTTGCACACAGCCGGTAAAAGGCAAGATGACCCTGGTCAAGCCAACAGACGCTGACCGAGAGCTGCTGAAAAAAGTCATGAGCGAAACCGTGGTGCCCAAGTGGGCCGAGCGCAGCTCCGCTGACACCGTGGCCGCTTTTAACACCAGCCTGAGCCCGATCCTGGGCTTTGAAGCCAAGAAGTAATCTGACTTGATGTCACTGCCAAGCGGCGCTCCTTCTCGCACCGCTTGGCGGCCCAGCACCTGGGCCCCCCCTGTCTTCAGGGCCTATCATCCATTCATATGCTCCCTGAACCCTCTACGGGTTAGACGCCATGGAAAATACCGAAAAATTCGCCATGCTCAACCGCTTGCTGGCTGGTGCTACCAATCTGTCGCGCTACGCCATCTGGTTTGCTGGCAGCCTGACCCTGATCAGTGCTCTCTACATCACGGCCGATGTCCTGCTGCGCAAATTCACCGGACGCTCGCTTGGCGGCTCCGATGAACTCTCTGGCTATGCCTTTGCCATCAGCATCTCCTGGGCCTTGTCCTTTGCTACCTTGCAACGCGCCAATATCCGTATCGACGCCATCTACCAGCATCTGCCCGTGCGCTTGGCCGCACTGTTGGACTGGATTGCCCTGGTCGCACTTTCGGTCTTTATTGTGTATCTGACCCTGTATGCCACCAGCGTGGCCGACGTGTCCTGGACCAATCAGTCCACCGCCAACACGGCAATGGGTACTCCCTTGTGGATTCCCCAGTTTCTGTGGGTTGCAGGCCTGCTCTGGCTGTGCGTGGTCCTGGCACTGATGCTGTTGCGCTCCAGCCTGGCATTGATTACGGGCGATCTGAAATCCATCCAGAGCCTGTGCGGTATTCGCAGTACCCAGCAAGAAGCCCTTGAAGAAGCCGAGGCCGGCCAACGCATGGTCCACGGAGACACCAAATGATTAGTACCGCACTGACTCTCCTGCTCGTTCTGATCGGGCTAAGCATCCCTGTAGGCGCAGCCCTGGGGGTTCTGGGCCTGATTCTGGACCCGCTGTATTCCATGCTGCCACTGACCGGCGCACTCGGTGAAATTTCCTGGGGCACCAGCAACGAATTCCTGCTGGTTGCCATCCCCTTATTCATCATGCTGGGCGAAATTCTGCTGCGCTCGGGCATGGCCGAGCGCATGTATAACGCCATGAGCCTATGGCTGTCCTGGCTGCCCGGCGGCCTGATGCATGCCAATATCGGGGCCAGCGCCCTGTTTGCCGCCACATCTGGCTCCAGTGTGGCGACCGCCGCCACCGTCGGTACCGTGGCCTTGCCGCAGATCAAAAAGCAAGGCTACAACGAGCCGCTGTTTCTGGGCAGTCTGGCTGCGGGTGGCACCTTGGGCATTCTGATTCCGCCTTCGATCAATCTGGTGATCTACGGCGTGCTGACCAACACCTCCGTACCCAAGCTGTATCTGGCCGGCATCATCCCTGGTCTGGCCATGGCCTTGCTGTTCATGCTGGCTATTGCTGGCGCCTGCATGGTCAAACCTCAATGGGGCGGTAGCAAAGTCAAAGCCTCCTGGGGCCAGCGTTTTGCCAGCCTGGTGCATCTGGTTCCACCACTGGGTATCTTCTTGCTGGTGGTCGGTTCGATTTACGCCGGTATCGCCACCCCGACCGAGGCCGCCGCCTTGGGTGTGGTCGGTGCGCTGCTGCTGGCCACTTTCTCGGGCCGCATGAGCTGGAAAATGATCAAGGAAGTGCTGGAAGGCACCATGAAATCCACCGCCATGATCATGCTGATCGTGATCGGTTCAGCCTTCCTGAACTTTGTCATGTCCGCTACCGGTCTGACCACAGCGCTGACTGATGCCATTACCGGCCTGGGCGTCTCGCCCATCACCATGCTGCTGATTATCGTGGTGTTCTACCTGGTACTGGGCTGCTTCATGGAAACCCTGTCCATGATGATCACCACCATCCCGATCGTGGCTCCGATCATGATTGCCCTGGGCTTTGACCCGATATGGGTGGGGATTGCCATCATTATTCTGGTGGAAGTGGCGCTGATCACTCCGCCTGTTGGTCTGAACCTGTTTGTGGTCCAGAGCTTGCGCAAGAGCGGCAGCATGAACGACGTCATGCTGGGCAGTCTGCCTTTTGTGATCATGCTGCTGTCCATGGTGGGTCTATTGGCCATCTTCCCGGATCTGGCTCTGTGGTTGCCACGCCTGTTCGGTTAATCCAATCTGTTTTTGAGTAAACGAGTACTGCTATGCGTTTGACGTTTGAACTGGCCCAGGCCACCCACACTGAAATCATCGAAGCTGACCTGCAGCACTGCATCGTGGCCGGTTGGGCTGGCCGCGATCTGGCGGCCATCGAGCACCACATTGAAGAGCTGGCCGAACTGGGTGTGCCCCGACCAAGCGCCGTACCTTTGTACTACCGCATCGCTGCCAATCAGATGATCCAGGATACCGACATCCAGGTCGTTGGTACCGGTTCGTCCGGCGAGACCGAAGTATTTGTGTTTAATCACCAAGGCCGCCTGCTGGTGAGCCTGGCCTCGGACCACACTGACCGTGTTCTGGAAGCCCACAGCGTGGCCCTGTCCAAACAAATCTGCGCCAAGCCCGTTGCCCGTGATGCTTGGTTGTTCAGCGATGTGGCCGAGTACTGGGACGAGCTGATTATCCGCGCCTACATTCAGGAAGACGGCAAGGAAGTCCTGTACCAGGATGGTCCTTTGTCCACCCTGAAAAACCCGCTGGAACTGATCGAAGGCTACTTTCAGTCCACCACCATGCCCGAAGGTTTTGGCATGACCTGCGGCACGGTCGGCGCCATCGGTGGTATCCGCCCCGCAACCCAGTTCACCATGGAGCTGTATGACCCCCGCCGCGAACGCAGCATCCGTCATACCTACGTGACTGAAACTCTGCCTGAAGTAGCCTAAACTGGCCCAGCCCGCCCCACCCATTTATTTTGCGAGTGATCCATGCTAGCGACTATTACCGAACTGCAACGTGCTCTTGATCGTGGCGAAACGACCTCGGTCGAGCTGACCCAGCAAGCCCTGGACCGTATCCAGGACGAAAGCCGTGACGGCGCTGCCGCGTTCATCGAAGTGTTTGCTGAACAGGCTCTGGCCGCCGCCAAAGCCTCTGACATTTTGCGCGCTGCCGGTTTGAGCCGCTCGCTGGTTGAAGGCCTGCCCATGTCGGTCAAGAACCTGCATGACATCGCTGGCTATGTGACCCTGGGTGGGTCGGCTGTACTGAAAGATGCGGAGCCGGCTGAACGGCACGCCACCATTGTGGAGCGCTTGCTACGCGCCGGCGCCATTCTGATTGGCTCCACCAATATGACCGAGTTTGCCTTCTCCGGTCTGGGCATCAACCCTCACTACGGCACGCCGCGCTCGGTCTGGGACCGCGACAATGCCCGCATCCCCGGCGGTTCGTCCTCCGGTGCCGGGGTCGCCGTTGCCCAGGGCATGTCGGTGTTCTCCATTGGTACTGATACGGGTGGCTCCATCCGTATCCCTTCGGCCTTTAACGGCCTGACCGGCTTCAAACCCACCGCCGAGCGTGTTCCTAGCGAAGGCACCATGCCTTTGTCGCGCAGCCTGGACTCTAATGGCCCTCTGGCCGCCTCGGTAGAATGCTGCGCCATTGTGGACTCCATTCTGACCGACCAGCCGTACGTGCCCGTGGCCACCCCCGCCCTGGACACCTTGCGCCTGGCCGTGCCCAAGACCTTTGTGTTTGACGGCATCGATGAGACCGTGCGCGCCGCCTTTGACCGTGCCATCACCCTGCTGCGCGAGCAAGGCGCTGTGGTTGAAGAGATCAATCTGCCCGAATTTGACCAATTGCCACAGATCAACCGCAAAGGCGGTTTCGTCTGCGCCGAAGCCTGGTCTGTGCACCGCGACACCCTGCAAAGCAAGGGCGAGCAATACGACCCCCGGGTGGCCTCCCGCATTTTGCGCGGCAAGGACATCGACTGCGCTGATTACATCGAGCTTCAAGACACACGCCAGGCCTGGATCAGCGCCGTGGAAAGCCGTCTGGAACGCTACGATGCCGTTCTGATGCCTACCGTGCCTGTGGTCGCTCCTCGCATTGCCGATCTGCAAGCCTCGGACGAGGTCTACTTCGCCACCAACGGTCTGGTCCTGCGCAACCCCACCCTGATCAACTTCCTGGACGGTTGCGCTCTGTCGCTGCCTTGCCACGCGGCTGATGAAGCCCCGGTAGGCCTGATGGTAGCCGCCCCCGCCTACCACGACGAGCACCTGTTGGCGGTAGGTGCAGCAATCGAACGGGTATTGCCCCTGCACAAACACTAATCCGGTAAGATTTACGTTCGTTCCAGGACGGCCACCCGGCCGTCCTTGTGCTTTTCGTCAGGAGCCTGTCATGAGCACACCCCAATCCTCCTCCCTGCCCCAGATCATGACACCCACGGTCTTTCCCTTGGCGGGGGTGCTCATTCTGATTCTGTCGTCCTGGGCCCTGTCGGGTCTGGATGCCAGTGGCAAATGGATCATGGGCTTTGGTGTGCCCCTGCTGGTGATGTGCTGGTTTCGCTACGTCGTCCATCTGGTGCTGGTGCTGGCGCTGGTCTTGCCAGTCAAAGGCCGCAAAATCCTGCGCAGCTCCCGCCCCAAAGCACAAATTCTGCGTGGCACAGTGATGATGCTGTCCACCTTCTCGTTTTTCAGTGCCTTGAGCTATCTGCCTCAGGCCGAAGCCACCTCCATCAACTTTCTAGCTCCCCTGCTGGTGTTGTCTGTTGCTCCCTGGATTCTGAAAGAGCCGCCACGCATCAGTCGCTGGGTGGCGGCCGGGGTCGGCTTTCTGGGCGTGCTGATCATCATCCGGCCCACGGCTGGTCTGCACCCATTGGGCGTAATGTTCGGTTTGATGACCGCCTGTATGTTTGCTACGCAATTTATCGCCACACGCCGCGTGGCCGTTGACAACTCGCTGACCACCTTGATCTGGAGTGGCGCCGTAGGCAGCATCTGTTTGACCATTGCCTTGCCCTTTCTGCTGCCCGCCGCCCTGCCTGCCCTGAAGGAGCTGACATTTTTTCAATGGCTGATTCTGATTTCGACGGGCTTGTGGGGCTGTCTGGGACATTTGCTGCAAATCCAGGCCTATCAACGGGCCTCGGCCTCTTTGCTGGCACCCTTTGTGTATCTACAGATCGTGGCAGCCGCCGCGCTGGGATGGCTGATCTGG
This sequence comes from Alcaligenes aquatilis, assembly GCF_003076515.1. Taxonomy (NCBI): domain Bacteria; kingdom Pseudomonadati; phylum Pseudomonadota; class Betaproteobacteria; order Burkholderiales; family Alcaligenaceae; genus Alcaligenes; species Alcaligenes aquatilis. The sequence continues at coordinate 280,470 of NZ_CP022390.1, read as the reverse complement.
GGACAGTTCCCCGATATGTTTACCTGGATCGGCATTGCCGTGGTGTGTTCCAGTGGCATTGTGATCGGAACCCTGGAATGGCGGCGCCAGAGCAAGGCTGGCGCCTGAGCCCTGCACGACTTAGCGAGACTGCCAGCCCTGCACAAAGACGGCAACGGGCTGGCGCTTGGAACCCGCTTTTTGCAGTTCCAGCAAACGCAACACCCCTTCTCCACACGCCACATCAATACCTTGGGCGCTGACGCCCAAAATCTGACCGGGTTCTGCGCCATGCGTTTGCTCTATCACCTGAGCGCGCCAAACCTTCACAGGCTGCTCCAAACCGGGTAAGGACAGGGTGGAACCTGGCACCGGGTCAAATGCGCGAATACGGCGCTCCAGCTCTTTGGCTGGCTGGCTTAAATCCAGCGCCGATTCCGCCTTGGACAGTTTCTCGGCGTAGGTCACGCCTTCTTCTGGCTGAGGAACCGCCTGCAAGGTGCCATCACGCACGTGCTGCAAGGCTTGCAGCAAGGCCTGTGCCCCCAGTTGCGCCAAATCGTCATGCAAGGTTGCAGCACTGTGATCGTCACGAATTGCCAGCTCGCTGCGCACCAGCATATCGCCGGTATCCAGGCCTTCATCCATCTGCATGATGGTGATACCCGTGGCCGCATCGCCTGCCTGAATCGCACGCTGAATCGGTGCCGCACCGCGCCAGCGGGGCAAGAGACTGGCGTGAATATTGAAGCAGCCATAACGAGGCAGCTCCAAGGTCCATTTGGGCAGAATCAGGCCGTAGGCCGCCACCACCATCAGATCCGGTTGCAAATCCAGCAAGGTCTGACGGGCCTGGGCGGCCTCTTCGGGATACTTGCCATCCAGACGCAAGCTATGCGGCTGCAGAACCGGAATATGGGCGTTCACAGCGGCTTGCTTGACCGGGCTGGGGCTAAGCTTCATGCCACGGCCAGCCGGACGGTCTGGCTGCGTCATGACCAAAGGAACGTCAAAGCCCTGCGCTAACAGGGCTTCCAGGGCGATACGGGCAAAATCCGGGGTGCCGGCAAAAACAATACGCATGGCGACTATTGCCCTGCCTTCAGGGCTTCACGCTGCTGCTTGCGCAGACGGCTACGAATACGCTCACGCTTGAGTACCGACAGATACTCCACAAACACCTTGCCATCCAGATGATCCAGCTCGTGCTGAACACATACGGCCAGCAGGCCGTCGGCCTCTTGCTCGTACCACTCGCCTTTTTCATTTTGAGCCTTGAAACGGATGCTGGCAGCGCGCTCGACCTTGTCATAGGTATCGGGCACGGACAGGCAACCTTCTTCGTAGACCTTCAGCTCTTCGCTTTTCCAGGTGATTTCCGGGTTAATCAGCACCAGCAATTCATTGCCGCTTTCCGACACGTCGATAACCACCACACGCTCGTGCACATCAACCTGAGTGGCGGCCAAACCTACACCGGGCGCGTCATACATGGTCTCGGCCATATCCTTGACCAGTTTGCGAATACGGTCGTCGACCTCCTGCACGGGTTTGGCAACCGTGTGCAGACGTGGGTCAGGAAATTTCAGGATAGGAAGCAAAGCCATTGTCATGTCCGAAGAAAAAGCGATAAGTCGATATAATAAAACAAGTTTCAGGGCGGCACCTGGCACCACACCAAGCCCTAACAGCAAAGCGGCCATCGCCCTGGATAAAAACGTCCGGGACACCCAGCCTCAAAAACGGTTTCGTGCCACACTACCTTATGCCTCATTATTTTAGCTCGGGGGAAACCTCGGATGAAATCTCGGAAGAATTGCGTGCCTGGTTGCGTCTGTCACTGGAGCCAGAGCTTACGCCCGCCCAGGCCCGGCAACTGCTGGCCGCCTGTGGACTGCCACCGCAAATCTATCAAAGCTCGGTTCAAACCCTGTCACGCCATATTCCTGGCGAACTGGCCGTCCAACTAAGCCAGGAACCACTGACCGAGCTACAAGCGCACATTGACCAGGCCGTGGAATGGCTCAAGCAAGCGGGTCATCACATTGTGACGCTGGCAGACCCGGCTTACCCTGCCGCCTTGCTGGATCTACATGACGCACCGCTCTTGCTGTACGCCAATGGCAATCTGGATGTGTTGGCGCACCCCGGGCTGGCGATTGTTGGTGCTCGCAATGCCACCCAGTCTGGCCAGGAAACGGCGACCGACTTCGCTGCCACGCTGGCCTCCAAAGGCTGGTGCATCATCAGTGGGCTGGCCAGCGGCATTGATCAGGCAGCGCACAAAGGCGCGCTCAAAGCAGGCCCGCAATCGGCCGGCACCATTGCTGTCATGGGAACGGGACTGGATCTGGTCTACCCGGCAGCGCACCGCGATCTGGCACACCAGATCAGTGATCACGGTCTGCTGCTCAGCGAGTTCCCCTTAGGCACCCGCGCCATGCCGCACCATTTCCCCCGCCGTAACCGCATTGTGGCCGCTTTGGCCAAAGGCGTGCTGGTGGTAGAAGCGGCAAAGCAAAGTGGCTCCCTGATCACAGCCCGTCTGGCCGGAGAACTGGGGCGCGAGGTTTTTGCTATTCCGGGCTCAATCCATTCGCCTTTGGCACGTGGTTGCCATGCCTTGATACGCCAAGGCGCCAAGCTGGTAGAGAGCGCCCAGGACATTCTGGATGAGCTGGGCAATGTGCAGCACACGTTCAAACTTGAACCCGGCAACCCGTCCAATGCCAGGCCTGTTCAGCACGATAACCTACCGGAAGAACTGCGCCCCATCCTGGAGCGCATCGATTTCGCCCCCTTGACGCCCGAGCAACTGATGCGCCGTACCGGTCTTCTGGCAACTCAACTGCCGGCGGTTCTGGCCGAGCTGGAGCTGGCTGGCTGCATAGAGCCTCTGGCAGACGGGCGATTCCAACGTATCAAGCCATAAAACCCGACAGGGCCCCACTGCATCATGGCCTGCTCCTTTGCATCGAAACCCCGGCCACGTCGCCTGCTTATAGGGCTGTTCCTAGGGGGCCAGCCCTGGCCTTCAAGAGGTATCATGACGAATACGTAAAGGCCTCCAGGCCCAGCCCCTTACCTTCAGGAAACTTCATGTCATACCCCTCGCGCGTCAAGATTGTGGAGGTCGGCCCTCGGGACGGCCTGCAGAACGAAAAAGAATTCATCCCTACCGACATCAAGGTCGAGCTGGTCAACCGCTTGTCCCACGCCGGTTTTGTGAACGTGGAAGCCGCCTCCTTTGTCTCGCCCAAATGGGTGCCACAAATGGCAGACGGCGCGGAAGTGATGGCTACGATTGACCGTCGCCCCGGCACGATCTATTCAGTTCTGACACCCAATATGCGTGGCTTTGAAGGCGCCCTGGCTGCCAAGGCCGACGAAGTGGTGATCTTCGCCGCTGCCAGCGAAGCATTTTCGCAGCGTAATATCAATTGCAGCATTGAAGAATCGCTGGAGCGCTTTGCCCCCGTCGCCCAGGCCGCCAAAGAAGCTGGCATGCGCCTGCGCGGCTCCATCAGTTGTTCGTTCGGTTGTCCCTACGAAGGTGCTGTGGCGCCGGCCAATGTGTTGAAAGTCGGCCAACGTTTGATCGAACTAGGCTGCGATGAAATCGACGTAGCCGACACCATCGGTGTCGGCACGGCCCGTCAGGTCTACGAGGTGATGCGCATGGTGACCGAGCACATTGACCCCGTTCATGTGTCCGGCCACTTCCACGACACCTATGGCCAGGCCATCGCCAATATTGTGGCCGCCATGCAGGCCGGCATTCATATTTTCCACAGTTCTGTAGCCGGGCTGGGTGGCTGTCCCTACGCCAAAGGCGCAACCGGCAACGTCGCCACCGAGGACGTGCTGTTCCTGATGCAAGGCCTGGATATTGAAACCGGCATTGATCTGAACGCCGTGGTGGACACGGGGCAATGGATTTCGGCTCATTTGAAGCGCAAATCGGCCAGCAATGCCGGTAACGCCCTGGCAGCCCGCAAACAAGGGGTCGCCGCGTGCTGATGAGCCAAGCCCCCTCGAAAGAGGAAATTGACGCCCTGTTAAAGGATCTGGGTTCACTGCCTATTCAAGGCCGCTCCTGGCCTAAATGGGTCGCGGCTGGTGCCTGGATAGTGCTAGCCCTGATTGGTGTGCGTTTTGCGCTGGTAGCCAGCTCCCCACAAGGTGCGGCTATCAGCCCTGTACTGGCGGGCTCTCTGGTTCTGCTGTTTACTGGCCTGATCTTGATTGCCTGGCACATGTGGCATGGCATCACCACGATTGACCAGAACGGCATCCGCCAGAGCTGGATCATGAAGCGGGAAGTGCAATGGCAAGACATCCACTTTGCCAAGTTCGTGCCGCTGTTCAACTCCAAACGCCTGATCTGCTTTACCCGGCGTGGTCGGCCCGTGATTTTCCAAGGTGCCACACAGGATCTGCAAGTGGCTTTTGCCAAAATTTCGCTGGTATTACGGCGCAAAAATTAAGTCTTCAGGTTTGCCCCGTACGGCTTGGCATATTGGGGCAAACAATCCCGAACGTCTCGCATCCGAAAACCGTGCGCAGCAGTTAGGCAGACTATGTATCACCGCGTGATACATACACCAGCGCCCTTGGTCAACGCACATCGCCAGGGCACAAAGAGCAACAACACATCAACGTCATCGCCCCCAGATCGATCAGTCAATAAAAAAGCAGCTCCCACAGAGAGCTGCTTTTTGCATATCGCGAACCCCGAATGGATTAACGAATAGGCAGACCGTAGATCAAGCCACCGTCGATCCACAAAGCATTCAGGCCGCGTTCGATTTGTAGCGGGCTACCTTTACCCACGTTGCGCTCGAAGGATTCGCCGTAGTTACCGACTTGCTTGATGATGTTGTAAGCCCATTTTTCGTCCAGGCCCAGGTTTTTACCGGCACCGGGAGTCACGCCCAGCAGACGCTGGATGTTGGGGTTGTTGCTCTTGAGCTTCTCGTCCACATTGGCCGCTGTCACATCCAGTTCTTCAGCATTGAAGCTGGCTTGGATGGACCATTTCACAATGTTCAGCCAGGCATCATCGCCCTGACGGACGAAGGGGCCCAATGGCTCTTTGGAAATGATTTCAGGCAGCACCAGGTAGTCGTCCGGATTCTCCATTTTGGAGATACGAATCGAAGCCAGGCCGGACGCATCGGTAGAGAACACGTCACAGCGGCCAGCCACAAAAGCGTTGACTACTTCGTTGAACTGTTCGATCACCACAGGCTTGTACTCAACCTTGTTGGCGCGGGCCCAGTCAGCCATGGTGTTTTCGTTGGACGTTCCCGTCTGCATACAAACCGTGGCGCCGTTCAATTCCTTGGCGCTGGAAACACCCAGCTTCTTGGACACCAGAAAACCCTGGCCGTCGTAGAAGTTGATGCCGGCGTGGATAGCACCCACGGCCGTATCGCGCTGCTGAGTCACGGTCGTGTTACGGGCCAGCAGATCAATTTCACCTGACTGCAACGCCGTAAAACGTTGCTGCGAGTTCAAAGGCACGGCCTTGAATTTGCTGGCGTCGCCCAGGGTGGCGGCAGCGACCGAGCGACACACATCAATATCCAGCCCTGTCCAATTGCCCTTGTCATCAGGGGCAGAAAAACCGGCAAAACCGGTGGTCACGCCACACAGCACGTGACCGCGCTGTTTGACATTGTCCAGGGTGGCGGCCTGGGCAGCAGGCATGCTGGCCATCAAGGCCAGGACTACAGCAGAAACGGGCACAAAGCGCATCGGGCTCTCCTCAAAGATATAGGTATTGACTATTTTCCAGCATAGTACCGCAGCCCGACTGCTACTTGTGTGCATATCTACATGGCTAATTAATCGTAGCTGCGTTGGTCCTCGATGACTTTACCATCCCGAGGCAAGGCGCCTGGCTCCACAAACTCCACCTGTGCGCGCAGTTTGGTGATTTCGCGAATAGAGTCGGCCAACGCGTTTTCCAGTCCCTCAGGCTTGGAGGTGACCTCCACCTGAAACACCATCTGGTCCTGACCACTGGCACCCCGCACCACCAAGCGAGCCTGGCCCAGTTCCTTGTGACGCAAGCGAATTTGTTCCACCTGTCCCGGATGCACAAACATGCCGCGCACCTTGGTCGTCTGGTCAGCACGCCCCATCCAGCCGCGTATACGCTGATTAGTCCGACCACAAGGAGACTGGCCGGGCATGACGGCGGACAAGTCCCCCGTACCGAACCGCACCAACGGGTAGTCTGGGTTAAAAGACGTCACCACCACTTCGCCCACTTCACCAGGCTCTACGGGCTGGCCTGTGCCCGGACGCACAATTTCCAGAATCAGGTTTTCGTTAAGCACCAAGCCTTCACGGGCCTGAGTTTCGTAGGCAATCATGCCCAGATCGGCACTGCCGTAAGCTTGATAGCCTGCCACGCCATGCTCGCTGAACCATTTTTGTAAAGAGGGCGGGTAGGCTTCACCCGAGAACAAGGCCTTGGTCAATCCCGGCAACGCAATCTGCATGGACTGGGCTTTTTCCATGATGATTTTCAGAAAGCTGGGGGTACCGGTGTACCCATGCGGGCGCAAGTCGGCCATGGCCTGCACTTGCTGTTCGGTTTGCCCCACCCCCCCCGGAAACACGGTGCAATCCAAAGCATGAGCAGCGGTTTCCATCATCGAACCGGCCGGCGTGAAGTGATAGGAGAAGCAGTTGAAAATCAGTTCTTCACGGCGAAAACCCGCTGCATACAAGGCCCGCGCAAAGCCCCAATAGTCCGGGCGACGGCTTTCGGGCTCATACATGGGGCCAGGCGAAGCAAACACTTTGCGAACTGCCCCCCAGGAAATGGAGGAAAAACCGCCGAAAACGGACTGCGCATACTCAGCCGACGGCGCGCCAGAGCGGGCCCGCTCACGAGCTTCCAACTGGGCTTTGAGCAGCTCGCTTTTACGAAACACCGGAATAGCCAGCAGGTCCTCACGGCAGCGCACAGCGGCCAGATCCACCGAATCCAGTTGTCTGGCAATGGCAGGGGCTCCTTTTGCAGCCGCTTGCAAAACCTGCGGCAAACGGGACAGTAAATCAGCCTCACGCTCGTCCGGTTCCTGGGTTTCGCGCTCGTCGTAAAATTCGCTCATCTCTCCTCCACTGGGATGAATTGGCATTCAAACACTCCCGCGCCCAGCCGACTTCCTGCTCATAGACTGACGCGTGTCGATACCAAGCTCTGCGACTACACCCCGTGTAGCCAGGAGCTGCCCAAAACTAAAAATGTCAAAAGGGGTCAGGGCGGCACCTTGTGTGCATCCCGATCGATGGCCTGTTCCTGTACTGATCCTGCCGCTTTCAATACAGGCCAGGCCCTGCTGATACTGTGAAAATCCTTGAGGGTTAGGCCAACCAGCGCTTGCGTCGTCGATAGAATTTATTGTCACGAAAGCTCTTGCGCTCGCCCCCGGACACACCCAGATAGAACTCCTTGACGTCTTCGTTCTCGGCCAAGGCCTGGGAGGGTCCATCCATCATGACGCGACCGTTTTCCAGGATGTAGCCATAGTCGGCATACTTCAGGGCCACGTTGGTGTTTTGCTCGGCCAGCAAGAAACTGACACGCTCGCGCTGATTCAGGTCACGGACAATCTCGAAAATTTCTTCCACCACCTGCGGTGCCAACCCCATGGAAGGCTCATCCAGCAAGATCATGCTGGGGTCGGCCATCAAGGCGCGTCCAATGGCACACATTTGCTGTTCACCGCCCGAGGTATAACCGGCCTGACTGGTACGGCGCTGCTTTAGGCGCGGAAAATACTGGTACACCTTGTCCAGCTCGGCGCTTACATCACCACGTGACAAGGAACGGGTATAGGCCCCGGTCAGCAAATTTTCTTCAATGCTCAAGTGCGCAAAACAGTGGCGCCCTTCCATCACCTGCACTACGCCGCGCTTGACCAGATCAGCCGGAGTCAGTTGATCAATACGCTCGCCACGCAGATGGATCTGGCCTTTGGTCACATCGCCGCGCTCAGCGCGCAGCAAGTTCGATACGGCCCGCAAGGTCGTGGTTTTACCGGCACCGTTGGCGCCCAGCAAGGCAACAATCCGCCCTTCCGGTACACGCAAGGACACGCCCTTGAGCACCAGAATGACGTGGTTGTAAATCACTTCGATGCCATTGACGTCCAACAAGATGGGCGCCTCATCCACTTGGCCTACGGTCTCACTCATAATCTTCCCCACGCAATGCAGTGCCCAGGGCGAACCCTGGGCGCCTGGGTTTAGCCTTCGCAGGTGCGAGGCGTAATTTTCTTCTCAGCGGCGTACTTGGCCGACATTTCCTTGACTAAAGGATCGACATACTTCTTGTCGGACTCATACCAGTCGGAGACAACTTCAAACTTGTTGCCGTCCCACTGCACGATACGAGCCCAGTCATCACCCATATGGTTGCTGCACGAGGTTTTAACGGGACGCATGATGCCTTCAAAGCCCAGCTCTTTCAGACGAGCTTCGTCCAGGTTCAGGTTCTCGAAACCCCAGCGCACTTGTTCGGGCGTCATATGCTGCCCTTTACCGAACTTCTCTTGGGCAGTACGAATGGCTTCTACCTGCATCATGGAAATCATCATGCCGCGCGTGTGTGCCAGCGTGCCGACATACTTGTCCCCGTTTTCAGCTCCTTTGCCTTTGGCGTGCATCTCGCGCACGGCATCATGCACCGGGCCGTCCTCGGCACTGTTGTGAATGGTGATGCCCTTGTAGCCCTTGGCGGTCTGGCCCAGATCGACCACATCGCTCTCGGAAGCGGCCCACCAGATGCCATAGATTTTGTCGCGTGGGTATCCCACTGCCTGCGCCTCACGAATAGCGGTAGGCGTCATGATCCCGGCGCTCCAGAGCAACACGAAGTCAGGACGGTTTTTACGCACTTGTAGCCAGGTGGATTTCTGCTCCACGCCAGGAGCGGTCACCGGATACAGATCCAGCTTGAAGCCTTGTTCCTTGGCACGGGCCTGTAACAGGGCGATAGGCTCTTTACCGTAAGGCGAGTCATGGTAGATCAGGGCAATACGCTGATCTTTCAGCTTGTCCTCACCCACTTGCTTGGTGATGTCCTGGATCATGACATCGGCTGCGGTCCAGTACGTGCCCAGCAGCGGGAAGTTCCACTCGAACACCGCACCGTTAGCCGAATGCGATAGACCGTAGCCCATGGTTTCAATGGCGACCCCATCCACAATAGCCTTGTCGGTCAGGGCAAAAGTAATGCCTGTGGACTGGGTATCAAACCCCGAAGCACCACCATTTTTGCCTTTCATGCGCTCGTAGCACTCTACGCCACGGTCGGTGGCATACGCCGTTTCACACTCCTCGTATGCCAGCTTGACGCCATTGACACCGCCGTCACGTTCGTTGACCAAAGCCAGATAGTCCAGCTTGCCATCGGCCCATGGGATCCCCAGTGGGGCAAAGGAGCCGGTGCGGTAGGTCAGCAGTGGAATGTACTGTTCCTCAGCTGCCAAAGCGGCTGTACTCATGGTCAACATTGCAGCGCAAGCACTCAAACCGAGCACAGCGCGTTTCAGTCGTGTTGTCATCTCCTGGTCCTCCGATAAGTACCATTTGTCTAAGTACCCCGTCCCGATTGGCGGGGCTGTTGTTGTAATAAACTGCCTACCTGCTAATGGGGGAAGGGCCACAAACGCAGCTTTTCCTTACCAATACTCCAGAGTCGAGCCAAACCATGCGGCTCCACAATCAAGAAAAATACGATCAGGGCACCGAACACCATGTGTTCAATGTGCGAGGCGGTGTCCACGCCGATGGACATACCAAACCAGTGCGGCACGTTGGTCAGAAGCACGGGCAGCAAGACCATGAAAGCGGCACCAAAGAAGCTGCCCACAATCGAGCCCAGACCACCGATGATGACAATGAACAACAGCTGCAAAGAGCGAGTCAGGTCAAAGGCCAGTGGCTCCCAGGAACCCAGATGAACAAAGGCCCACAAGGCACCGGCCACACCGATGATGAATGAGCTGACAGCAAAGGCCGTGAGCTTGGCGTAGACCGGACGGATACCAATCACTTCAGCGGCCACGTCCATGTCACGAATCGCCATCCATTGACGACCAATCGCGCCACGCACCAGGTTCTTAGCCAGCAAGGCAAACACCACCACAAAGATCAGTACAAACAAGTACTTTTGCATGGGGGTTTGAACCGGCAAACCAAATGCACTCAAGGCGGGCACCGACACGTTGCCCGAGGGCGAGTAGTTCGTGAAAAAGGCAATACGCAGGAACGCCCAATCCACAAAGAACTGCGCAGCCAGGGTTGTGACCGCCAGGTACAAGCCACGGATACGCAAGCTGGGAATACCGAAGGCGACCCCCACCAGAGTGGCAAACACGCCGCCCAGCAAGATCTGCAACACCAACGGCAACTCAGGAATACGGACACCAAAGTTCCAGGCGGCGTAGGCGCCCACAGCCATAAAGGCGCCTGAACCAATGGAAATCTGTCCGCAATAGCCCACCAGAATATTCAGGCCGATCGCTGCCAAGGACAGAATCAAAAAGGGAATCAGAATAGCTTGCAGGAAGTAGTTGGATGCCATGGCTGGCACCAACAGAAATGCCACCAGCAACAGGCCCAACACCACATAGCGATCCTGGCGGATGGGAAAAATCTGCTGGTCAGCCCGATAGCTGCTTTTGAACTGACCATTTTCGCGGTAAATCATATCGGCTCCACCTCAGACGCGATCAATAATCTTCTCGCCGAACAGACCTTGTGGTCGGAACAGCAGGAACACCAGGGCCAGCACATAAGCAAACCAGATCTCGATGCCGCCACCTACATAAGGGCCCAGATAAACCTCGGACACCTTCTCACCCACACCGATAATCAGGCCACCCACAATGGCACCGGGCACCGAGGTCAGACCACCCAGAATCACCACAGGTAAGGCGCGCAACGCAGCGGTCGACAAGGTGAACTGCACCCCGTATTTGGAACCCCAGATAATGCCGGCGACCAATGCCACCAAACCGGCCACCGTCCAGACCACGACCCAGATACGGTTCAAGGGAATACCAATGGACTGTGCCGCCTGGTGATCGTCTGCCACCGCACGCAGGGCACGGCCCACACTGGTGTACTGAAAGAAGATGGCCAGGGCCGCAACCAGCAAGGCCGCAACCACGGCTGAACTCAAGTCCTCCAGACTGACCAGCACACCGCCTTCAAACACGGACTCCAGGATGAAAGCCGGGTCTTTGGGCATGCCCACGTCAATGGAGTACACCGAACTGCCAAACACGATCTGACCCAAACCATCGAGCAGATAGCTGATACCGATGGTGGCCATCAGCAAGGTCGTGCCTTCCTGGTTCACCAGATAACGCAGCACCCAGCGCTCAATGACCACGGCCAGCACAAACATCAATATGGCCGAGACAATGAAAGCCAGCACATTGCCCAGAATGCCGGGCTCCATGCCCAGCAACTGCGGAATCCACTGGGAGAGACGAGCCATGGCCAGTGCGGCCACCAGCACCATTGCGCCCTGTGCGAAGTTAAAAACACCCGATGCTTTGAAAATCAGAACAAAGCCCAGCGCGACCAGGGCGTACAACATCCCGCTCATCAGCCCGCCCAGCAAGGTTTCAAGAAAAAATGCCATGTCCGTTCCCCTCAATGGCCAGCGCCAAGATAGGCGCGGATGACGTCCGGGTTTTGTCGTACTTCGTCCGGTACTCCGTCACCAATTTTCTTGCCATAGTCCAGAACCACCACGCGGTCCGAAATATCCATGACTACGCCCATATCGTGTTCAATCAAAACAATCGTGGTGCCGTACTCTTCATTCACATCCAGAATAAAACGGCACATATCCTGCTTTTCTTCGATGTTCATGCCTGCCATAGGCTCATCAAGCAGCAAAATGCTCGGCTGCATTGCCAGCGCCCGCCCCAGGTCAACCCGTTTTTGCAGACCGTAAGGCAAACGCCCTACCGGCGTTTTTCGGTAGGCCTGGATCTCCAGAAAATCGATGATGCCTTCCACGTACTCACGGTTGCGAATCTCTTCGCGCTCGGCACCACCCAGTCGGAAAGCCTGGGCAAACACCCCGCTTTTCATGTGCAGATTACGGCCGGTCATGATGTTGTCCAGCACACTCATGCCCTTGAACAGAGCCAGGTTCTGAAAGGTACGGGCAATGCCCTGCTCGGCGGTGTGACGTGAGTTCATGCGGGCATAACTCTGGTCACGTAAGACAATCTCGCCTTGTTGTGGTGCATATACGCCGTTGATGACGTTCAACATGGAGCTTTTGCCTGCTCCGTTCGGACCGATGATGGAGCGGATCTCGTGTTCACGAATATTGAACGAGATATCGGTCAAGGCTTTCACCCCCCCGAAGGACAGCGAAATATTCTTTAAATCCAGTACCACTGGGCCAATCCGACGGCCCGGCATTTGCGCCTCACTCATCATGCGCTCCTTGCTGCGTCTGTCATGCGCTCAATGTGCAGGTCTGCCGAAATGCGACCGCTGCGCCCATCTTCAAACTTCACTTCTGTCTCCACAAACTGCCTGTCCAAACCGTTGAACAGGGCGTCGACCAGAACCTTGTACTTTTGCGCGATAAAACCGCGACGTACTTTGCGGGTGCGGGTCAGTTCATCGTCATCCGGGTCCAGCTCTTTGTGCAGAATCAAAAAGGCACTGATGCGCGAGCCGGCCAGTTTGGGGTCGTTGGCCAGATCATCATTGACCTGCGCCACGCAATCCCGAATCAAAGCATAGACCTCGGGCTTGCCGGCCAGATCGGTGTAACCGGCATAAGGCAGGTTGCGACGCTCGGCCCAGTTGCCCACTGCTTCCAGATCAATATTGATAAAGGCGCACACTTCCTTTTGGCCATCACCAAAAGCCACGGCTTCTTTGACGAAGGGGAAGAACTTGAGCTTGTTCTCGATGTACTTGGGTGCAAACAAAGAGCCGTCGGCCAATTTGCCCACATCCTTGGCACGGTCGATGATCTTTAACTGACCATCGGTGTCCAGATAACCGGCATCGCCAGTGTGATACCAGCCGTCTTCGGTAAAAGACTCGGCGGTGGACTCGGGGTTGCGGTAGTACTCCTTGAACAAGCCAGGGCTGCGCACCTGAATCTCACCGTTATCGGCCACACGGATTTCCACTCCTTTGACGGGTGGGCCTACCGTATCGGCACGCACATGGCCATCTTCCTGCACGCAGACAAACACCGAGGTTTCCGTCGCGCCGTACAGTTGCTTGAGGTTGATGCCAATAGAACGGTAAAAATCGAACAGATCGGGGCCAATGGCTTCACCGGCGGTATAAGCCACACGCACGCGGCTCATGCCCAGGGCATTACGCAAGGGGCCGTAGATCAGGATATTGCCCAGGCCATAGCACAGGCGATCCCACATCCCCACGCCAGGGCGCTTGTCCAGAATCTGCACACCCACGCGGTGCGCCAAAGTCATGAAACGCTTGTACAGGGCGCGCTTTAAGGCACCGGCATCCTCCATGCGAATGGTCACTTGCGTGAGCAAGCCTTCCAACACGCGGGGAGGCGCAAAGTAATAGGTGGGACCAATGTCGTGCAGGTCGATGGACACGGTCTCGGGCGATTCAGGGTGATTCACCGTAAAACCCGTGACCAGAAACTGCGTGTAGGAAAACATGTTCTGCCCAATCCAGGCGGGAGGCAGATAAGCCAGCACTTCCTCGGCATCGGTCAGCGATTCCAGCTCCTGAATGGCCAGACCGCGATCGACCAGGGCGCCATGGGTCAACACCACACCCTTGGGCTTGCCGGTCGTACCGGAGGTATAGAACATGGCAGCAGCATGGTCAGGCGTAATGGCCTTCCAGATACGACGCACACAGTCCGGATCACGCGCCAATTGCTCGCGCCCCTGCTCCATGACTTGTTCAATGTATTGCAGTTGTTCTTGCTGATAGTTGCGCAAACCACGTGGATCGTCATAGATCAGTGCATCCAGATCGGGGCACTGGTCCCAGACTTCCAGCAGCTTGTCGACCTGCTCCTGGTCCTCGACCACGGCCACACGAATGCTGGCATCCAGCAACACGTGCAACATTTCTTGGGCCACCGCGTCCTGATACAAGGGCACGGGCACAGCGCCCAGCATTTGCGCTGCCATCATGGCCAGGTACAGACGCGGGCGGTTTTCACCGATCACCGCAACGTGCTGACCGTCTTTGACTCCCAGCCCGGCCAGGCCCGCAGCCAGTTGCTCGGCCTGTTCGGCCAGCTCCCGCCACGTCCAGGTCTGCCAGATTCCCAGGTCTTTTTCGCGCATGGCAACTTTGTTGCCGCGCACCTGGGCATGGTGTTCTATCCAGGCTGGGAAGGTGCCGGGTAACCCCGCTACCTGCTCTTTATCCATCCGCACAACCATGTCTCCTCCGAATTTTCCCGGCTTGTTATGGTCCAGGAGGCTGCTTATGATTGCGGCAGAAGGCTGAAGTGATGCCTTCAAGCTATTTGCAGCCTGTTAATAATCAAGTTATCGGCTGCACGTCCCGAAGATTGTCACGGACATGACATTCGACCTTTATCGAGGGTTAATCCTCATGCATGTTGTAGATGCTTTATCGGAGCGAGCCGCCTGGTTTCGCTTGTTGACACCCGAGCTGCAAGAGCGTGTCCGCCGCGACACGCTGATCACCGCATACGAGGCCGGAGCCATCGTCGAACGCAAGGGGGAACGCGCCACGGCCTGGATCGGCGTGCTCTCGGGTTTGCTCAAAGTATCGGTGGGCAACTCCGACGGCAAAATTGCCTCCATGACAGGGGTGCCTGCCGGTGGCTGGATAGGCGAAGGCTCTTTGCTGAAAAACGAAGAGCGCAAATACGATGTGGTGGCCTTGCGCGACAGCCAGGTGGCCCGCTTGCCCGCCCACAGTTTTAACGATTTGCTGGACCAGAGTATTGCTTTCAACCGCTACCTCCTGCATCAGCTCAATGAGCGTGTGGCGCAATTTATCGGCAAGGCCGAGTACAACAGCCTGTCTACCCCCGATGCCCGCGTGGCGCGCTGTCTGGCAGAGCTGTTCAACCCGCTGCTCTACCCCGGAAAAGGTCTGCGCCTGGACATTACCCAGGAAGAGATCGGCTACCTGGCGCGGGTATCGCGCCAACGTGCCAACCAAGCCCTGCGTCAACTGGAAAACGAAGGGCTGTTGTTGATCAAATATGGTGGCGTCCAGGTACTGGACCTGGACGGCCTGAAACGTTACGGCGATGAATATGCCGCCTGATTATGCGGCCACTGTTGGCCGCATGACCGTCAATCCATACGAATACCGGCACGCTCGATAACCGTGGCCCATTCCGCGCGTTCACGCTGAGCGTAGGCCTGGAATTCATCGGGCGTCATGGGCATGGGCTCTACACCCATCGCGCGGATACGCTGGTCCAGCTCGGGCGTTTTCAGAGCCTGCATCAAGTCCTGGCTCAAGCGTTGACGGGCACCTTCGTCCATCTTGGGTGGGCCCACCAACCCTTGCCAGGCATAGGCGTAGAAGTCGGCAATACCGGCTTCGGCCATGGTTGGCACATCAGGCAACAGGCTGCTGCGCTCGGGCGTGGCCACGGCCAGAACCCGCAATTTGCCAGCCTTGATGTTGGACAATGCCGCTGCAGAATCGACAAAAGACATATCCACCTGACCGCCCAGCAAATCCTGAATGGCGGGTGCGGCTCCCTTGTAAGGCACATGCACGATCTGGGTGTCGGTGCGCTGCTTGAACATTTCCAACGCCAGATGGTGAGGTGAACCACTGCCAGCGGACGAGGAGGTCAGTTTTTCAGGCTGCTTACGAGCCGCTTCAAGCAAATCGGCCACCGTCTTGTACGGGGATTCTTGCGGTACCGCCAGCATCAAGGGAAAACGGGCCAGTCCACCCACATACGTGAAGGCCGCCGGATCGTACTGCAGCTTGTTGTACAAGGAGGAATTGAATGCCAGCGTGCCTGAGTCAGCGGTACCCACGGTATAGCCGTCCGGTTTGGCGTTGCTCACATAGGTCGCGCCGATGATGGTCGCCGCCCCCGGCTTGTTTTCCACAATCAGCGTCTGACCCAGGCTGCTTTCCAACTGCTTGGCCACCAGCCGAGCAATCACATCTGAACCACCGCCTGCGGGATAAGGCACTACCCACGTTACCGCCGACTGGGGCCAGTCCGCTGCCAGGGCCGTTCCTGTCAGGCTGGCGCCCAGCAACACACCGGCTCCCAATTTTTTCCAATCCATGATGTCTCCTTCGTACATACAAACAGCGCTTAGGGCACTGTTTTTTTAAATGTTAAGCATCCCGTTCGGGATGCGCAGAGACATTATGCGCGGACAGCCCTACGCAGGGCATTAGTAACGATGCGGATATCGATCAGCGGTAATTGCGTGCGCCAAACAGGGCCGAGCCAACCCGAACCTCGGTCGAGCCTTCCTGAATCGCCAGCTCGAAATCCCCACTCATGCCCATGGACAGGCCTTGCACCTGTTCATGGCCCAACTCCACCAGACGATCACGCCACTGGCGCAACGTAGCAAAACAGGCGCGCACCGCCTGAGGGTCCTCGCTATTGACGGCCATGGTCATCAAACCCCGGACGTTCAGGGTATCAAGCGAGCGCAAGGACTGCATGAAAGCAGGCAATTGCTCCGGGTCCAAGCCAAACTTGCTGGGTTCGGGCGAGGTCTTGACCTGAACAAGCACATCCAGGCTACGCTGCTCGGTTTGCAGGTGCCGATCCAGGGCCTGGGCCAGCGACAAACGGTCCAAAGACTGGACTTCGCTGGCCAGGCGTGCAATATCTTTAGCCTTATTACTCTGCAGATGGCCTATCATCACCCACTGCACCGCGCGATCGGCCAGCTCGGCCTGCTTGTCCCGAATCTCCTGAACCTTGTTCTCGCCCATTCGCAACAAGCCCAGGTCCAGAGCTTGCGCCAGCACGGGCACAGGAAAGGTTTTGCTGACCGGTAAAAGCGCCACCGCACCGGCAGGGCGGCCGGCCTGCAAGCAAGCCTGTTCGATACGTTGGCGCAATTGCGCCAAGCGACCAGAAAGGGAAGAGTCAGAAGAATCCATCAATGCACCAGCACCCAGATAAAACCATCGCAAACGCTGCAAACACAACAGCGGCCATTTCCGATAGCATAACTGCTGCACACGGCCATCGCTAAGCCAATCCACAGCGTCTTTGCCGTGTTCTGCATCTAGGCGTAATTTGCATCTTCACTGTGTACTCGTATCCCGTTTCCCCAACTTTATCGAGGAGCTCATGACAGATCGTCCCACCCATGCTTTGCCGTCATACCTGAATGCCGACGACGTCGGCCCATGGGGTATTTATCTCGAACAAGTGGAGCGAGTCACTCCGTATCTGGGCAAATTGTCCCGATGGGTTGAAACACTCAAGCGCCCCAAGCGCACACTGATTGTCGACGTCCCCATCGAACTGGATAACGGCACCGTGGCCCACTTTGAGGGCTACCGCGTTCAACACAATACGTCCCGTGGCCCAGGCAAGGGCGGCGTGCGCTACCACCAGGATGTCACCTTGTCCGAGGTAATGGCGCTGGCTGCCTGGATGTCGATCAAGTCAGCGGCCGTGAACCTGCCCTTTGGCGGTGCCAAGGGCGGTATTCGTATTGACCCACGCCACTACTCCCAGGCCGAACTGGAACGTATCACCCGCCGCTACACCAGCGAGATTGGCGTGATCATTGGCCCCAACAAGGACATTCCCGCACCGGATGTGAACACCAATGCCCAGACCATGGCCTGGATGATGGACACCTATTCCATGAACGTGGGCGGCACCAGCACCGGTGTGGTCACCGGCAAACCCGTGTCCCTGGGCGGTAGTCTTGGCCGGGTAGAAGCCACTGGCCGTGGCGTGTTTACCGTGGGTTGTGAAGCAGCTCGCGACGCCGGTATCAACCTCAATGGCGCCCGCGTCATTGTGCAAGGTTTCGGGAACGTGGGTGGCACGGCCGCCCGCCTGTTCCAGGAAGCGGGTGCCAAAGTGCTGGCCGTACAGGACCACACGGGCACGGTGTACAACCCCAACGGTCTGGACGTGCTGGCCTTGCTGGACCACATGGAACAACACAAAGGTCTGGCCGGAGCACCCAACGCCGAAGCCATTTCCAATGACGATTTCTGGCACATCGAAACCGATCTGCTGATCCCGGCCGCGCTGGAAGGCCAGATCAACAAGAACAATGCCGACCGCATCCGCGCTCGCGTTGTGATCGAAGGTGCCAATGGCCCCACCACCCCCGAAGCCGATGACATCCTCAACGACAAGGGCGTGACCATTGTCCCGGACGTGGTGGCCAACGCCGGCGGTGTGACTGTGTCCTACTTCGAGTGGGTTCAGGACTTCTCCAGCTTTTTCTGGACCGAGGACGAGATCAACAATCGGCTGGAAATGATGATGCGCGCGGCCTACACCACGGTAGCGGCCGTTGCCAAAGAGCACAACGTCACCCTGCGTACCGCTGCCTTTATTGTGGGTTGCGCCCGCATTCTGGAATCTCGTCAGGTACGCGGCCTGTATCCCTAAGCTCATAAGGCGGCATACTCGGTTTATGCCGCTTTTTATGCGCAAAATACAGCGCTTGTGCAAAAAAATCAGGGGGAAAGCGGTAGAATCGGGGCATCCAGGATATGACACCCGTATGAAACCCTTACCCCCTTTCTCTTTGACCGCAAGGACGTTGCTGTGAATAACAATGACCTGAACGCGGCGGTCCAGGTACGCGACATCCACAAACGCTTTGGCACCAACGAGGTGCTCAAGGGCATTTCCCTGCAGGCCCACAAGGGCGATGTACTCTCCATTATCGGCGCCTCGGGCTCGGGTAAAAGTACCCTGCTGCGCTGCATTAACCACCTGGTCGTCCCCGATCAGGGCGAAGTCCAGATCGGCAATGACATTTTGCGCAGCCATCGCAACCGCAAGGGCATTTGCCAGACAGACAATCCGCGTCTGTTGGAACAAGTCCGCGCCCGCTTGGGGATGGTGTTTCAGAACTTCAATCTATGGTCGCACCGCACGGTGCTGCAAAACGTCACCGAAGGCCCCATTCACGTCAAGGGCCGCCCGGCCCGTGAAGCGGCTGAATACGCCCGCGAACTGCTGGGCAAGGTCGGCCTGAGCAACAAGTGCGATGCCTACCCGGCCGAACTGTCCGGCGGCCAGCAGCAACGCGTGGCCATTGCCCGTGCGCTGGCCATGGACCCGGATGTCTTGCTGTTTGACGAACCGACCTCCGCGCTGGATCCGGAAATGGTGGGCGAGGTACTGCGTGTCATTCGCCAACTGGCCCAGGAAGGTCGCACCATGATCCTGGTCACCCACGAAATGAATTTTGCGCGTGACGTGTCCTCCGAGACCATTTTCATGCACAACGGCCTGATTGAAGAACGTGGCCACCCCAAAGAGCTGTTCGATAGGCCACAATCCGAGCGTCTACAGCAGTTTCTACAACCAATGCAGTAAGATCATCGCTTCGTGAATACGACACAGGCTGGAAAACCAGCAGGGCCAAGACGGCCCTGACCAGCCTATCCACAAAGGAGAGCCAGACCATGAGTTTCCTCAGCAAGACCCTGATCTGTGCCAGCCTGGCCCTGTTGGGCTCCCAGGCTGCAATGGCAGACACCCTGAAAATCGGCACGGAAGGCGGTTACCCACCATGGAGCATGGTGGATGCAGCCGGCAAGGTTACCGGCTTTGACGCCGACGTGGGCGCGGCTCTGTGCAAAGAGCTCAACAGCGACTGCAAGTTCATCGTACAAGCCTTTGACAGCCTGATTCCTTCGCTCGATGCCAAACGATTTGACCTGATCATCTCGGGCATGTCCTACACCCCCGAGCGTGCCAAGCGCGTGAACTTCAGTATTCCTTACGCCGTTGAAGACGCCATTTTCGTTCTGCCCAAGAACAGTGAACTGGTCGGCGCCGACAACGAACAAACCATTTTTGATGGTCTGGCCGGTAAAACCATTGGCGTTCAAGGCGGCACCACCCACGGCGCTTTCCTGACCAAAAAAGCCCCCAAGACGACCATCAAGAACTACGAGACCCTGGACCAGATGCAAATCGATCTGGACGCCGGTCGTTTGAACGGCACCTTTGCCGACCTGACCTCGCAATCGAAGTTCCTGCATAAAGTCGGTGAAGACAACTTTGCCCTGTCCAAGCTGGTCATCAAAGGCTCTTCCGACCCCGAGACCCTGGGTTATGGCATTGCCGTCGGTATTCACAAAGACAATGCAGAGCTGAAAGCCAAGGTTGACGCTGCCCTGTGCAAGCTGATCGATGATGGCACCGTCAAGACCGCCAGCGAAAAGTGGTTTGACATCGACATCGCCAACTACGAGATCTGCAAGAAATAAGTCGAGAAGTACCACTTGATGCTAGAGACTATTTTTAATGTGCTGCGCGAAGGCTGGGGCTGGATGTTCCTTCGCGGAGCAGCAATGACCTTGCTGATCTCCGTTTTGGGCATGGCCCTTGGCGTAGTCATTGGGATTACAGGAGCCAGCATCAAGACCAACGGGCCGCGCTGGCTGCGTGGCCCCGTCAGCCTGTACACCACGGTTGTTCGCAGTATCCCCGAGCTGCTCATCATCTACCTGCTGTTTTTCGGCTCGGTGCAGTTTGTCTCCGATCTGGCCGACTTCATGCGCATGGAAGATGTGGTGACGCGCTGGTTCCCTGCGCTGGTCGGTATTTTGGCCATTGGCCTGATTGCAGGCTCGTACAGCGTGGAAGTGTTTCGCGGCGCCTTGCAAGCCATTCCCGAAGGCCAGATCGAGGCGGCCAAAGCCATTGGCATGTCCCCCTGGCAGCGTCTGCGCCGCATTATTTTGCCGCAGATGTTCTGGTACGCCCTGCCCGGCGCCAATAACGTCTGGCAAACCGCACTGAAAGACACGGCCCTGATCTCCCTGGTAGGCCTGGTCGAGATCATGCGTGCCGCTACCCTGGGTGCCGCCAATACGCGCGAGCCCATGGCTATGTACCTGATTGCAGGTGTACTTTATTTTCTGATTGGTGCCTGTAGTCAGGCCCTGTTTTTGCTGGCCGAACGTTACACCGGCAAAGGCATGAGAGCCCAGGCATGATTGATCTGGAATTATTCAATACCACCGTCGAAACCCTGTTCAAGGGCTTTGGCATGAGCGTGTATATCGGCTTGTGGGGCATTGTGCTGTCACTGTTCATCGGCCTGTCGCTGGCCCTGATGCGTCAGTCCCATAGCCGTATTTTGCGCAGCTTCGCCTTTAGCTACAGTACCGTGTTCCGTGGCACGCCCTTGCTGGTGCAATTATTCCTGCTGTACTACGGCGTGGGCACCCTGAGTTTTGTAAAGGAGTCACCCACTCTGTGGTGGCTGTTCAGCGATGGCATGCGCTGCGCGATTCTGGCCATTGGTCTGAATAGTGGGGCGTATGTCAGCGAAGTTTTCCGTGGCGGCTTTCAGGCCGTGCCGGTTGGCCAGATCGAAGCGGCCAAATCCATCGGCATGTCCGCCTGGATGCGATTTCGTCGCGTGGTTTTTCCCTTGGCGATTCGCCAGGCACTGCCCGCGTACAGCAATGAAATCGTGCTGGCCATCAAAGGCACCAGTCTGGCCTCGACCATTGCCGTCATGGACCTGACCGGCCACGCCAAACGCTTGATGAACCAGAACTACGCCATCATCGAGACCTTTGTGGTTGCGGGCCTGTTGTACTTGCTGATTAACTTCACCCTGCTGTCGGTGGTCCACCTGATCGAGCGTTGGTTGAAAGTTCGCCGTTAAACCGGCATTATCTCAAGCTCTGCGCCCCCTCTAGCGCAACAACTGGATGCGGAGCACGACCTCAATGCCAATACGCCCCAAACTGGTCCTGGTGGGCACGGGTGGCACCATTGCTGCCACAACCCAATCCAATACCGGCCTGACCGATTACGACATCACCCAAGGCGTGCACACGCTGCTGCAGGCCGTACCCGGCATCAACGAGCTGGCCGACCTGGAATGCCATCAGCTTTTCAACGTGGACAGCCGGGCCATGGGTTCGCTGATGTTGCTGGAGCTGTCCCACAAGCTCAATGAACTGCTGGCTCGACCGGACATCAATGGAGCGGTGATTACCCACGGCACCGATACGCTGGAAGAAAGCGCCTTTTTCCTGCACCTGACCCTGAAAACCGACAAACCTGTAGTCATGGTGGCCGCCATGCGCCCCGCCTCGGCCTTGAGTGCAGATGGGCCGCTGAACCTGTATCAAGCCGTGCAGGTAGCCTGCTCTTCGCTGGCACAAGACCAAGGTGTGCTGGTATTGCTGAACGACCAGATCCACAGCGCCCGCTTCCTGAGCAAGCAACACACCACTCAGACCAGCGCCTTCGGCTCACCCGATGCGGGCCCCTTGGGGCTGGTCGCCGGTGGTCAGCCACGTTTCATGATGCGCACCCTGCTGCCGCACACGCACAGCAGCCTGTTCGATGTGCGCTCCCAACACAACCTGCCTAAAGTTCAGGTCTTTTACGATCACCCCGATACCCTGGCGGAACTGTATCGCCATGCAGCACAAAGCGGTGTGCAAGGCATTGTAGTGGCGGCAACCGGCAACGGTAGCCTGACCCCCGGCGCACTGGAAGGCGTCAGCCGGGCGCACAGACTAGGCGTGGTTTGTGTGCGAGCCTCGCGCATCCACGCAGGGCCGGTGACCGACAGCGCCTACGATGAGGACCATCACACGATCGCGGCGCACTATCTGCCCGCACAAAAAGCCCGGATTTTGTTGATGCTCTGTCTGGCTGCTCAGTTGGAGCACGATGAGATAGCGGCGGCTTTCCGCGACTATTAAGGCTCGGGCTTCAGTCATCGTTCCTTAGACGCGCCGACCAGGCGACGACCCGAGACGGCACGCTGGCTGTGGCTGCCAAAGACGAATGGCCGATACCCGTCCAGTAACTATGCAAGGGCTGTTCGGCAACCGCTTCCTCAAGCGCAATACCAGTGGGTTCAACCCAGTTCCAACTGCCGCTGGCTGCTAAAGCATCTTGGTTCACCCGTTAAAGGGTCTACAAAGGCAATATGCCGCGCCAGTAACTGCAAGGGCTGGCTGAAATCGTCTGCATCGCGCTCCGTCAGCAGCACGGGATAAAACACATCGTTAATGATGGGCGCACCCAGACTGCTCAGGTGTACCCGCAACTGATGTTTACGGCCACTATGGGGCCGCAAGCGGTACAGCGCCAAATGCAGCCCCTGCTCGGTATGCCAATGACGCTCGCACAGGATCTCGGTGCTACTGTTCGGCTCTCCGGCAACCTCTTCCATCACAAAGCGGCCAGGCACCTCTTTCATACGGCTGCGATACACCAGTCCATCGGCCAGTTTTTCCTGAAACGGCGCGACCGCTTCGTATTCCTTCTCAATACCGCCTTGCTGAAACAAGGACTGATAGGCTCCACGAACGGCAGGGTCACGGCAAAACAACAAGATACCCGCCGTCTCCCTGTCCAGCCTATGGATGGGGCTGATGTCATCCTCGCCAAAGTCTCGCCGCAGACGAGTCAGCGCCGTTTCGTATAAGTAGCGTCCACCCGGCGTTGTCGCCAGGAAATGTGGCTTGTCCACCGCAATCAGATGCTCGTCCGCATACAACACGGGCATCTCGAACGGCACGGTCGCTTCGTTTTCCACCATGCGGAAGTACCACAGCCAGCGATCAGGCTGATAGCTGGAGCCCGGCTGCTGCGGCACACCGTTTTGATCCAGGATATCGCCCCGCGCCAGGCGCTCTCGCAATACCTCCGGGTCCATATGCGGAAAACGCTCCAGGAGAAAAGCGTCCAGCATTATCCAGGGGCCACGCGGGCACCACACTTTGCTGGGGCTGACCCCATTGCGCGACGGTACAGGTGAAGAGCAACTGATCGGTGACATTACAAAAGCCAAACAGAAAACAGCCCGCTAAAAGCGGGCCTGAAATCCAGGGCCATCAGTGTACTACCAGCCACCACAAGGGCGGCTGGTAGAGACGGTGCCCAGACTTAAACCGCCGGGTTCGCAGGCAAAGCACGCCGCATTCGCACACCTTGCCGGATCCATACCCAGAACAAGATCAGCAAGGCAGGCAAAAATACCCAAAACTCAGAGGGACGATCGGGATGCGGCACCTTCACTTGCTCAATATCCCAGCCCTGCTCCCAGCCTGCTCGGCGCGCTGAACTGCCAAAGGCAACCGATGCCACTTGAGCCGTGTCTCCAAAGGCCATGACCGTCAGGCCAGCCAAAGACAGACGTTTGCTGGCTGCGGCCAGACCTGTCGCCTGATCCCCTTCTGGCAGGGCAGGCAAGGACACGGCAACCGTTTTCTGCAGATCCTTGCCTTCCAGGTTCATCCCGGCCAGTTGCACCACCAGATTGCCCCCGTCCGGGGTGTTCTGCACCACCTGCATCAACTCGGATGCAGGACGGCTTTGGTACTTCTCGCTGACATGATCCATGAACCAGTCCGGACGAAACAGCATGAACGTAGCCAGCAAGAGCAAAACGGTCTCCAGCCAACTGGTTTTAATACGCAACCACCCGATTGTCGCCGCCGCAAAAGCCAGCGACGCCACCGTTGAGCCCACCACCACCAGAACCAGCTCCCAGGCACTGTGTATGCCGATCAACAACAGCATGGGATTGAAGATGAACATGAAAGGCAGCACCGCCGTACGCATGGCATAGGTCACGCCCTTCACGCCGGTCTTGATCGGATCCTCCCCTGAAATGGCCGCTGCCGCAAAAGTGGCTAAGCCCACAGGCGGCGTAATATCGGCCATGATCCCGTAATAGAACACGAACATATGGACGGCAATCAGCGGAATCACCATACCGCTTTGCGCTCCCAGCTCCACCACAACGGGCGCCATCAGCGTGGCCATCAGAATGTAGTTGGCGGTCGTGGGCATGCCCAAACCCAACACCAGACACACAGCGGCCGTAAAGAACAGCATGACCAGCACATTGCCCATGGAGACCAGCTCCACAAAAGCCGTCATACGCAGGCCCAGACCAGTCAGAGTAATCGCTCCCACAATCAAGCCGGCTGTCCCGCAGGCAATCCCGATACCCACCATATTGCGGGCGCCTTCCTGCAGTCCTGTCCACACCTCGCTGACACCTTGGCGCAGCGGTTGCGCCGTTGCCTGTTTACGGAACCAGGCAATGATGGGGCGCTGTGTGGCCATCTGAAACAACATGGCCACAACGGCCCAGAAAGCCGACAAGCCGGCAGACATCACCTCTACCGTCAGGCACCACACCAAAATGCCGATCGGGATCAGGAAATACAAGCCAGCACGTACGGTGGGCCAAGGCTCGGGACGCACGGGCGTGTTCACATTAATATCGGTAGGCAGGTCTTCGTGATCCGCTGCAATTTTCAGTAAGTACACATACAGCACCAGCAACAAAAGCAACAAAATCCAGATAGCCGCATCACCGGCGATTGCCTGAACCCCAACACCTATCCAATAGACCAGCCCCATCACACTCAGGGTGCCGGCCGTACCCATGCCCCAACCCGCTAATTTCTGGATGAAGGTCTTGGGCTTGCCCGAGGCCATCATGGGTTGAATACCCAGCTTCAGCGCTTCCAGGTGCACGATATAAAACAGCGCAATATATGAAATAACCGCAGGCAGCAAAGCATGACGAATGATATCGGTGTAAGGAATGCCGACATACTCGATCATCAAAAAGGCAGCCGCCCCCATGACCGGCGGCATGATCTGGCCATTGACGGACGAGGCCGTTTCAATCGCCCCGGCCCGAATGCCGCCATAGCCCGCTTTTTTCATCAAGGGAATGGTAAAAATACCGCCTGTCACCACGTTGGCGACCGAAGAAGCCGACACAAGACCATTCACGGCCGAGGAGACCACAGCCACTTTGGCTGGCCCGCCCCGCAAATGCCCCAGCAAGGCAAACGAGACCTGCATCATGTAATTACCCGCCCCGCAGCGATCCAGCAAAGAGCCCAGCAATACAAAAATAAAGATATACGAGACAGAAACGCCCAGGGCAACTCCGTACACACCCTCCGTGGTCAGCCACATATGCGAAACCAGGCGCTGCAAGGAGGCGCCCCGGTGAGACAAGGCATCCGGCAGCCAGGGGCCCAGAAAAATATAGGCAATAAAGACTATCGCCAGCACCGCCATGGGCGCGCCCAACGAGCGCCGCGTCGCCTCCAGCAGCAACACCAGACCCATACTGGCCACCACCACATCCATCGTGGTGGGGATACCGGGGCGCGAGGCCAATTCCTTATAGAAAAAGAATAAATACGAGCCGCAAAAGGCCGCAATCAGGGCCAATAGCCAGTCATGAATCGGAATTCGGTCGCGCGCGGATTGTTTGCTTGCAGGAAACGCCAGATAGGCCAAAAACATGGCGATGCCCAAATGCAGGGCTCGCGCTTCTGTGTCATTGAAAATGCCCAGATTCAGGGCAAATGGCAGCGGAGAGGCGTACCAAAGCTGAAACAAGGACCAGCCTATTCCAACCAAAAACAAAACCATGCCTGCAACGCCAGCCACAGAGCGTCCACCACGGTCTACATCGGCAACCAGTTTCTCCAGCTCTGCCGTTTCATCCTGTGTCAGGGCCAAGTCTGGCCCCATTTTTTTATGTTCTTGTTGTGTCATTTACTGTATCTCCAGGAAAACCCGGCGTGGAGCCCGAGTACCACCAGCCAGGCACCCGATCCACCTGGACTGCGCAGCCCAGGAACCCCAGACCAGAGGCAAGGCCACAGCTAGGGCCATGGCACTTGCGGCCAGGCTGGCACAGCCAGCCTGGTGTCAATCAGACTGTCTTACAGCAGCCCTTTTTCCTTGAAGTACTTTTCAGCGCCTTTGTGCAATGGAGCAGACAAGCCGTTCTTGACCATGTCTTCTTTCTTCAGATTCGCCAACGCAGGGTGCAAGCGCTTGAAATCATCAAAGTTGTCGAACACCGCTTTGACGACGTTGTAGACCGACTCTTCCGGTACGTCCTCGGACGTCACAAAGGTTGCCAGAACGCCATAGGTTTGGACATCGTCAGGATTGTTGGGGTACAAGCCACCAGGAATCGCGACCTTGGCGTAGTAGGGATAGGTCTCGACCAGCTTGTCCACCGCAGGACCGGTCAGAGGCACCAGCTTGGCGCCGCAAGAGGTGGTGGGATCCTGGATATTGGCCGAAGGATGGCCTACGCCATAGATAAAGCCGTCAATCTTGCCATCACACAATGCCGGGCCGTGCTCATCGGGACGCAGCTCCGAGGCCAGTGAGAAAAAGCTGTTATCCAGCCCCATGGCCTGCAACAACTGATCCATCGAGGCGCGTGTGCCCGAACCCGGATTGCCTACGTTAAAACGCTTGCCCTTGAAGTCGTCGAACTTGCTGACATTGGCCTCTTTGCGAGACAGCACGGTAAAGGGCTCCGGGTGAATGGAGAATACCGAACGCAGCTTCTTGTACGCCCCACCGTCCTTGAACTGGCCTTCTCCGTTGTACGCGTTATAGCCCACATCAGACTGCACCACACCCAGGTCCAGCTCACCCGCTTTGATGGTGTTGACGTTAAAGACCGAACCGCCCGTGGATTCCACCGAGCAACGTACGCCATCCGTACCACGATCCTTATTGACCAAGCGGCAAATAGCGCCACCGGCCGCGTAATACACCCCGGTCACACCCCCTGTCCCGATACTGACAAACTTCTGCTGGGCGCTGGCAGGCAAGGGGCTGAGCAACATGGCGCACATCGCTGCCGTTGTGCTAAGTGCCCACACTGCTTTCTTACCTGTTTTCTTACTAATGTGTTCCATCTTTGTGTCTCCCATGGGGGTATCCCCGGTTTGTGTGACCGGTACGACCGGTTTGTTTACATAGACGAAGCGGGGTCAACCGCTTGGTCCTGTTGCCAATAAACTCCCTGACTTCGAAATGAAGACTCCAGCTGCGCGAGACGCTGCACCACTGTCTTACCGCCCAAGGTGGCGATCCGTGCCAACAAATGTTCTGCAACGGTGACCGTGCCCACTAGAGAATGAAAAAAACTGGCCGCTGGCTGCTCGCTGGCCTGTGCATCAAACAACAAGACATGTTTGGCCCCCTGGGCCACCGGGGACAGCACACTGTCAGTTACCGCGACCACCGTGATGCCCTGCTGCACCGCCTGATGCACACTATTGACCACTGTTTTGACATATGGCGCCTGGCTGATCACAACCAGCACACCCCCGCTGTCCAAACCGGCGTCCAGCTCCAGGAACAAGTCTACGGCCCGGTTCAGCAAGACACCATTACCACGTATCAATTGATAGGCATAATGCATCTGGAACGCGCAGGCAAAACTGACCCCCAGACCGATAAACCCCACTTTGGAGGCGCCCAGAAGCGCCTGGGCACAAGCATCCAGAGCGCTGGCTGAATTCAGTCTCAAGACCGACTCCAGGGCCTGCTCTTGTTGCTCCCCCAGGTCCCGTATTTGTTGTTCTGAGGCCCGGTTACCTTGCAAATTTTGCGCTCGCGCCGCCATCGTGCCGCCATTGCGGTGCAGGGCCTGCTGAAACGGCTCACGAAAACCGTCGTAGCTTTCATAACCCGCCGCTTTAGCCAGACGAAGCATGGTTGCCGGTGCAACCGACAACTCCTGGGCCTGTTTGCGCATGGACCACAGGCTGACTTCAACCGGATGGCGCTCCACCCATTGCGCAGCGCGACGCAGCTCGGGCGTCAGGCCAGGCAAGATACGCTGCAAACGCAACAAGGGCTCCATTTGTCGTCCTACTCACATATCAGTGCAATAAAACGCATGTTAATCTGGAGAACACTAAAAAAAACAAATGTTTTCCTAGGGTTTGCCCGCAAATACCTATAATTATTTCTTTTTTGCGTGGGCAAACTCAACGCTGGCGTCAGCTCTTGCTAGCGAATCTCAAAAAAATCATATCGTTTGTCAGTATAAGAGCGCTGTATATCCACCTGCTCGACCACGGCATGCTCGGGCCCTATATACAACCAGCTGACCATACTGTCGATGACATCAGCACTGCCCTGCAGCAGCAGTTCTACGGAACCATCCCCAGCATTGCTGACCCAGCCCTTGACGCCATACAAATGAGCATGACGCAAGGCGCTGGCTCGAAACCCGACCCCTTGCACACGCCCCTTAACACGCACCTCTACCGTTTCACAATCCGCCATTCGCCTGCTCCTGCTATTTATCGCCGAAATACGGCACGCATCCGCCCCACATCTCGATATTCAGTTAAATTAGTCACATCATTGTTGCATGATCGCCCCCGTCCCCGATTATCTGCTTTGTGCAGCCATTACCTTATGAATTTGCCCCGCCTTTTTACTTTATCGATGTGCAGGGCAATGTACATGCTAGGCATGCTGGCTGCACTAGGATTTGTGTCACCACCGACCCAGGCAGCCCCCCACTCCCAGCAACATATCGTACGTATAGGCGTTTACGAAAACCCACCTAAACTCCTGCTCGACAGTCAGGCCCGTCCCGGCGGCATCATGGGCGAACTGCTGCTGGAAATTGCCAAGCGTGAAGGCTGGACACTGGAAGCCGTGCAATGCGACTGGCAACAATGCCTGAACGCCCTGCAAAATGACCTGATCGATATCGTGCCGGGCCTGGCCTACTCCCCCGAACGCGCTACCCTGTACAGCTATCACAGCCGAGCCGTACTGGAGGACTGGTCACAGATATTCACGGGAAAAGGCACGCATATTAGTGCGCTGAACGACTTGAATGGCAAACGCATTGCCGTCATGAGCGGAACCCTGCAGCTAACCCAGCTCTACAATATTTTGCAGAAACTGGAGCTTGGCTCCAAGCTGGTCATTACCGACTCCCAATACAACGCGCTCAAACTGGTCCAGACCAAACAGGCCGACGCCGCCGTCGTCGGCCATTTATTTGGCGTACGTCATGCAGGCGAACATGGCCTGAAAACCGCGCCTATCCGGCTAGAGCCCACCAGCACTTACTTTGTGACCGCCAAGGACCGCCGCCTGGACCTGCTGGCCGCTATTGATACTCATATCAAGCAGTGGCAAGACAATAACGATCCGTTCTACACAGAGACACTGAACCAGTGGGGCCTGCGCCTGATTGAAAAACCAACCAAGCCCTGGATCATCCCCGCCTTGCTCACACTGGGTATCTTGCTGACCCTTGCCCTGCTCACCGTGAGCCTAATGCGCATTGGCCTGCGTCGTCAGCGCAAAAAACTGGTCCGCACCGAGCATCATCTGCATACCGTGCTCGATGCCATTGACGCCTACGTCTACATCAAGGATGACCAGTTTCGTTATCAATACGCCAACCGCAAACTATGCGAAGACCTGAACTACACCACGGTCAGTATTGTGGGTAAAACCGACCAGGACTTGTACGCCAACAAGCAAACCATTAACGAATTCCGTCATAACGACGAGCAGGTGCTGTACAGCGGTGAACGCCTGGCTGTAGAAGAAGTGGTACGGGACCGGAAAGGCGATGTACGCGCCACCTTTTTCTCCATCAAAATGCCGGTCCAAGACCCCGAGACTCAACAAACCAGCCTGTACTGTATTTCCACCAATATCTCGGCGCTCAAAGCCACGCAGTCAGAGAACTACCGGCTGGCTTTCTACGACCCGCTCACCGAACTTCCCAACCGCCGCCTGCTGATGCAACGCCTGGAACGCCACCTGCAAACCATAGAGCCTTACAAACGACCTGGTGCGCTGTATTTCCTGGATCTGGACCGATTCAAGCACATTAACGATGCGCGGGGACACGCCATTGGCGATGCGCTGCTGCGCAAAGTGGCGCGCCGCCTATCCTTGATGATTGACCCCCAAGACATCGTGGCCCGCTTGGGTGGGGACGAATTTGTCATCCTGAAGATACTGCAACTCGGTACGGTACGAGACTGCCACAAAGAAGCCCTGGAGTTTGCCGAACAGGTACGCACCCGTCTGGAAGAGCCCTACAGCATTGAAGGCCACTCTTACTTGAGCAGCAGCAGTATTGGTCTGGCCTTGATTACCGACAGCACCCTGACTGCAGAGGACCTGATGCGACAAGCTGACACAGCCATGTATCGGTCCAAGGAAAATGGTCGCAACCAGATCACCTTGTACGAACCTGGTATGCAAGAGGCCCTGGAAGAGCATCTGAGTCTGCAGCACGATCTGCGTTTTGCGATTGGCTCGGATCAGTTGCGCCTGTTTGTCCAGTCCCAGTACGACAAGCAAAACCACATCTGCGGGGCCGAGGTGCTGCTGCGCTGGTTACACCCAACACGCGGTATGCTGACCCCCAATCTGTTCATTCCCCTGGCGGAAAGCACCGACTTGATCACGCCCCTGGGCGACTGGATCATGGCATCAGTCTGTGATTTGCTGCTACAGACCCAGGAGTGCAGCTTTCCCATTTCCATTAATGTCAGCCCGATTCAATTCCGCCGCCCTGACTTTGCTCGCCGCACACGCCAGATCCTGGAGACCAGCGGCGCCCCCGCCCATCGTCTGATCTTTGAAATTACCGAAGGCGTACTGATGGAAGACTTCTCCTCGGCCAACAGCATGATGCGCGAGCTCAAAGACCTGGGGATCCGCTTTTCCATGGACGACTTTGGCACAGGCTATTCCAACCTGGCCGCCATCCGCCGCCTGCCACTATACGAGCTGAAAATGGACCGCAGCCTGATCCTGGGAGTACCCATGGAGCAGGAAGCCAACGCCATTGTGCGTACGGTACTGGCCATGGCACGGCAACTAGGGCTGCACGTAGTCGTTGAAGGTGTGGAAAATGAGCAGCAAAAGGAGTTTCTGCTGCGCCGCGGCTGCCATGCCCTGCAAGGCTATCTATTCAGCGCGCCGCAGTTGGTAGAGCACTGGCTGGAGGCAATTGAGCAGGAAGATGGCGCTCAACCGTAAACGCCATGGGCCGCCCTCAGCCAGCCTATACAAAATCACGACACCATATCGGTTAGCGGGAGCAGGCATCTGACCCTTTAACAAGAAAGTAATCGATGTGGACCCTATGGCATCCCTGCACGCCATAGGCTGTTTCAGCCTGCTGGCCGACCGATATCCTCAAGCCTGTTCACATTAGGCATTCGGCTCGTTGCCCTGCACCGGCTCGGTATCCTCGGGCAAGACCCAATCCAGGCGCTCGTGTTCTATATCCGTATGCAAGGGTTCGATCCCCGGCTGGGTACGCTTGGCCCGGGCCGATAGCTCGGCAAAGCGGCTGACTTTCCCATACAAGCCCTGCTGACCTGCCAATGCTGTCACCGTACTGTTGTAGTGCTTGCCCGCCTGCCCCAAGGTTTCGCCCAGCTTTTTCAGGCGCTCAGCCAAGATAGATACCTGGTTATAAATATCGCCCGCACGTTGGCTTAGTTCGTGAGCCTGCTCGTTGCTGCGCACCATCATCCAGATATTGGCTACGGTACGCAAAATAGGCAGCAAGGTGGTATGCGAGACCATCAGGACATTTTTGCCCAGGCCGTAGTCGAACAAGCCATGCTGTTGCTGCAAAGCCTGCATATATGCCGCCTCGATAGGCACGTACATAAACACGAAACCGGGGCTATTCAGGCCAGACAAGGCGCTGTAATCCTTGGAGGCCAGATCATCAATATGCTTGCGTAGCGCCTGCACATGGGCTTGCAGACTTTGTTGGCGTTCCTCGTCAGTCTGAGCGCGGATGGCGCGATCATAGTCCACCAAGGACACTTTGCAATCGAGCACCAGATGCTTGTCCTGCGGTAGATGCACCACGAAGTCAGGGTATCGCAGGCGACCTTGCTCGTCGCGAGCTTGCCATTGTGTATCAAAGTGGACACCGCGCACCAAACCAGCCACTTCCAGCGTTTTTTCCAACTGGGTTTCACCCCAATTACCAGTGGTCTTTTTATCGCCTTTCAAGGCCACAGCCAAGGAATGTGCTTCAGCACTCATGCGCAGACCCATTTCCTGCATGCGTTGCAGCTCCAGACTCAAGGCGGTCTGGCCTTTGACGGATTCATCATGCACTTGATTCACGCGCAGTTGAAAACCTGCCAATTGTTCCCGAAAGGGTCGCAACATTTCATCCATGGTGCGTTGACTATCCTGACGCAGCGTCTGCCCTTTGGACTCCAGAATCTGCTGGGCCAGGGACTCAAACTGCAAGCGCATCTGCTCGCGGCTATGCTCCAAGTCCTCTTGGATGGCCTGATTGCGCATCTGCTGAGCCTGCAACTGGGCATCGCGGCGTATCAGTTCCTTATCCAGCTCCGCCGCCCTGTCCTGCGTCAGGGCCAGATCTTGTTCCAGACGTGCACAGCGATCCTCCAGAACTTGCTCAACAGGCGCTCTCATGCGCGCTCGCAGCCACAACCCGATCAGCAAGCCCAGCGCCAAAGCGACCAGGGCAATCAGCACATCCAACCCGCTAAAATCCAGCTCCATTCACCCTACTCCTGAGCAGCACTGCCAGTTCAGGAGTGCCCTGACTGGTCTGTCTGGCTAAGCCTGCTATTTAACCGTATAACGCTGGTAATTTATACACCCTTTTTCAGTCGTTCCCGAAAGGCGATAGGATGAATCCATCCTGCCCGCATCAGTAGCCAACATTCCCTTGCACCGTCACATCCAGACAAAACTGGACGCTAAATCCCGTATTTGGGGGACATATCAGAAACGTCTGCTCGTTACGATAGTTAGGTCTCTGATTTTGATGTCCTGTCATGAACTGGATCAGCAATGCACGGATCGTGGCGATTTTCTCTGTCGTTTGCCTGCATATCGCCGCCTACGCCGTCCTGAATGCCGAGTTGGGCACAGCCAACTGGTGGAGTGGCAATCTCTACGATGCCGCCACCCGCTGGTGTGTACCGGTGTTTATCATGGTCAGCGGTGCGCTCTTGCTGGAACCCCGTCCCCAGGAGGGCATGAAACACTTCTACCGCAAGCGGGCGTCGCGAGTCTTGCTGCCACTGCTGTTCTGGACAGCGTTTTATCTAGGCTGGACGGCCTTCAAGCAGCATTGGTGGACGCCAGACGCTGACCCTTATCCCTATCTGGAGCGGCTGCTGCAGGGTCGGCCTTATTTCCACCTCTGGTTTCTGTACATGATTGTGTTCCTGTACCTGTTCACGCCCTTTTTGCGTCGTATGGTTCAGAACACCAACTTGAAGCAACTGGCCGCGCTGACCGGGGCGGCCTTCGTGCTATCTGCCCTTAGCACGCTCAGTAAGCCAGAGCTAAACACCCACTCTGCCCCCTTCTTCACCTGGTTCCTGTCCTATCTGCCCTATTTTCTGCTGGGCTATCTGCTACGCAAAGTGCCGGTGCGTGTGCCCCGCTGGCTGACTATGACGGTGCTGCTCAGTAGTATCGCGGCCACAGCCTGGGGCTTTTATGCGCTGGCCATCACCCACGACCGGCAAACCGCTGCGTACTTTTATGACTACCTGAGTATTACCGTCATCCCCATGTCCATCGCGCTGATTCTATTGCTGCGTGACTGGAACCAGCCTTTGATCAACTCGCGGATCAGTGCCCATCTGGCGGAGCTGACCTTGGGGGTGTATTTGATCCACCCCTGGTTGATCGACCTGATGTACCGCTATCTGTTCACGGCACTGGATTTCAATGCACTGTGGTCGATTCCGGTGCTGGCGGCCGCCATCTATGGTCTATCCCTGTTGCTGACGGCGGGTTTAAAAGCCATGCCGGTGTTGCGGGCGACGGTCTAGGATTAAGGACGAAACGGCGCATCATCAATAGGTGAAGCCTCTCCGGTCAGGTGCGCGGCCAGAATCGCTGCACTGCCACACGCCAAGGTAAAGCCCAATGCGCCGTGGCCTGCGTTCACCCACAAACGACCGGCCAGCGTGCTGGCCCCTACAATAGGCTTGCCCGAAGGTGTTGCAGGGCGCAAGCCTGCCCAAGTCTGTGCCTGCTCCAACGGCAAAGCAGGGAACAGATCCTTCACCTGCTGCTTCAAGGTCGCCATACGATCGGCCGGAATATCCAACCCATCAAAGCCGATATCCACCATGGCAGCCATACGCAGCACCTCGCCCAAGCGGGCATACACGATGCGCTGTTCGTAATCCGTCACGCTGATGGCGGGCACGGCTTGATTCAAGCCTTCCAACGGCAGGCTCAAGCTATAGCCCTTTAGCGGGTAGATCAGAGGGCGGCCACCCAATTGGCGCAACAAAGGCACCGTGCCCATACCGCTGGCAACAACAAACTGATCGGCCTGGATCTCACCTTCTGCGGTTTGCACAGCGCGGATATCGCGCCCTTCCCTCACAAAGCGCTGCACCGGCGTATTGAGTTTGAGCTGGTAATCGCGGTCATTTTGCATGCGCTCATGCAAGGCCACAGAGAACAGATAAGCATCCCCTGCCTCTTCGCTAGGGGTGTAAATCGCACCCTGCAAGCGCGAGCCCAACGTCTGCAAAGAAGGCTCCAGCTCCAACACTTGAGCCGCTTCCAGCACTTGCTGCGAGGAGCCCATATCCGCCTGCAATTGCGCCTGCTCACGGGCATGCTGAAACGGGCCGGGGCTGCGAAACACAATCAACTTGCCATTGTTTTGATGGGCAAATTCCAGATTGAAGCGCTCTTGCCAGTCGTGCAAAATGTCGCGGCTCAGGTAGGACAAGGTCAGCATCTGCGCGGTGGTACGGCGCACCACATCACCCCGGCAGGCTTTCAGAAAATGCAGCAGCCAGCGCCATTGTTGCGGACTCAGCGCAGGCTTAAAACGCAACGGCGAGTCGTTCTTCAATAACCAGCGAGGCAAATCCTTGAATACGCCAGGATCAGCCAGGGGGGCCACGTAGCTGTAGCTCAGTTGTCCACCATTGGCAAAGCTGGTCTGTCCGGCCACTTGCGTACCCGCCTCCAGTACCGTGACCTTCACCCCTTTCTGGCGCAACATGAACGCGGTACTCATCCCAATGACACCGGCGCCGATAATACATACATGCATGAACATACCCCCAATAACTGGCCTCTATTGTCTTGGGGGGTGCTACAGAGCGCCAATGAATAGTTGGCGCTCTCCATAACCCAGGGTTATGGAGTCAAGATTCTGCTCAGTCCGGGAAACGACATTCCAGCAGGGCCTGACGGATGTGATCCAGCACCCGCTCACGCGAGCCAGAACCCGCATCATCATGGGCCGTCAAAATACTGACTGGGATAGGCAACGGCTCGGGCAAGCGGTGTATGGCCAAGCCCCGACCTTGCATGGCGCGGGCAGTGACCAGGTCCACCAGGGCCTCACCCACCTGCTGCACAACCAGGTTGCACGCCACGTAATGGGTCTGTACACGCATAAAAGGGGCCACATCGGGAGCATAGCGTTGCAGCAGGTCCTCAACCATCGCACCCACAGGATCATTAGCGTCTAAAGCGATAAAAGCGCGCTCGGCCATCTCCTCCCAATGACGCAAAGGAGCAACACCCGGCAAGGTCACGTGCACCAGTTCGGTATCGGCCAGAACCTGTTGTTGCACGCCCGAGGACTCGCCCTGATCAAAACTGATCACCATATCCAGGTCGCGCGTTTCCAGGGCTTGTAATAACTCCCCACTGTGATGGGTACGCAACTCGAAACTCATGGCCGGGTGAGACTGGCGACAACGGCTCAAGGCCACCGGCAATAGCTCCAATCCGAAAGCCGGGCTGCTGCCGATACGCCACAGGCCTTCATGATGAGAGCGCAGATTGCGCGCCAGTCGGCTGACGTCATCCAGATTCTGATGTAGACGCGCAACGTAGGGTGCCAGAATGCTGGCCTCACGCGTGGGGATCAGGCGGCCACGTACGCGATCGAACAACTTAAAACCCAGCTGCATTTCTGCCGTCGCCAACATTTTGCTGGCCGCAGGCTGAGAGATATGCAGCAACTGTGCGGCCTGCGTCAAAGAGCCACCGCGGCAGATCGCATCAAAAATTTCTACATGCCGCCACCGCATCAATTGCCCCCTCTGGTGCGTGCTGAGTTGAAAAACACCTATTATGCGGCAAGTCAGCCTGTGAAGCGGTTTGCCCAGAGTCTTGCCCATACAGGAGACATCACACGACGGCCACGCCGCCAGAACAATCCTTTTCAGCCACTCAGGCCAGACGGTTTCAACCCATCCCATCCTGGTACAAAACGCCTCAGCCCTTCATGCTTACTTGGTATCCTATACCCCTTTCAGAGTTTTGCCGTGCGCCAGACGCCGGACGAGTTTATGGCTGCTACCCCCTACAAAAAACGCGAACCCAATATCCGTGAACAAGTCTATGGCATGCTTCGCCAGGACATTGCACTGGGCAAGATCAGCTTTGAGGTCAGGTTGGTTGATAATGAAATTGCAGCCAGCCTGAACGTGTCGCGCATGCCCGTGCGCGAAGCCCTGTTGCAGCTTAAAAACGAGGGCGTGCTCGAGAGCACCTCGCGCGGCTTTGTCCTGAAGATCTACACCCCACAAGATATTGAAGACATCTTCTCGGTACGTTTGCTATTGGAGCCTTCCGCCGCACACCTTGCCTGTCAGCATCAAAGTGCAGTGGGCTTGCGTGCCATGGGGCAGGCGGTGGCGCGCATTGAAGCCACGCATCAGCAAGGGGATCCTCTGGACAACATTCAGGCCAACTGGTCGTTTCGTAGTGCCTGGATCAATATGGTGCCCAACAAGCAGCTCATCGATACCATGGAGCGTTTGCATGACCGGGCCGATCAAGCCCGTATCGCCTGCCTGCAAGACCCGCTTTTCCGTCGAGAAACCTTGCAACGCGCTCAAGGCATCTACCAGGCCTTTGAGCAGGGCCAGCCTGAACAGGCCGCGCAAAAAATTCATGAAAATCTGGTAATCTGCAGCTCCGCCTATTGCATCAAACAAGCCGAACTGCTGTCCCACTAGCGCATGGCCAGCCCCTGGCCCGGCCTCCTGAAGTAACAAGCCATTACAGAACCCGCTTTCAAAAATAACTATTATTCATAACGGTTAGTTTAAATCTGCTTTTGGAGTATTAAATGAAGTTTATTTCCGCTGCCCTGCTTACCCTGAGCCTTGCCGCCCCCGTCTACGCCGCCAACGCCGATCTGTATGAACAGATCTGGGCTGGCCAAGCCGAGCAAGTCATTACGGCGATGCAACAAGACAAAGCCCTGGTCAATGCCAAGCTGGACGGCTATACCCCATTGCATCTGGTCAGCATGAACGGCAACAAAGAAATCGCCCGCTTCCTCCTGGACAATGGTGCCGATGTTAACGCCCGCGATTTTGAAGGCTATTCGCCACTGGTGCGTGCCAATGCAAATGGCAACAAGGAAATCTCGGCCATGTTGATCGAACGCGGCGCCAAAGAGTTGCGTCCCTGATTCTGGGGCCGGGCATCAATGAAACAAGCCGGCATGGCCGGCTTGTCTGCAACACCTCTGACGGCAGGCCCGTCACCTAAAACAAAATTAATCCAACGTAATCTGCAAAGACTGGATCATCGGGCCCATCGCCGTCGCATCGCTCTCGATCAACTCAGCAAACGCTTGTGGTGTCGAGGGCTGAATCTCAATACCAAAGTCCACAAACTTCTGCACGACTTCCGGCGCATTGAGCACAGCCGTCAACTGCTCGGTTAAGCGTGTCACCTCATCGGCAGGGGTGCCTGCCTTGGCCGAGATACCCCACCAGATCGTAAAAGCCACATTGGGAATACCGCTTTCAGCAAGGGTGGGCGTATCAGGACGCAACGGGCTACGTTCTGTCGTGGCAGCGGCAATCGCGCGCAAACGACCATCCTCCAAAAAGCCACGGCTACCGGTCAATACATCAAAAATAAAGTCGATCTGGCCACTGACCGCATCGATCAAGGCCGGACCTGCGCCCTTGTAAGGCACGTGCACCAGACGGGCGCCAGTTTCTTTGCGCAGCATCTCGCCCAACAGGTGAGTGCCGGTACCCATACCGGGCGAGCCGTATGTCAGCTCTTGCTTCTGGCCGGCGGCAACCAGATCCTGAACGGTCTTGAAAGGGCTGTCTTTGTTGACCAGCAGGAACACAGGAGCCTTGGCGGCCAGCGTCATGGGAATCAGGTCCGTGGCGACATCGTAGTTCAGGCGCTGATACATATGGCGGTTAAGCGAATAGGCACCGCTATCGGCCAGAAACAGCACCGTTCCCAAGGCATTGGGGTTGGCATTTTTCACCACATTCATGGCGACCTGCGCACCGGCACCCGGACGGTTCTCCACAATCACTTTCTGATCGAAGCGTGTTCCCATTTCCTGAGAGATCACACGCGCCAACTGATCAGCCGCACCACCAGGCGGATAAGGAATAACCAGCGTGACATTCTTATTCTGAGCATGAGCCTGTGCACCCAACATGAGCGCGCAACACGTTGCCAACTTAAGCCATACCTTCATTGTTCTATCCCCGTTGCCCCTGTGGGCTTATTCAAAGTCATTGTGAAGCACATCCGCCCAAACACATGGGCCTGACCTGCTTTTTGCTGATCGACTGTCGTTCTGAAACCTGATCAACCGCCTTGCCTGCCGTACTGCCCTGGCCTACAAAACGCCCCCTTTTCTGTCCTTGTCCAGCCCTTGGTTTATGCGAAACACCACGACTTGGCGGCCTCATCGACTTCGGGTTTTTCCGGTGAAGGACAGGAATTTCAAAATAATATATTGCAGTATACTGTTTGCCGGATATTAGTAATTTCACCCATGCATATCGGCTTGCCGCCTTGATCGCGCGTTGGCCGGGAGACAGATTGATCATGCACGCCCATTCCATTCCTGCTTCTGAATTGCCACTGTTTTCAATACCTGCCACGCAGCGCACGGTGCCCGCCTTGTTGCGCCTGCGCGCAGAGCGCATGGGTGATACGCCGCTGTTCTCAGACCGACACATCCACTACACCGGCCAGCAAACCTTGCAGGCGGCCGCCGCCAGTGCAAGCCGCCTGAGCCGTGCCGGTATCAAGCGTGGCGACCGTGTTGCCCTGCTGTGCACCAACCGTCACGAGTTCCTGGACATGGTGCTGGGTTGCGGCTGGCTGGGCGCGATTGTGGTGCCTATCAATACCGCCTCGCGCGGCGCGCAGTTGCAGCACATCCTGTGCAATAGCCAGGCCAGCTTGCTGGTGGTGGAAACCGATCTGACACCACTGCTGGCCGATGTGGACCTTGCCGCCACCGCCGTCCAGCAAGCCTGGCTGATTCAAGGCCAGGAAGTGGCACAAACCCTGGCTGTACCCACCTGCGATCTACCTGCTTTGGGCGATTACTGCGAGCCTGCCGATATAGGCCCTGGCGATACGCTGGCCATTCTGTATACCTCCGGAACTTCAGGCCCTTCCAAAGGCGTTCAGTGCCCGCACGCCCAGTTCTACTGGTGGGGTATTTACACCGCCAGCAAGTTGGGCATGAAGCCCGATGATGTGCTGTACACCTGCCTGCCCATGTTCCACACCAATGCCCTGAACACCTTTTTCCAGGCCCTGGTCAGCGACGCCTGCATGGTGGTGGATAAACGTTTCTCCGCCAGCCGTTTCTTCGACAATCTGTGCGAAACCGGCGCGACGATTACCTATCTGCTGGGCGCCATGGTGCCTATCTTGCTGTCCAAACCAGCAACAGCGGCAGAAAAGCGGCACAAGACACGCATTGCCCTGGGCCCAGGCGTTCCCGAACAATTTCATAGCCAGTTTCTGGAGCGCTGCCACATGCATCTACTGGATGGTTTTGGCTCTACCGAAACCAACTATGTGATGGGCCGTGGCATTCAGGAACAGCGTAATGGCTATATGGGCCGAGTGTCTGAGGGCTTTGAAGCCCTGGTGGTGGACGAGAACGACAACCCACTGCCAGATGGTGAGGTGGGCGAGCTGTTGTTGCGCGCCGATGAGCCTTACGCTTTTGCCTTGGGTTACTACGGTCAACCCGACAAGACCGTGGAGACCTGGAAAAATCTGTGGTTCCACACGGGCGACCGCGTGGTACGCGATGCCGATGGCTACTACCGCTTTGTAGACCGTCTGAAAGACATGATTCGCCGCCGTGGGGAAAACATTTCCTCCTACGAAGTCGAGCAGGCTTTGGCCAGCCATCCTGCCGTTCACACGGTCGCGGTCTATGCCGCCAAGTCCGAGTTGGCCGAGGACGAGGTCATGGCCATGATTGTGCTGCGCCCGGATTGCACGGTCAGTTGCGAGGAGCTGCTACAACATTGCGAGCGCCGTCTGCCGTACTTTGCCGTGCCGCGCTTTATTGAGTTTGCCCAAGTCTTGCCCATCACGGAAAATGGCAAGATTCAAAAGTTTGCCCTGCGTGATCGAGGCATTGGCCCCGACACCTGGGATAGAGAAAAAGCGGGCTATCAGGTTCGCCGCTGATCGCTGCCACTGGACTTCGATATGACGCCTAGTTTTAATCTGGAGACGGTGCGCCTGCTGGGCGCGACCGAGGTCACCTATACCCGGCGTGGTCAGCTTGGCACCTCCGAGCTGCTGGCCCAGGCTTTCAAGCAGTCTCTTGCCACCGCAGGTTTGAAGGCCAGCGATATTGATGGTCTGGGAGTAGCCTCATTCACCCACGCCCCGGATCGGGCTATTGATCTGGCCTGGAAGCTGGGTTTGACGGTGGGCTGGATAATGGATGACAGCAATGGCGGGGCCAGCGGGCTGAATATTTTGCAGCACGCGATTCGCGCGGTTCAGGCAGGGGATGCCCGCTGTATTGCGATTGTGGCCGGCGATCATTTTCAGGCCAAGGACTTCCAGCAACTGGTCGAGAACTATAACCAGACAACTTACGATCATTTACGGCCGTTGGGCGCAGGCAGTCCGAATCATCGCTTTGCCATGCTAACCGCCAATCAAATGCGCAAGCTGGGTTTGGAACGGGCGGATTATGCCGCCTTGGTGATGCGCCAGCGCTTGTGGGCCAGCATGAATCCTGCCGCGGTGTATCGCAGCCCCATGAGGCTGGATGAATACTTGAATGCGCCTCAAGTGGCCGATCCTTTGACGCGGCTCGATTGTGTGCCGGTGGTAGATGGGGCCAATGCCTTGATTGTGATGCGCGCGGATCATCCGGCGGCGCACAATCAGCCAGCAATTACGGTGAAAGCGTTACGCAGTGCTCACAATATTGATGATCAGCAGGGCGATGGTTTGAGCACGGGTTTGGCGACTTTGGCTCCGGCTTTATGGGCGGAATCGGGATTGAGTCCGGCGCAGATGGATATCGTCAGTATTTATGACGATTACCCGGTCATGGTCCTGGCGCAGTTGCAGGATTTGGGGTTTTTTCAAGCGGATGACGCAAAGCAGTTTATTCACGAGTCGATTGCAACGGGGCGTCTGCCTTTGAATACGTCTGGCGGGCAGTTGTCGGCCGGGCAGGCCGGGGCGGCATGCAGCTTGCATGGTTTGGTGGAGGTAATGCGTCAGTTAAGCGCTCAGGCTGGGGAGCGTCAGGTGGCGCAGGCCCGTTATGGTTTGGTCACGGGCTACGGCATGGTGGAGTATCGCTATGGCATGTGTTCGACAGCTCTTGTTTTGGAGGCCTTGTGATGGGTCCTTCTGTGTTTCGTTGTGTGCAGTGTGATCATCGGGTATTCCCAGAGCGGTTCTTGTGTCCGACGTGTCATGGGGATGAGTTTGAGGCTGAGGAGTGCTCGTCTGGGATGGTGACGGAACTGACGCGTAGTGCCTCCTCTGGTGAAGGGGCTGAGAGGTATATGCTGGCAACGGTTGCCAGCGATGCGGGGCCGATGTTGATTGCTCGTGTGCTGGATGAAACCATGCAGCGGGGAGATAAGGTCGCTTTGGTTTTGCGGGATGGCGGGATTTATGCTGAGCCTGGGCGCAAATAAAAGTCTTTTTTCTTGCGAGTTTGGTTTTTAATGTTTGGCTAGCTGGGAATTAGGCTCTTGCACTCTGCTTTTGCGCACAAAAATGATGGCTCAGAACTCAGGGTCAACAACTGACCGGCAATCATAGGCCCGAACACAAAATTTCCGACACTCTCGTCCAAAGGTCAGGATCATCAACTGCCCGGTGATAAAGAGGGTGACTATAAAACGCTGATCGAGGGGCGGTGCCGGTGTCGGGGCTGGCAACTTGCCGGCGCTGCGCGCCGATGCCCTGGTCAGATAATCGCTACGGGCGCACCTTGAACTCGTCCGGTGATTGGTCCGCCGGACCAATCACAAGCGCCGGACTCGAACAGCAAGGTGCTTGCATCCCTACGCAATGATCTGCCTGCGGCAAGTCACCTGATCCGCCCCCACACCGGCACCGCCCCTCGATCAGCTCACAGCATCTTTTATCGGGCGATTGCTAATTGGGTTTTCCAGGGTCAGAGTTTGCGTCTCGAACGAGATATTTGCTATCCAGCACTGGCGGTCTAACTGACTTTTTTGAAAAATCAGGATGACAACTCTCGGCGATCTTATGCGTCTGCCTTGTCCAACTGGGTCGTACGACAAGCGGGTTCAAAACGGGCGCACGGCTTGCCTTGGCTCTCAACACTATCTTGGTTTAGCACGGCCCAAACCCATGAAGCCAGCCCACGCCCCCCCCAAAAAGTCTGCAAGAAGCTGAAAGGCGGCTTGGCAATGAAATCCGGCTCCCACATCAGTCGCTTTTAAGCAGGCAGAGATACGGCCAGAACTGATCTATGCTATCGCGCACAAAAAAACCCACGCTGCGCCTTTGGCTTGCTGCCCCCCAAGGGGGTGCTTTTTGTCTTGGGGCGGCCCGGCGACAAAACAAGCCCCCTCGCCGCGCCTTTGGCTTGCTGCCCCTCGAGGGGGGTGCCTTTTGTCTTGGGGCGGCCCGGCGACAAAAAAACCTGAGTTTGGCAAACGCCGAACTCAGGTTTTTCGTTTTTTCCCGGAAAGCCTGTTCGAGACTCCGGCTTTCTGTGTGGGACAACATCGCTGTTGCCCCTCTTTTCAGCGGACTGTTCGGTCTTAGCCGATCAGGCCTGGCAGACCCACGGCAATCCAGGGAACAAACAGGACTAGGGCCAGGATGCCGATTTCTATGACCAGGAAGGGCACGGCGGCACTGTAGATCTGAGGCAAACGGATGGATGGAGGGGCCACGCTTTGCATCACTATCAGCAACAGGCCAAAGGGTGGCGTCAGCAAGCCGATTTCCAGTGCGATCAAAATCATCACGCCCAGCCAGACGGTATCCACGCCAGCAGCCAGAGCCAGAGGCATGAAAAACGGCAAGGCAATCATCATCATGGAGATTTGATCCAACACCATGCCCATGACTATCAGCACCAGCAACATGCACACCACCAGCACGAAGGGCGACAGGTTGTAGTCTTTGATCATGCCCAAAAAGCCTGCGCTGGCTCCAGAGAAGCTGAGCAATTGAGCAAACGTGGTTGATGCAGCCAGAATGAACAGAATCACAACCGAGACTTTGGCGGTTTCGATCAGGCTTTTCCACAGGGCTTTCAGGGTCAGAGCGCGGTAGGCAATGGTTGCCAGCACCGAGGCCACGACGCCAATCGCAGCCGACTCGGTGGGCGATGCCCAACCGACCAGCATCGAGCCGACGACCGCAACAAAAATACCCAACAATGGCAAGACGTTAAACACAA
Source organism: Alcaligenes aquatilis (assembly GCF_003076515.1). Taxonomy (NCBI): domain Bacteria; kingdom Pseudomonadati; phylum Pseudomonadota; class Betaproteobacteria; order Burkholderiales; family Alcaligenaceae; genus Alcaligenes; species Alcaligenes aquatilis. Next base: position 235,729 of record NZ_CP022390.1, on the reverse strand, counting down.
AGGGCTTCCACAAGACCCAACCTTTCAGGCGAATGGCCGGATCTTCGTCGCTCATGGGGGCATCCTGTGGGCGCAGGCGGCTACGTACCACGACGTAGGCCAGGAAGCCGGCTGCCATCAAGATGCCCGGCAAGATACCGCCGATCAACAGTCGTTCGATGGAGATACCAGCCAGACTCCCCAGCATGACAGCCAGAGCCGAAGGAGGGATCAGCATGGCAATACCGCCTACCGCCATGATGGGGCCCATGGCCATGGTGGGGTGATAACCGCGACGCAGCATTTCTGGCAGCATCACGCCGCCCATCATGGCCGTGTTGGCAATGGACGAGCCCGACAACGTCGCAAAGGTTGTCCCCCCCAGGATACTGACGATAGACAGTTTGCCCGGCACGCGCGAGATCATGCGCTCGATGGAGTCAATGGCCTTGAAGGCCAGCCCGGTGTGAAACAACACCTCGCCCATCAAGACGAATAAAGGAATGGGGGTTAAGGAAAAGCTGCCAATGGAGGCGGTGGTGTTGCGCGCCCATTGTGCCAAACCTGCCGCTTCACCCAGAAACAGCCAAGCCCCCAACAGGTTGACGGACAGAAAGGCAAAAACGACGGGTGTGCCGATCGCCATCAAGACAAAGAGCGATCCTAGCAACAGGATCAATGCCATGTGCCATTCCATGTTCAGGCTCCTTGCTCAACGGGACGGGAAATCAGGCGGCGCAGAAACTCCAGCGCCAACATGGATGCACCAAACAACAAAGGCAGATTCAGCCACCATTCTGGAAAGACCAGGGCTTTAAAGACCAGGGCCCCTTGCTCGTACGAGTCCAGGGCAACGACCGCGCATTGCCAGGCCAAAATGCCACAGACGGTCAGCCCCAACAGGTTAGAGAGCAGGTCCAGGCCACGCTGCATGGGCAGGGGCAAGTTGTTAAACAGCACATCGATACGAATATGGCCGCCCAGATACAGCACCCACGGTGCTGCCACGAAGGTGGCAATGATCAACATGTATTCGGTTATTTCCACGCTGGTGGACAGCGCGTCGTAGCCCAGGTTGCGCAGCACCACATCCGCGCACACCAGCAGGCTCATCAGCCCAAAGGTCAGGGCCGCGACGGCGCCACAAGTATTCATTAACAGGGCGTACGGACGCCCCCAGGTCGGGTTGGAAGGCAAGCCTTCCGAGGCAGTGGCAGCAGACATCGCGTCTTCTCCGCAGATCAAGGTCACTGAAAGGGCGGACATCTAGCCACCCATATGGCACCATCAAAAAGTGGACACTGTCCCCAAGGGCACAATGTCCACTCTCAAACTAAATCATCAATAAACTGGCTTAAGGCTGATAGCCACCAAACAATTCACGCAATTGCGCCGCATATTTGGGACTGGATTTGTCGATACCGGCCCAGCCTGCTTCGTAGGCTTTGGTGCGCAAGGCACGAGCGGCCTCAGGTTCCAGTACCAGCGCTTGCACACCGGCTTGTTCGGTCGCCGCTTTTTCTTCGATTGCCATCTGGTGTTCAGTCACGTTCTGCGACTCCATCCACTCGATCTGCTTGCGCATGAAGGCTTTCTGGTCTTCGTCCAGTTTTTCCCAGCTCTTTTGGTTCATGAAAAAACCCACTTCCACGTTGTAGAAGCCTGGCTCTACACGGTATTTGGTCTTTTCATGCCAGCCCATTTCCATCACGCCCACAGAAGGCCAGCCATAGCCGTCCACGACACCACGCTCCAGCGCGGTGTAGACCTCGCCCGGTGGAATCTGCAGCGGGGTTGCGCCAATTTCGCGAAAGAAGGACAGGTACACCGGCACACCGCGCAGCTTGAAGCCCGACAGGTCAGCCGAGGTCACGGGCTTGTTGGTGTAGATGTGGTATTGCAAACCGTCCGTCGTACGAGCCAGCCAAGTAATGTTGGCTTTCTCGCGGTGAATCTTGTCCATCAGCTCGTAGCCGCCGTTCTGGCGCAGCTCGCTCATGGGTTTTTCTGTCAGCGTCAAGGCCAGTGCCTCTGGCACCAGATTGGCATGAAAGACGGCGGTGGTATTGGCGAAATCAATCACGCCAGAACGCAGCGCATTGCCGACCTCGAAAGGCGGAATGGCCTCTGGGCCGCCAATGACATTGATCTGCACCAACCCCTTGCCTTCTGCGTTGACCTTGTCAACGAACTGCTTGAAGCGCTTGGTAAAGAAGGTGTCCATCGTAAAGACAGATACCGCTTTCAGCGTAACTTCCGCTGCCTGAGCGCCAGCCATTCCCAATGCCAGCAAGGCTGCTGCCACTACTCGAGTTGTTTTATGCACCATGACGGAAGTTCCGCAGAAATGTGTGTAATGAAATTTTAGTTTAGATATAAATATATCAATAATCAATTATTTATGAGTCGGGGTTTTCACTAAGCCCCCTAAGGGCTTCATAGGGTGCGCCCCCTCATTGCACCTCAATCCTGTGGGTGGGCAGCCTGCGGTATCATCACAAACTTGACGTTTTATTGCTGAATAGGGATGACTCATGACATTTTCCGCTGTGCTGTTTGATTGTGACGGTGTGCTGGTGGACAGCGAACCCATCACGGTTCGCGTGCTGCGGGACATGCTGCAAGAAGAAGGCTGGGTCATGACCTACGAGCAATGCTATGACTGGTTCATTGGCAAAGCGCTGCCCGACGAACTACCCACCGTGCGCAAGATGACCGGTAAAGATCTGGATATGGAATGGGTAATGGCCTTTCGCATGCGCCGCAACCATGCACTGAGCAATGAAGTCATGGCCATTCCCGGTATTCAGGACACGCTGGACGCGATCTTGCGCGACAAGCCCGGCATGATTGCCTGTGCGTCCGGCGCCGACCGCGGCAAGCTGGCACTGCAACTGGGCCAGACTGGCCTGCTGGATTACTTTGGCACCCATATCTATAGCGGTGCAGAGACGCCCCGCAACAAACCCTACCCGGATGTCTATCTGGCCGCCGCGCATGGCTTGGGTGTCGACCCCAAGGAATGTCTGGTTGTGGAAGACAGCGTCACGGGCGCAACGGCTGGCTTGGCTGCCGGGGCCACCGTCTTGGGCTATTGCCCGGTCCCCGACAAGCAAGAGGACTTGCGCCGTCTTGGTGTGCGTGACACCTTCCGCCGCATGGATGAATTACCCACGTTGATCGCCAAGCTGGAGCAGGAACGCGTACAAGGCTGATTCATAGCCAGACAATAGAAAAGGCGCTGTGTTTTGAGCAGTTTCTTCAAAAGAGGGAGATCCAACCTTTTGGAACTACTTAAAACACAGCGCCTTATTTGCCGCCAGACCGCCTTAAGACTCGGTGCTGCCAATAAAAACCCCCCTCGGACGGCAGCAAACCACAAGGCGTAGTATGGGGCCTTTTTTCTGTTGCTTAGTCTTCCAGATGGAAGGTGTGCAAAATTCGATGCAGCACCGGCGCAATAATCAGCCCGAACGCTGCGGCCAACACCAGGCTGACATACGCCCCATAAATGGCAAAAAACACTTTGCCAGCCCATGTTTCAGGCAAGGCCATCGGCCCCAACCCACCGACCATCATGGCCGCATTCAAGGCCGCATCGTGCCAATGTACGTTCTCTTCAAACCACATATGGCCCAATGCCCCCAGCATCAGGGAAAAGACCACAAACACGATGCCGATCGAGGCATGCGCCAACAGGCGCTTGGCAAACTGCCAACGCGAAATCAAGGGCTGATCACGTGACTCGTACATGTCATTAAAGCGTATTGGCCTGAACAGTTAAAGAAGCTAACCATTGGCTAACTTGCAAGGACAAGGCATCGGTAGCCTGCCCAAATGCTTCAACCACCTGTGGCACGGCCGTGCCGTCAACTTCTTGTTGAGCGACAAAGCGGCGGGTCTGAATCAACTGGCCCGAGCGCTGATCACGCACTAAAGCATCAAACTGAATCCGTACCCGTGGAACGCCCTGGATATACTCCACCTGAAAGGCGCCCAGCGTCCCGCCAAGCTCCACATCAGCAATGACGGACTCGCTATCCAGCACCACCGCCCGGAATTGAGCCGCATCACGTAAACCATCGGCCAGACGGTTACGCAACAGGGCGGGTGCATCGTCACCCCAACGTACGCCTTTATACGCGCTGAGCTCATTACCTTGAGGCAGCACCGTGATGCGCGAACTGGCCAGCAGGCGCTCGGCGTGAGGCCGGTTCACCTGAATGATTAAACTTCTATGCGAAGCAGGTGCGGACTGCGCCTTCAAGGCCGTTGCCGGAAGCTGATAATACGTCAGGGACTCCGCCTGAGGCAGAACAGAACAAGCGGCAGACAGGGCAGCCAGACCCACTAGCGACACCTGTAAAAAACGACGCACAACAGTGGGCATCATGGTGTGAACTCCTGTAATTTGTCGCGACCCAAAAGATAGCCGGCCGGATTATCTTCCAGACGGGAGGTGACGGCGCGGAAACCGGCCAGCACCTGACGCAATTCTCGCAATGCCGGTTCGATCTCGGTCAAACCCTGAGCGCCCCGGCCAATAGCTGCCGAATTCTGCTGCAGCAGCGTGTTCAAGCTTTGCGTGGCACGGCTGAAATCTTCCATGGATTTCTGGATGGCATTCATGGCCTGCGTACCCTGACGGTCTACCAGACCTTGTGTAGAAGACAGCAAGGTGGTGGCTTGCTGGCTGGCCTGGGACAGCTCCTTCACCAAGGCTGGCACGCCTTCGCTGGCGGTCGAGAGCTGGCCCATCAAGACTTCCAGTTTTTGCAGACTGGCCGACAGGGATTGGGAGTTCTCGGACGACAGGAACGTATTGGCGTTATCGAGCAACTTGGAAATTTGCGTCATCAGCTCCTCACCACCTGCCATCAATTGGGCCAGCGGAGACGGCGAGGCCACAATCATGGGCAGGCCATCGTCGGGCGCTTCCAGCAAGGGGCTGTTCGGTGTGCCGCCGCTAAGCTCGATCACGGACTGGCCGGTGATACCAGCCAGTGCCAGGCGAGCTTGCGTGTCTTCATGAATCGGGATGGAAGCCTGAATCGCCACTTGCGCTCGCACACGCTGCAAGTCATTCGGGTCCAGGCGCAGCAAGCGCACTTCACCGACACGCAAGCCGTTGTATTGCACGGCGCTGCCACGAGACAGACCACGCACACCTTCCAGAAAGACAATATCGTAATCGCGGGTCTCGGCATCTTGCCCCGACTTGGCCAGCCAAAGCGAGAACAGGACAGCGGCCGCCGCCACTACCAAGGTAAAGACCCCGATCAATACATGATGGGCACGCGGTTCCATTAATTATGCTCCTGACGACGGTTTTGGGCCTGTTGGGCGGCCCGTCCCCGTGGACCGTGGAAGTACTCCCGGATCCAGTCGTTATCAACTTGCTCTACGCGGGCCAGTGTGTCGTTGACCAGCACGCGCTTTTGCGCCAGCACGGCCACCCGATCACAAATGGTGTAGAGCGTATCCAGATCGTGTGTCACCAAAAACACGGTCAATCCCAGCGCATCGCGCAAGGTCAAAATAAGCTGGTCAAAATCCCCCGCACCCACCGGGTCCAGCCCGGCAGTGGGTTCATCCAGAAACAGGATTTCCGGATCCAGCGCCAGCGCACGTGCCAGGGCAGCACGCTTGATCATGCCACCGGACAATTCTGCTGGGTATTTGGTAGCCGCATTGGCCGGTAAACCTGCCAAGGCCATTTTCATGGCGGCAATATGTTCAGCGGCAGCGCGAGACAGGCCAATATGCTCGATCAGAGGCATGGCAATGTTCTCCACCACCGTCAGCGAGGAGAACAACGCGCCTTGCTGGAACAGCACGCCCAAACGGCGCTCCAGCCGCGAACGATCCTCGGGCGACAGGGTGCCGATTTCCTGATCAAAAATGCGTACCGTGCCGCCGGTGGGTGGGCGCAGTCCCAGAATGGAGCGCAGCAGCACGGACTTGCCTGTGCCGGAACCACCCACCACGCCCACAATCTCGCCGGGATACACATCCATATCCAGATGCTCATGCACGACATGATCGCCAAAGCGATTGTCCAGATCACGTACTTGAATAATGGGACGAGCGGCTGCCTCTACCATCCCATCTCCATGAAGAACAGCGCGGCCAGCGCATCAATCAAGATCACGATGAAGATGGACTGCACCACGGCTGAAGTCGTGTGCTCCCCCACGGACTGGGCGCTGCCGGTCACTTTAAAGCCTTCCTGGCAACCGATCACAGCAATCAAAAAGGCAAAAATCGGAGCCTTGGCCATGCCCAGCACAAAGTGCCGCAAATCAATATCCTGATTGAAGATATTGATGAACATGGTGGGCGAGATATCCAGAATCAGGGCGCAGACCAAGCCGCCGCCGAAGATCCCGGCCACCATGCCCACAAAGGTCAAGATAGGCATAGCCAATAGCATGGCCAATACGCGCGGAATGACCAGAATCAGCATGGGATTCAAGCCCTGAGCGCGTAAAGCATCAATTTCTTCGTTCGCTTTCATGGAGCCGATCTGCGCGGTAAAGGCACTGGCGGTGCGGCCTGCCATCAAGATGGCCGTCAACAGCACCGCAAACTCACGCAAAAAGGAAAAACCAACCAGATTTACGGTGTAAATGGTGGCGCCAAAATCCGCCAGCACCGTCGCTCCCAGAAATGCGATCACCGCCCCCACCAGGAACGTCAGCAAGGCCACAATAGGTACGGCGTTAAAGGCGGTCTCTTCCAACTGCGCCACAATCGAGGTGACGCGCCACTGGCTGGGCCGCAGCATATTCAGGATGAGCGTTTCCAGCGTCAGGCCAATAAAACCCAAAAGCTCACGCATATTGCGCGTGATGTGGATCATGGACAGGCCCACGCGCTCGAGCAGATCCGTCATCCCCCAACGCGCCGCAACCACGTGCTCCTCATCCATGCGGCTCATTGCCTTGGCAACGGTTTGCAATAATTGATGGCGCTCTTTGGACAAGCCTTGAGCACTGTCCAAGGCCGTTTGCACACGCTCGGCACCCAGCCATTCGCACAGGACTTGAGCACCTGTTGTGTCCAGGGACTTCAATTGGCTGAAATCCAAAGACCAACGGCCCTGCTTGTCACTTATCGAGCGCAAACTACTTTGCAGCGCTTCATAGTGACGCAAGGACCAATCGCCTAGCAATTGCAGCTGACCAGGGGAATCTGTACGAACATACAGAGGCACGGACGTATTCATGCGCATAGTCTAATGGATTTGCTCTGACAGCTTCCATAGCGCCGACTACTTTTTCATGCTTTGTGGACAATTAAGCGGGCTGTAAGCAAGTCAAACAATCCGGCAACATTTCCGCTATATAAATACGCCCGTCCAAGCCGACGGACAGCCCGTGTCCGTAGACACCTTGCACCCGGCAACGTCCTACTAATGTGCCCGAATCCGGGTCGAACAAAGACAAGCTGGCCGTTTGATCGCTAACCAACACCGAACCGTCAGTTTGCACAGCCACCGCCATGGGTTTGTGCAGGGGGCGCAATTCACCCAGATAACGGCCTTGGACATCCAGATGCTGGACACGGTTGTTTTCGCGGTCGGCTACCCAGATCGAACCATCAGCAGCACACGCGAGCATATGAGGCGTGCTGAACTGCAAAGGGCCTGGGCCAGGCGCCCCCAACGCAGCCAGCCATTGGCGCTGCGGATCAAAGCGATGCACCACGGTATTGCCGTAGCCATCACTTACCCACAAGCCGCCATCACCACATTCAACGGCGTGCGTGGGATGGTTGAACGGCTCTTGCCAACAGGGCTGTCCAGGCGTGCCCAAACGCCATTGCTCATGGCCTTGGGGGCCCAAAGCCAGGACCTGATGTCCATCCAGATCCGTCACCAGCACCCCGCCTTGCGGACGGGCACTGATATGGTGCGGGCACAGCATGTCATCCAAAGACCAGCGCGCTGACACCTGACCATCCGGTGCCAGTACCAAGACACAGGCCGGACGACGCAGCAAGGCAGCGATACGCCCGTCTGTCAGCACCGCCACACTGGTGATGCCGCTGATATCAGCCTGAGTCCAGGCGCGCTCTACTTTGTAGCGTTGCGAACCCAAGATCACATAAGCAAGTGCCATCTTCCGCCTCCCTTACATGGCGTTAGGCAAGACCAGGACAATTTGCGGGAATATCGTCACTAGGACGGTCGCCAGAACCAGCAGCAGAAAAAACGGGAGCGCCATGCGTACCAGCTCGAACAGATTGCGCCCGGTAATGCTCTGGATCACAAACAAGTTAAAACCAATAGGCGGGGTAATCTGGGCCATTTCCACGGTCAGGATCAGATAAACACCAAACCAGATGGGATCAATACCGGCGGCAATCACCGCAGGCAGCAAGACCGAAGTGGTCAGCACCACAATGGAAATACCATCCAGAAAGGCGCCCAAAATCACAAAGAACACCGTCAATACAGCAATCAGAGCGTATTGGTTCAGGCCCAAAGAGCCAATCCAGGCCGCCAGATTTGCAGGCAGGCCAGTAAAGCTCATGGCACTGGTCAAATAAGCGGCGCCGATCAGAATGAAGGAAATCATGCACGAGGTGCGCGCCGCACCCAGCAAACTGGCGGTAAAGGTTTTCCAGCTCAGGGAACGACCAAAAGCGGCGATCACCAAAGAACCAATGACACCCAGCACAGCCGCTTCAGTCGCCGTGGCAATGCCCCCGTAAATCGACCCGATCACCGCAATGATCAGCAAGACGACCGGCAACAGCAAGCGCAAGCGTCGTACCTTCTCGCTCAGGCTTAGTTGCTCGGTTGCCGAGGGCACACGATCCGGATGGCGGATAGACCAAAAAGCGATGTAGGCCGAAAACAGACACATCAGCAAAAGGCCTGGCAGCACACCCGCCACAAACAGTCGAATGATGGAAACTTGTGCGGCCACCGCATACACAATCATCACAATGGAAGGCGGAATCAGCAGGCCCAAGGTCCCGGCACCGGCCAGCGAACCGATACTGATCCTGTCGTCGTAGCCACGCGCCTTCAGTTCAGGCAAGGAAATACGGCCTATCGTGGCCGCCGTAGCCGCCGACGAACCGCTGACCGCCGCAAAAATACCGCAACCCAAGGTGTTGACGTGTAACAGACGGCCCGGCAAACGCTGTACCCACGGCCCCAGGCCACTGAACATGTCTTCGGCCAGGCGGGTGCGATACAGAATCTCCCCCATCCAGATAAACAGGGGCAAGGCCGTCAAGGCCCAACTGGCCGAGGAGTCCCACGCCTTGGTCGCGAAAATAATGCCTGCAGGCGCATCGGCATACAGAAAAATAGACAAAATACCGCAAGCGATCAGAACCAGTGCCACCCACACGCCACTGGCCAGCAAGGCAAGCAGAACAACAAACAGCACAATTGCCTGAGATAAATCAGCCATGCTCAGTCGCCTCCAATTCTTGACCTTGAACCACGCGCAGCAAGCGCCGCAACAACATCAAGGTCAGCAAGCCCAGACCAATGGGCATCCCCAATTGGGGAATCCACAGCGGCACTGCCACCATGCCTTGCGCCACTTCCTTGTAGATAAAGGACTCATAGACAAAGTGGGCCGTCTCCCAGGTACACCAGGCAGCCAGCACAAGCCCGATCAGCGTTGCCACTAGTTCATAAGGGCGTCGCAAACGCTCCGGGATCACCTGCAGCAACAAGGACACCCGGATATGGTCGCCATGCAACATGGCGTAGGGCAGCGCCAGAAAAATCGACGCTGCCATAAACCAGCCAGCAAAATCATCCGACGCGGGGATTTGCGTAGAGAACAGGCGCGCCACGATCTGCGCCGTCACCACCACCCCGATCAAACATAGAAAGAGTGCGGCCAGTGCGCCGCATACTCTGGCCATACGCTCGAGCACAATCATGGACGCACTCCTTGTTTAGGGCTGACGGTAGGTATCAAGCAGCTTCTGACCGTCGGCACCGGCTTTCTTCAACCACTCTTCGGTCATGGTCTGGCCGATCGCCCGCATCTCGCCGGCCAGCTTTTCGCTTAACTGGCCTACCACCATGCCCTTATCGGCCATGGTCTGGGTCAGTTTGGACGTTTGCTCGCGCGACATGGCCCAACCGCGTTGTTCGGCGCGTTCACCCGCTTCCAGAACCGCTTTCTGAACATTCTCGGGCAGACGCTGAAAGGCACGCTTGTTAATGATCACAAAGCTTTGTGGAATAAACACCTGGGCATCGTAGTAGTACTTCACATAGTCCCAGGCCTGCGAGTCCACACCCGTGGCGGGCGAGGTCAGCATGGCATCGATAATGCCGGTGGAAAAAGCCTGAGGGACTTCGGGCGTTTGCACAGTGGTCGGCACGGCCCCCATCAAGGAGACCAAACGGCTGGTTGCCGGGCTATAAGCACGGAAACGCACGCCTTCCAGGTCAGACAGTTGTTCCACGGGGTTTTTGGTGTAAATCCCCTGCGGAGGCCAAGGCGAGCCATACACCAGAATGATGCCTTGCTTGTCCAGGCGCTCTGCCAGGAAGGGACGTGTGGCTTTCCAAAGCTTTTCTGACTCATCGAACGACGAAGCCAGCAAGGGCACGCTATCGACTTCAAACAGGGGATCTTCATTACCGATGGCCGCCACCAGCATTTCACCAGCCTGCACCACGCCTTGCTGGACGCCACGCTTGACCTCGGGGCGCTTGAGCAGCACCGAGTTCGACTGCACATTGATATTCAATTCGCCATTGGTCGCCGCTTTGATATCCGCCGCGAACTCGCGCGCATTTTGCGTCAGGAAATTGCTATCGGGCTGCTCGGTACTCATGTTCCAGTTGGTCGCGGCCTGAGCAGTGCCTGCCAACGCAAAGACGCAGGCAATGGAAAGTAGTTTTTTAATCATGATGTCGCTTCTCCCAAGAATTGAGGTGATGACCGCCTTATGAGCGGCCCGCATTCAGATCCCGTGACTGCAGATCCCACAGCAAAGAAAACTCGGATACATCGTTTGTTGCCACCCCTAAATCCTGCTGCAAGCGGGCAGCCAGGATACGAGCGGCGTCAAGGGTGGTCAGATCAGCCACCAGGTAAGGGTCCAGGCTGCGCTGTTGCACATCCTCGGACGGTAAAGGGGTAGAGAGCTCCGGATCAGGTGTCAGTACGCGCAAGGCCAGCAGGCCATCGGTCTGTTCCAGATAGGCGGCACATTGACGTGCCAACTCTTGTCGCTGAGCCGCTTCTGGCAGACGTACCAGCAACACAACAGCACCTGTGCCAGCACCACCGAGCAACGACACCGCCATTACGCGGCGCTGGGTATTGCTCATACGGGCAAAATTGGTATTAGACCAGTCCGTTTGCTGCTCAAAGGCTTTTTTATATTCCGCCGTCCCAAAAACACGCAAGGACTGCGTGCGATACAAAGCCAGATACTTGCGCCCGGCACCATGGCGCACATAACGACGCGACCATTGAAAACCCGGTATGGCCGCGCGTTCAGCCATGTGCTCGCGCTCATACCATTGATTGAAATCCTGCTCATGCTCAGGGGCGATATCCGTCCAGATAAACAGTTCCCCCGGTGCATCACGATCAGTACGAAAAGTAGCAGACACGAAAGCCTCCCCAAAAAGGTTATTGCACACTCTTTGTGGGAGTGTCCAACGGCTTCTAAGCAGAATCCAAATGTTTTATTTCCACCTGGGTCGATAGGAAAAAGCGATCAGACAAAGCGAATGGCGCAGTATCTAGATTATCAAGCAAGGTGACAATCCGTACACAGGCACAGTCAAGGGGAAAACCCTCAAAGGCTAAATGGCAAAGACACGTGTGTCTGGCGGGGGTAAAGCCAGTCCAGGATGCTCGGCCGCAAAATGATGCATGCGCTCCAGCGCCACGCCAATCACTGCCTGGGCGGTCTGCGTTAAAGGGTCAGGCCGCCAACTGGCGACCAGGCGCAAGTCGGGCAAGGCATGCTCACACACAATCTCCTGATACAGCCCACTGTCCAACTGACGGCTGACTGCCGCCAAGGGCAAAGTCGCAATGCAAGGTTGAGCTTCAATCAATTGCATGCTGGCGGCAATCGAAGAGACATAGTGAATCCGTGCCTGATCCACCGGCAAGGGTTCGAGCAATTGCACCAAGGCCAGATGCGGCTGGGAGCCACGGGGAAACGTCACTAAAGGCCAACGCTGCACCAGTTCCTGCAAGCCGCTACGTACCGGCATGGATTCATCGGCCATGCACACCCAGCCCATACGCATGGAGCCCATCGGCAGGTTGCGTATGCCATCCCCCATGATGGGGTCGGTCTGCAAGGCCACATCAATGGTGCCGCGCTTGAGCAAGTCATGCAGGCGCAAGGTGGATTCGGCGGTCAGCTCTATTTCCAGTTCGGGGTAGAGGGCATGCAACTGACGAATCAAATCCTTGAACCAGGTATGCACAATGGATTCGACCACACCCAGGCGCATACGGCCGCTTAAACGGCTGGAGCCTGCCAGGGCCTCGCGCAAATCGTGCTCCATACCCAGCATCTGCTCGGCATACTGCATCAGCTTGCGTCCTGCCGGGGTCAGGCGTAGATCACGATGACCGCGCTCAAACAGGGTTTTCTGAAACTCGCTTTCCAGAGCCGCAATCCGCCCTGAGACAGCCGCTTGCGTCAAATGCTGCTTGTTCGCGGCTGCACGAAAACTGCCCAAGCGAGCGATCCAGATAAAGGTTTCCAAAAAGCGGATATTCATGCACCTGTCCTTTCGGGCTTGATCATGGCAGCCAGATGATACTGACTGCGCTGTTCACCAGGAACAGAGACAATCAGGCCCACACCATCCCCCACAAAAGCCTGCGTAGGCAAAGCATGGCCATGCGGCTGACCAGCAGCAATCTGAGCATGGCGCAGCAAGGAGACATGCGGACGAAAAAGACGTGGTTGCCGGGTCCAGCCCAAGGCAATCAGTTTGGCCCAAATCTCTTCGTGCCACTGCTGCAAGGCCGTCAATGCCTGGCTTTGCGACGCGTCCGGCCCGGCCCACACCACTCGCGGTTTCTCAAACACATCACACATTGTCAGGTCCATCTTGATCTGCGGCTCCGTCCATTGCGCCATCTGTGTCGCCAAGGTCTGCAGATCAGACACGCGGCTGCCATCCAGAAATGCCAGTGTTAAGTGAAAGTGATCGGGCTGCATAATGCGCCCGCCGTAAATCGCATGCGCCTGCAGCGCCTGTTCGGCCAGCCAGGCACGGGTTTGTACGTCCGGCCACCAACCGATAAATGCGCGCAAAACGTGATCGGCATCAAGCGACTGCAGGTCCAGCGTAGGCAAGGGAATCGTCATCAGCAAACCCTCAAACAAGACGGATCGAGAAAAAGGGCGTTTAGCCTAAGCCCTACAAAGACGGCGCGCCAGATCATAAACAATATCCAAGGCCGGCAATTGCGTGCGACCTGACAAACGTACCGTGTTCGCAAACGGCCACAAAGTGCCGCAGCTTGCGAAAGCCCATGCTTGTCCCCTTGCTGACGCTTGAACCGGCTTATGCACAGACCGCATCAACTTGATGATTTTTTGGCGTTTGAGCCGCGCATTGTACCTGCATAGAATATGCTCGACCGCTTGGAAAGCCTATAAAAATACCGGAGACAACCATGGCTGTTTCCCCGACACAGCCGGGTACGCGCCACCACGTTTTAACAACCACCGGCTTGCTGTCGCTGGCAGGCAGGCCCCCTTCTTTAGAGCGCCAAGCCTTCGCAACAACCTCCCCCGACCGGGGTATGGCCCGAGACATCATCATGGCCAATACGCAGACCCTGTCGGGCTAGATTGCCAAACGCAAAGTCTCCTGTCACTGCCCTACGCATGTGAGCAGGCCACGCAGTGGGTACAAAAACGCAAACCCGCCTTACTGGGTTAAGCCGAGCCAGATGCAGGCAACGATCACCCGACATAACGAAGTGGATTACAAGCCCTTCATTTACAAAACCTGACGTTTTTCTCTGTTTCCAAAACGCAAAACGATAGACGCCTAAAAACTCCATACCTAATATAAGCGGAGCGGTCCGAACCCCAGACCGACACACAGCACAGGAGTAGCACGATGGGTATTATCTCCATGATTATTGTGGGCTTTATCGTAGGTTTGCTGGCACGAGCCATCATGCCCGGCGACCAAAAAATGGGATGGATAATGACAACCATCCTGGGTATTGTCGGTGCCTTTGTGGCAGGTTATCTGGGACAAGCCATGGGCTGGTACGTGCCAGGGCAAGGCGCAGGCTGGATCGGCTCCATCGTGGGTGCCATCATCGTCCTCTTTGTCTACGGACTGATCAGCAAAAAAGCGTAAAACGCCGTATAAATACAAAACCGCAGCCTTGCAGCTAATGTGATTGGCAATCCGCAGTATCCCCACGGCCACACACTACTGGAAGGCTGCCATACCGCAGTCTGCCAGTCTGCATAAGGCGCGATTCACTGATACCTGTAGCTATCGCGACCCTGACTCACAGAAAAAACAGACGCTGTGTCATTGACCGCCAGCGCCTGAACACACAAAGCCTGACGCTCCCGGAGCCAGTCATGCCCTACACGATCACCTTAAGTCGCATTTACGACGCCATCCATGAGCCTGCCGGCAAAGCGGCCCGTGTACTCACAGACCGCCTCTGGCCACGCGGTCTGAGCAAAGACGAGTTGGGCGACATCCAATGGCTGCACGAGGCCAGCCCGGCAAGCGAATTGCGCAAAAATTTTCATAGCGGCGCCATCTCCCCCGAGCAATTCCAGCACCGCTATCACGAACAACTGCAGCACGACCCCGACGCCTTGTTTCCCCTGATGAAACTGGCCCGCCAAGGCGAGCTGCAATTGCTAACCGCCACCCACGACCCGCAAACCTCCTATCTGACGGTGCTGAAACAGGCTGTGATCGAGGCTTTGGCCAAAGAGGATCGCCTACACGACGGCAATGAACCCAGTTCGCCGGTTTGTTACGCGCACGTAGTGAAAGAAGACAAGCAATAAGCCGTGACTGGCTATCCCTGCGGCCGCCCGACAGTATTAGCGCCAGGCGCATTGCGCGCCCCCAGCAGACGCTGCACCAACCCCTGCACACACGCCTCGCGCCGTGAGTCCGGCGCATAGTCCGCTCGCAAAGTCGACCAGGCCGGATGAATCCGTGCCTGTGCCAGCTCCTCCGGCAGACCTTGTGCCCGCCACACGTTCAACTCCCGCTGCAAGGCCTGATCGAAATTCTCGGCATCAATCTCGCCCAGGCGAATCGGCGTCTGTGCGGCATGACCGCGTCGCTCCAAAGCCGCCATCAAACTTAGCTGCCGCACCGCCAGCAAACGCAAGACGGCATCATCCACGCTAAGCTCAGTCTCGCCCCGCAACTTGCCCATCAAACGCTGGCCCCATTTGTCCG
Organism: Alcaligenes aquatilis; assembly: GCF_003076515.1. Classification (NCBI taxonomy): domain Bacteria; kingdom Pseudomonadati; phylum Pseudomonadota; class Betaproteobacteria; order Burkholderiales; family Alcaligenaceae; genus Alcaligenes; species Alcaligenes aquatilis. Next base: position 220,317 of record NZ_CP022390.1, on the reverse strand, counting down.
CGCCTTGCCACAAACCACCTGCCAAGGCGCCCAGAACCGTCCCGGTTCCTAAGCTCAGACCGCCCGTCATCACATCCAGCGTCGCGCCGGCCATGGCACCGGCAGCCACACCCTTGCCCAACTGCACGCCAAACTCCTTCAAGGCCTGGGGATCAAACAAGTCCATGCCCCAACGACCACCGTCAAAATGCAGCAGGTCCGCCACCACATCCTGACGGCCAAAGCTGTAGCGCTTGAGCAAAGCCTGCACACTCTTGGCCTCGCGCGCCAAGACCGGCTCCTTTAACTGCTGCGCGGCCAGTTCCATGGCCTCCTTGTCCGAGGGTGTACTGACCCGCCAGGCCGCCACATCCACCAGCAATTCTGCCAGCAGCCGCATCGCGTCTCGACGCCGCAATACCGCCTGCTGCGCCAAATCCACTTTCAACTGCTGCAACACTCCGGCCTGCGTCTCCAGCAGAACGGCAAGCTTGTCGTACAGTAAAGCCTCGCCATCCAAAGCCGGTGCCACCGTATCGAACTCCGCCAAGGCATGCAGCCCCAGACGTGCCAACGCACTGCGCCATTCCTGTACCCGCGCCTGCGGACTACGCACGAAATTGAGCACAGGCAGCAAAGGCCGCCCGCTATAGGCCAACAAAGTCAGCTCGTCCTTATGCTTGCTCAAGACAGGATCGCGCGCATCCACCACATACAAACCCGCATCGCAAGATTGCAACTTGCGCAGCACACGGGCTTCCTGCTCGAAACGGCCCTGTGCCGCCGGGGACTCCAGAAAACGACGTATCCGCTCCGGTCCATCAATACGTTCACCGGGCTGGCTGAGCTGATCCATAAAGTCCAGCAAGGCCATGCTGTCTTCCAGGCCGGGGGTGTCGAACAGCTCCACCAGGGCCTCGCCGTCCACCGTCAGTCTGGCTCCTTCCACATGCCGTGTAGTGCCAGGGCTATTGCTGATCTGACCAAACTCCGTATCCCGTGTCAGGGTACGCAGCAAAGAGGTTTTACCCGTATTGGTGTGACCCACCACCGCCAGCGTCAAAGCCGCCGCACTCATGATGGCTCCTTCGTAGACAAGTCTGGCCATTGATCGTGAATCTGCCCAGGCGCAAAGCCTGCCGCCACCAAGCGCTCATGCCAACTGCGACGGCGCGTCTGGTCCGGGTCGGCCAAGGCGTCGTCCAGCAACACCACATCGGATTGCTGGGCCAACTGTGCCCATTCAACCAGCGTTGCCACCACACCACGGTCCGGCGTCTGGGCGGCATCACATACCATCAACAAATGGCGAGGACTGGCCGACTGCAAGCGCCCCAGAATATCCAGGCGCTCAGCGCGCGAATCCACCCGGCCCAAGTCCTGCATCTGTGTCTGCACGAAAGCAGGCGGCCAGCTATGTTCTGGCGGTAACTCCAGCCCCACCACGCACAGCGCATTAGCGGTCAAAGGCGTGCTGGGCTGGCTTTGAATGCGAGCCACCCTGTCGGGCGATGCCAATTCATCCACGCCCGTCGGTTCGCTGGCTGGCATCAAGCGCGGACGCAACTCTGCCAGGCCCGGCAGGCTGTCATCCAGACTCAAGCGAGCCGTATGTTTACGCCATTGCCACAGGCTCCAGGCCAAGGCCAGCACACGAGGCAGCAAACCATAGGTGACCACCGCGCCCAACAGCCAACTGGACCACAGGGCCTGAGCCTGGGCATCCAGCACTTGCAGGCCATCGCTGCTACGTATGGTGAAGGTATCGGGCTGGGCAAAGCCCAATAAGGACGGCAGGGCACCCAGGCCTTCAACCAGCCAGACAAAGCTATCTGGCGTCAAAAGCGTGGTTTCCCAATTGAAGTGATAGCGGCGCGAAGCCAGCAATAACAGCAGGGTGCTCAAGGCTGACAAAAAGGCCAGCACCCACAAGCTATGGCTGATCAGACCCGCTAGCCAGGACTGGCTCCCTCGGCGTGCCAGTACGGCGGCAAAAGCCTGGGGTACCAGACTGGCATCGCCTTTGACGAAGCGGCGACTTAGCCACCACCAGGCATCACTGGCCCAACTGCCTGTGCCAGCGCTTTTACCGGACCAGAACAAGCTGAACAGCCAGAAAATAAAGGTCAGCGCGTGCAAACCCAGCAAAGCCCCCAAGGCCGTCAATACATTCACGGCTCGACTGCCATCGCCCAGTGCTCCTGCAGCGGTCCCGGCGCCTGCCAACAAAGCCAGCACCGCCATGGCGATCAGCAGGAGGCGGGCCATACGCCACCAACGCGTCCAGGCTTGTTCCAGCCCATCGCGCCGCGCCAGAGCCAAAGCGCGTGCCGATACACGTTGAGCAAATGAGCCACCCGCCGCCCGCGCACGGCGCGATTCAGACAGGTCCTCAATAGGGCCCCACAGGGTTTCGCGCAAACGTATGGCTTCCACCAGAGTTTGCTGCTGCCAGGAGCCGACGGATTCAGACGGTTTCATGGCACTGGCCACCACTTAAAGGAGTACCGGTTCGTCAGGCAAAGCATTGCCCGCCGCACCCGGAGTCTGCGTCGGGGCGCCTTTTTGCAAGACCGCTTCGATGGCACTGACCGCCCCCAGCAAGCCGGACAAATACTCGCGCGAGGCCAGATCTTTCTCCAGTTGCCGACAGATCTGTTCCCATTGCGCCGGATCGGCCTGGATACCCCGGTCCGCAATGATATGGATACGGCGTTGGCCCAAGGCCAGGTACAGCAAAACGCCAGAATTCAAAGGCGTATCCCAGACACGCAAACGGCCAAAAACCTCCAGAGCACGTTGGGCGCTGTCGGCTTCATGAGCGGGTAAAACGGCTTCAATGGCAACGACCAGCTCACCGCTATGATCCTCTTCACCTTTGCGGATCTGTTCAGCCAGATGGCCCAGCATTTCAGCATTGAAATAACGACGGCGCAGCCATTGACCTTGCACCGACGCCCAGCCCGAGAGTTCTTTCCAATTCACACTCATATCGCTCCCCTGTGGCCTTACCAACTACCGGAAGCGCCACCGCCTCCGCTACCGCCACCACCGCCGCCGCTGCCTCCGCCAAAACCACCGAAGCCCCCGCCACTGCCACCATTTCCACCAAAGCCACCGGAAGAATAACCGCCCAACCCTCCAATGACGCCACCACGGCGCGAGGCACGCCCGGAACTGGACTTACCGCCCGCACCAAAGAGTCGGCCAATCAGGCTCAATCCAGCGCCCACAACAGCAGCCAACAAGGCCAAGCCAATACTGCCCGAGACAATCAGGGTAAAGACGCCTGCGGCAAAAGCAGCAAACAAGGGAGAGGCAAAAAACACAATTGCCCCCACAGCCAGCAAAGGCTCCCAGAACACGCCTTCTTCACCTGACGAAGTAACAGGCGCATTCTTAGGGGGAGGGGGAAGCTCTTCACCATTGACCAAGCCCACCAGACTATCGGCAGCAGCCTGAATACCAGCGTAGAAATTGCCTTCCATAAAACGAGGCGTCATCTGTTCGCGAATGATGCGGCCAGCCTGCAAATCGGTCACTGCGCCTTCCAAGCCGTAGCCGGTCTGGATACGCATGCGGCGATCATCCTTGGCCACCAGCAGCAAGATGCCGTCATCCACTTTTTTGCGGCCAATTTCCCACTGATCAAAAACACGCAAGGCGTATTGCTCGATGGTTTCGTCACCCGTGGTGGGCACCATCAAAATGACCACCTGTGCGCCTTTTTCCTGCTCCACCGCCTTGAGCTGCTGGTTCAGGGCGTCTTTTTGATCCGGACTCAAGGTGCCCGTGGTATCGGTCACCCAACCCGCAATGGCGGGAATAGGCTCGGGTTTGGCATGCGCTTGTGCCCAGGGCCAGCACAAGAACAGCAGTGCCATCAACCAGCCACAAACCCAGACCAGCCTGCCAGAACGTGCAGACCCAGGCCCAGCAGTCCGTGCAAGATCGTGCACGCTCATGGTGCCACCTCCAGAATTAATCAAGACCCGGCAGGAGCAGGGGTCGCAGGGATATCAAACTTGACCTCGGGATCCCGCGTGATCTCGCTTTGACGATCCACACCGTAGTTTTCCTTGACCTTGTAACCAAATAGCTTGGCGGTAATCAGGGTAGGGAACTGACGAATGAACAGGTTGTATTCCTGCACAGCCTGTACATAACGGCCACGCTCGGTAGCGATACGGTTTTCCGTGCCTTCAAGCTGTGTCATCAAATCACGGAACAGGCCGTCGCTTTTCAGTTGTGGGTAGTTTTCCGAGACGGCAATCAAACGCGACAAGGCCGAGGACAACTGGTTCTGGGCTTGCTGGAAACGCGCCATGACTTCGGGATTGTCCAGATCATCCACTTTCATCTGAATCGTGCCGACCTTGGCGCGAGCCTCAGTGACTTGGGTGAGCACCGCACGCTCGTTAACCATATAGGCATTGACCGAGCTGACCAGTTTGGGCACCAGTTCGGCCCGGCGCTCGTATTGATTCAAGGTTTGCGACCAAGCAGCCTTGACCTGCTCGTCCAGGCGCTGGATCTCGTTATACCCACAACCAGAGAGCAAGACCGCTACACTGCTGATAAAGACCCATCGTATCCATGATGTCATGATTTTTTCCTGCAAAAATAAGCAGATAAACAACAAAAAAGGGTTCTAACCCATTCGCTCGGGCACCTGCCAAACCGAGCCCGGCAGTGCGTGCACGCCCAGCGTAAACCGCGTCCCGCCGCATAACAAGTGCGTCTATGACGGCGCTTAACAATTTCTGTCAAATCCGGCTACGCAGCAAGCCTGACCTTTGATGCTTGAAACAGGTTGTTTTAACGCGACCACTCAAAATGATACAAGATGGTCAATGAGGATTTTTACTGATTTCACGCTATAATGGCTGATTGCGCAGCGCACCAATCACTGCGCCTCTTGCAGCAGGCGGCGTTCTTGCCCCTGCCGTGGCATCGTCGCCATAAACAAAATACCTTAGCCTGGATTGGTAGGGCCCCAAAGAGGGCTTTTGGGCTAGTCACTGGAAAATTCTTGGACTCTCAAATCACTTTTGCCTCTCTTGAGCTGGCAGAACCTCTGTTGCGTGCTGTAACCGACGCAGGCTATACCCACCCCACCCCTATTCAGGCCCAGGCTATCCCTAAGGTCATTGAAGGTGGTGACCTGTTGGCCGCTGCTCAAACCGGCACTGGCAAGACCGCAGGCTTTACCCTGCCTATCTTGCACCGTCTGCTGAACAACCCTCAGCAAAATCGTAAACCAGGCCGCCCACGTGCGCTGATCCTGGCTCCTACCCGTGAACTGGCCGCCCAGGTTGAAGAATCGGTACGTTTGTACAGCCAGCACACCCGTCTGCGCTCGATGGTCATGTTTGGTGGCGTGAACATCAACCCCCAGTTCCATGCCCTGCGCAAGCCACTGGACATTCTGGTCGCGACCCCTGGCCGTTTGCTGGATCACGTGCGTCAACGCACGGTAGACCTGACTGGCGTGGAAATTCTGGTGCTGGACGAAGCCGACCGCATGCTGGACATGGGCTTTATCCGCGACATTCGCAAGATCATCAGCCTGATGCCCGTTGAGCGTCAGACCCTGCTGTTCTCGGCTACCTTCTCGGACGAAATCCGTGAGCTGGCCCGCAGCTCGCTGAACAACCCGGTCGAAGTGGCTGTTGCTGCTCGCAACACCACCAATGAACTGATTACCCAGCAAGTGATTCTGGCTGACCAGGCACACAAACGTGACCTGCTAAGCCACATCATCCGCGAAAGCAGTTGGAACCAGGTGCTGGTGTTCTGCCGCACCAAGCACGGCGCCAACCGTTTGGCCGAAAAACTGTCCAAAGACGGTATGGCGGCTGAAGCCCTGCACGGCAACAAGAGCCAGGCGGCTCGTACCCGTGCGCTGGCCGGCTTCAAGAACGGCAAGGTTGTGGTGCTGGTTGCCACCGACATCGCCGCACGTGGTCTGGACATTGATCAACTGCCTTACGTGGTGAACTTCGAACTGCCTAACGTGCCTGAAGATTACGTTCACCGTATTGGCCGTACTGGCCGTGCCGGTAGCGAAGGTGTGGCCCTGTCGCTGGTCGATCGCAGCGAAATGCGTTTGCTCAAGCAGATCGAGCGCATGACCCGCAATCCTATCGAGCGCATCGTGGTGGAAGGCTGGACGCCTCCCTCGCGTGCTGCTCTGGCTGAAGAAGCCAAGGAAGACACCTACGCAGAGCGCCGTTTCCACAGCGCTCCTGGCCCTGGTGCTCGTGCTCCAGCAGGTGCTCGTCGCACGGGTGGCGGTGGTGGTCAGGCTCGCTCGCCTGAAGGCCGTGGTGGTAATGGCGAAAGCCGTCCACGCCGTCCTGGCAATGACAACCGTCCACGTCGCAGCGCCGCTCCTGGTGGTGCAGGTGGTGGTGCTGCCCGTGCCGGTCAAGGCCGCCCCGGTGGCCGTCAGGACAGCCGTGGCCCGAACCGCAGCAACCGCAGCGCCGCCCAAGCCAAAGCCTAAACCCTGCAAAAGGGGCTGTGCCTGCCAAAGGCGGGCACAGCGCCCGCCTTTGAACCGAGCACACCATGGCACTGAGCACCTGGCTCGCCTTTTTCGCGGCTTCCTGGGTCATTTCCTTCTCACCCGGTCCCGGCGCGATCTCCTCCATGTCCTCGGGCCTGAAATACGGCTTCAAACGTGGGTATTGGATGGCGATTGGCCTGAATATCGGAATCATGATCCAGATATTCATCATCAGCCTGGGGCTTGGACAAGTCCTGGCGCGCTCGGAACTGGCGTTCACCACGCTTAAGTGGCTGGGCGCGGCGTACCTGATTTATCTGGGCTGGAAGCAATTACGCACTGACGCCATGCCGGTGCAGGTCACAGGCCAGGCACCCAGCGATTTTCGCATTCGTGATCTATTGCTTCGTGGTTGTCTGATCAATATCACCAACCCCAAGGGGCTGGTATTTCTGCTGGCCATCATGCCCCAGTTTCTGGACTTGAATCGGCCCATGCCACTGCAATACCTGCTGATCGCCATGACCCTGTGCTTTACGGATCTGGTGGCCATGGGTTGCTACACTTCGCTGGCCGCACGCATGTTGCATTTGCTCCGTCAGGCCAGCCACGTACGGCTGCTGAACCGCGTATTCGGTTCGCTATTTATCTTGGCAGGGACGGTATTGGCCGGCGTGTCGCGTTAGCCTTGTGCACGCATCAACTTGCCCCCAAGCCCTGCTTTACGGATAATTCGCTCACTGTTTTCCACGCGCCAGACTGGCGCTGCCACAAGGATTTTCAATGTCGTCCGGTGACATACGCTCTGAAGTCAAGAAACGCCGCACCTTTGCCATCATTTCGCACCCTGACGCGGGTAAGACCACACTGACTGAAAAACTGCTGCTGTTCGCAGGTGCGATTCAGATTGCAGGGAGCGTCAAGGCCCGTAAAGCCAGCCGCCATGCCTCCTCGGACTGGATGGAAATTGAAAAACAACGTGGTATTTCGGTGGCCTCCTCGGTCATGCAGATGGAGTACCGCGACTGCGTGATCAACTTGCTCGACACCCCTGGTCACCAGGACTTCTCGGAAGATACCTACCGTGTGCTGACCGCTGTGGACGCCGCCTTGATGGTGATTGACGCGGCCAACGGTGTGGAACCGCAGACCATCCGCCTCTTGCAAGTGTGCCGGGCTCGCAATACGCCCATCATCACCTTTGTGAACAAGCTGGACCGCGAAGTTCAAGAGCCGCTGGATGTGCTGTCGGAAATTGAATCGCACCTGGGTATGGAAGTGGTGCCTTTTTCCTGGCCTATCGGGATGGCACGTCGCTTTGGCGGTGTGTTCAATCTGCGCGCCAATCATATGCGTGTGTTCAAACCCGGTCAGGAACGCCATGGCCAGGATGAAATCATCCCCGGCCTGGACAACCCCGTGATTGCCGAGCGTTTTGGCGAACCCTTTGAAAAGGCACAGGAAGAGATTGAGCTGCTCAACGCCGCCGCCCCAGAGTTCGACCTGGAAATGTTCCTGGCTGGCCAGCAAACGCCTGTTTTCTTTGGCTCGGCCATCAATAACTTTGGTGTGCAGGAAGTGCTGGACGCGCTGGTTGACCTGGCCCCTTCTCCAGGCCCACGCGCCGCCTTGCAGCGCGAAGTGCAGCCCGACGAACCCAAGTTCAGTGGTGTGGTGTTCAAGGTGCAAGCCAATATGGACCCCGCCCACCGTGACCGCGTGGCCTTTGTGCGCGTCAGCTCGGGCCATTTCAAGCGCGGCATGAAACTGAAAGTGTCACGTACTGGCAAGGAAATTCGCCCCAACAACGTGGTGTCCTTCCTGTCGCAACGTCGTGAACTGCTGGACGATGCCTTTGCCGGTGACATCATCGGTGTCCCCAATCACGGCATCCTGCAATTGGGCGACGTGCTGACTGAAGGCGAAAACCTGCAGTTCACCGGCTTGCCGTTCTTTGCCCCTGAACTGTTCCAGTCCATTGAGGTCAAAGATCCTTTGCGCACTAAACAGTTGCGTACCGGCCTGACCCAACTGGGTGAAGAGGGCGCCATTCAGGTGTTCCGTCCCCATATGGCAGGGGGCATGATGCTCCTGGGTGCTGTCGGCCAACTGCAGTTTGAAGTGGTGGCACACCGCCTGAAAACCGAATACGGTGTGGAAGCACGCCTATCGTCCAGCCGCTTTAACCTGGCTCGTTGGGTCACCGCCAAAGACCCTAAAGACATGAAGAAGTTTATCGAGACCAACGCCGGCAATATTGCCTATGACGTGGTCGAGGCCATTGCCTTTTTAGCAACATCGCCTGCGCAACTGCGTGTGGCTCAGGAGCTCAATCCAGGCATTGAATTTCACGCATTACGTGAACACGGTGGACACGTTTTCGGGGATGCCGTCTAATTCTGTCACAAGAACAGGGCCGACATTTCGCTACAATGACGGCTCTTTTCTTTTAATAACGCGCATCCGACCCATCGGATCGCTCCTGACTCAAAACCGAGACATCGCTTATGCCCTGGCGTTTTATCATTGCTGTCTTGCTGCTGGCCGCAGGTGCCTCAGTGTGGGGCGGCCTGGAACTGGGGAACTGGCTCATCGCGCACGGCCCAGAGAAGTCTATGGTGGTCAGTACGCCTGATCCGTCCGATCTGCCTACGCTCGATGCCGATGGCAAGCCCTTTACCGCCCAGCCGCCACAACCCTTGATCAACGGTCGCTTAGGCGTGCCACAAGCCCCAACGCCGATTGCTTGGGAAATCGACACGTCTACCCTTACTGAAGAGCAGCCTCCCATTGCTTTGGCCACAACCTCCATTTCGCTGGAGCAGGCGATACAAATCGCCATGGCTGAGCAGAACCGGGAGTTGCAAGGAATTGCCCGCGTGAATCTGGGTGGCACCGAGCCCATTCAGCCGGTCGATGTCGGCACACCACCGCCACCACCACCACAAGATATTCAAGTGGCCAGCAACAATGGCGGCGCCTGGCAGGCACAACTGCAGCAAGAGTTAAATGCCTGTAGCCAAAAAGGATTTTTTGATCGCCCAAGTTGCTCCTGGGACGCCCGGAATAAATATTGCGGTCCAAACGATGCATGGGGCAAGGTTCCTGGCTGTCCAAAAAAATCCTTCTAAAGAAACAGCCGCGTTTTTTTGACCACTACCACCCTTTACCCTTAAGCACTTCACGTCCAAGGCCGCGCACTGCGAATGGCAGGGAAAATAAAAAAGCACCCGTTAGAGAACGGGTGCTTTTTATTGTCTGAGCAACCAGCAAGCTTACTCGCCGTGATCGCCCATCTGTGATTGCAGGTAGTTCTGCAGTCCCACTTTTTCGATTAGCTCCAGCTGTGTACCCAGCCAATCGATGTGTTCTTCGGTATCGTCCAAAATCTTCAAAAACAAATCACGCGAGACATAATCGCGGGTGGACTCACAGTACTCAATCGCTTCCACCACCGTCTGACGGGCAGCCTGTTCCAGCTTCAAGTCACAGCCCAGCAGTTCAGGCACGTTCTCACCGATCATGATCTTGTGCATGTCCTGCAGGTTGGGCAGGCCGTCCAACATGAAGATACGTTCAATCAGCATATCGGCGTGCTTCATCTCGCCGATGGACTCGTCATACTCATGTTTGCCCAGCTTGTTAAAGCCCCAATGGTTCAACATGCGAGCGTGCAAGAAGTATTGATTGATTGCTGTTAGTTCGTTCTTTAGCTGCTTGTTCAGATGCTGAATTACCACTTTATCGCCAAACATGCTGTTCTCCTGTAAATCTGACGGCGCTCCCCCCAAGGAGCCGCCGAGCCCCCACAAACGCTACTGCCGCCAGTGATCGCACACAAGCGCGATATAGGCAAAAACACAGTGGGGGGTGAATGTGACAGGCTACCATGCACGCATGGGCAATGGCTTAAAAAACAAAGAAGCACCCAGAAAGCGTTGCACTTTTGGGTTAGTAGCAGGAACAATAACAATCATTCCCACTAGCAACAGCGGGAATGTGAAATCCTGATCAAAAACACGCGCTTAGGCGCGACAAACAAGGCGGCCGAACTCAGGGGCAGGGATCAGGCTGTCGTTGGCAGCGTAATCCACCCGGGCGGTTTCAAGGCTAGCAATCATGGTTTGATTGGCATAGCGCCCGCCGGGCAAATAATCCTGAGCCGTCTCGGCGCAGCAGCCACAGCAAGACGCCACGCCAAGCTGACCTTGCAGGTCTGCCAGGCTGGAAGCGCCGCCACGTACAGCTTCTTGTACTTGACGCTCGGTGATCGCGTTACATATGCAGATAAACATGAGAACTATTATTATCAAGAAACATAAAAATATCAAGAGTCATTCTCATTAAGAAAGCTATCACGCCAACATATATCCAAGAAGCGCTTTCCGCCTGCCTTTGCAGGCTGACCCAACACCGACAAACGCATCAATTCTGCAACAAGTGGTCCATCAACAAGCGCGCAGCGGGCGACAAGCTATAACGGCTACGCACACACAAGGCGACACGACGAGCCGTCCAAGGTTCCTTGATCACACACATCACCAGGCCCAGGCTTTGCACATAGGATTGCGCCACAGAGCGCGGCAGCACACCAATGCCAAGACCGGCCTCAATCATGCGGCATTGGGCATCATAGCTGGTTACCTGTACACGGCAACGCCAGGTACGCTCCAGCTCGCTGGCAGCACGTAACAGCAAAAGATTGGGGTGACTGCCGGTATGCATCCCGACATAGTCAAAATCCAGCGTTTCACTAAAGGCCAGCTCGTTCCGTCCAGCCAATGGATGATTCGCCGACACCAGCAAAACCAACTGGTCCTGACGGTAGTCGTAGTACTCCACCTCAGCACTACCTACGCCTCGAATCAACACACCCAGATCCGCATTATTGTCAGCCACCGCCTGCGCGACTCCGGCACTGATCCGCTCCTCCAACGACACCCGCACTTTAGGATGACGCGCCATAAAAGAGCTTAGGGCCTGCGGCAGAAATTGCGTGATGGAGGACAGGTTCGCCGCAATCCGCACATTGCCGGTAGCCCCTCCGGCAAAGTCACGCATCAAGGCCCCCATGGCGTCCATATCATCGAGCAAACGCTGAGCCATGGCGGCCAGCGATTTACCTGCTGCGGTCGGATACACACCTTTATTGCTACGCTCGATCAAAGCCGCGCCTAATTGCTGCTCCAGATCGCTAAGGCGCTTGCTGACTGCCGCAGGCGCAATGTGAAACTGCTCGGCCGCCCCCGAGATGGTGCCGCGTTCCAGCACCAACAAAAATAGTCGCAAAGATTTGGGATCGATGTTCATAAGCCGGTATTCCATCCTAGGAGAGGCGAATCGACAAGCGCCTTACCATCATAAATTGCGATAGCACCATCGTATTTTGACGCTGTACTCACGTCATTAGCGATGACAGACTACACAAATAATACGGAACCTGATTATTTAAATCGGGGAAAAATAGTAAAGGGAGAACAAATGCGCGACAGCGACAATCTGAAAGGGGGGTTTGACGGCACCCTGCCCTTGGGGCAACAGCCAGCTTTGGTCGTTATCGACTTTCAACGCGGTTTTACAGAGCCTGGTCTGACACCACTGGCATCAAACTGCGACAGCCAGATCGAGCAAACCAATGCCTTGATCGGCGCCATGCGTGGCAAGGGCCGCGTTATTTTCACCATCATTGGCTACGAAGCTCATCTGGCCGACGCCAATCTGTGGCTGACCAAGGCTTCGTCATTGCGCTGCCTGCTGCGCGGCTCCTCGGCCTGTGAGCTGGATCCACGGCTCGATTACGACCCTGCACAAGACATCATCCTGTACAAGACCCAGGCCTCCGCCTTTTATGGCACGCCACTGCCCGCCTTGCTGGCCCATCAAGGCTGCGACATGCTGATTATGACCGGCGCCACCACCAGCGGTTGCGTGCGTGCCAGCGTGGTAGACAGCCTGCAATCAGGATTTGCCCCGTTCGTGGCTGAAGATGCGGTAGCTGACCGCTCACCAGCCCAACACCGCAGCAATCTGGTCGATATGGCCAGCAAATACGCCGAAGTACTGCCCTCGGCCAACTTGATCGCCCATTTACACACGCTTTAACGCCACACAAAAAAAGAAACCACAGGAGACATTCATGAAAAAAGCCCTGACAGCGGCTCTGGCCGCCTGCACCCTGACGCTGGGCATCTCGCCTGCGCACGCCCAAGAAGTCGAGCTGACCTTTTCAACCTACCTGCCACCGGCTTACGAATACGCCTGGAAACCCATCGAGAACTTCGTTCAGAACGTAGAAAAAGAAAGCCAGGGCCGCATCAAGATCAATGTGTTCCATTCCGGCCAGTTGTTTGACGGCTACGAGGAACTGCCTGCCCTGTCGCGTGGTGACGTGGACATCATCAACATGACCAGCACCTACCCCAGCGGTACCATACCTGCGCTGAACATTTTCACCCTGCCATTTCTGTTTGACAGCACGGCTCACCTAAAGCGCGCCCTGGACCAGGGCCTGTTCAAGCTAGGTGCCGAGCAGGAGCTGCGCGACACGCACGATGCCGTTGTGCTGGGCCTGGCTCCCTGGGATCCGTACGAGTTCTACAGCCGCAAGTCCCCCATCAATTCGGCCGCTGATGCCAAGGGTAAAGTCTGGGCCTCGACCAGCTCCATGGACGCACGCGCACTGCAATTGCTGGGCGGCTCGCCTACCGGCATGCCGTCTTCCGAGCTATACCTGGCCTTTGACCGCGGTGTAATCGACGCGACCCCACGCCCATTGCTGACCGGTATTGGCCGCAATCTGTACGAAGTCGCCAAGTACCTTTCCATCGCCAACTTTGGTATCGACGTGTCCGTGCTGACCATCAACCGTAAAAAGTGGGAGTCCCTGCCACCTGATCTGCAAGAGATCATCCGCAAGGCCGCTCACCAGCGGGACCAAGAGCAGTTTGAACGTGTTAACGCCTTTGTAGACCAGGCTCTGACGCGCTACCAACAAGCCGGTGTAACCATCAACCGCATTGAACCTGCACAACTGGACGAGATGCGCAAACTGACCCGTCCCGCTATTGACGAGTGGAGCAAGCAGGTTGATAACGGTCCTGCCTACCTGGACCTGATCGAGAAAACCCGCCAGCCCTGATCACGCGTGAATGCACGCCAGTATGAAGTGCTGGCGTGCAGCCCTCGTGTGGAGACACCATGAATTCACTTACTCATTTCCTGGGTGCCTTTGCGCATGGCAGCAACCGAGTCGCCATTTTTGTAGCCGAAATCGCGCTGGCTGCATTGATGCTTGCCTGCACCTACGGCGTTATCGCTCGCTATGTCTTTAACAGTCCCAGCATCTATATCACTGAAATATGTGTCTATTTGCTGCTGATCTGCTCCTGGCTGTCCATAGGCTGGGTCCATCTGGAAAACCGCCACGTCAGCGTGGAGGCTTTCCATCAGAAGTTTTCTCCACGCGGCCAGCGCCTGGCCTCCTGCGTGTCGCAACTGTGCATTCTGTTTTTCTGCTTGGTGCTGCTATGGGCCGGTATTTCGGTAGTGGAAACGGCCCTTGCCCGCAACTACCGCTCATCGTCCATGCTGCGTTTCCCCCTGTGGATGGCGTACGGCATGATTCCGCTGGGTGGTACTTTGCTGGGCCTGGCTGCCCTGCGCCAATTGTTCATTCCGAACCGCGTGGAATCCAACGACAGCATCAAGGAGTTCTGACATGGATTCCATGCTCATCTTCAGCCTGATGATGGCTTGCTTTGCCATCCTGATGGTCATCGGCACCCCCATCTTCGCCGCACTGGGTGTTGCCAGTATTTCCGGCATTTTAATGAAGTCCGGACTGGCCGGTCTGGACGTCATCCCCGCCACCTTGCACCGTGGCATGGCCAGCTATTCCCTGATCGCCATCCCGCTATTTATCTTGATGGGCGAAGTCATTGCGCGAACCAGTATCGGCGGCAAGCTCTATCAGTTGTTTTACCTTTGGTTGAACCGTTTGCCCGGTGGTTTGGCAGTGGCCAGTATAGGCAGCTCGGCTGTGTTCGGTGCCATGAGCGGGGTCAGTGTGGCCGGTGCCGCCACCATTGGCCGCTTTGCCATTCCTGAAATGCTCAAGCGTGGCTACTCACCTAGCCTGTCTGGTGGCACCATTGCTGCCGCCGGTGCACTGGCCTTGCTGATTCCTCCCAGCATCGGCTTTGTGCTGTATGGCGAAATGGCGGACCAATCCATCGGCAAGTTGTTCATTGGTGCCTTGCTGCCGGCCCTGATGGTAACTGTCATGATGGTCATGTATGTCGTGTTCATTGCCATCTTCCGCCCCGAAGCTGCCCCTCGCAATGCCGAAACGGTAACTTGGGCGCAAAAGCTCGGTGCCCTGAAAGATATCTGGGCTGCCGCACTGCTGATTTTGCTGGTTCTGGGCACGATCTATCTGGGTATTGCCACCCCCACCGAAGCCGCTGGCATCGGCGCAACGGGAGCCTTTCTGATCGCCATGGCCTATGGCGAGATGAACTGGCGCACTGCACTGCAAATATTGCGCTCCACAGCCGTCACCAGCGGCATGATTTTGCTGATTCTGGCCGCAGCACTGCTGTTTGGCTACATCATGACGCGTCTGATGATTCCGCAAAAACTGGTTGCGCTGATTACCGCCTCGTCTCAGCCATCGTGGGTAATTTTAATATTCATTCTGCTGTTTCTTATTTTGATCGGCATGTTTCTGGATATTGTCTCTCTTATTCTAATTACCACCCCCGTTGTACTACCCGTTATTATTGCTCTGGGCTACGACCCATTGTGGTTTGGCATCGTCATGATTATTGCCTGCGAAATGGCCGTCATTACACCGCCGGTGGGATTGAATTTATACGTCATCAAAGGTATTGCTCCGCAGATCTCATTGCAGCAGATTACACGTGGCGCGCTGCCCTTTGTCGCCCTGGAAATTGTGGCGATTATCATCTTGACGATATTTCCAGAAATCATTCTTTGGCTACCTAGAACACTTTAAAAACAAAAACCCGCGCCATGCGGGTTTTTATTTATTTCCATCCACGTTTTTTACGATGGCAGCATAATATATAACTGCTTTTCCACTTTCCATTTCTATCCCAGAATCAATAACTGGAGGAAACAGATATGGATAAGAAAAACATTACCGAATCACCGCTCAAAGGGATCAAAGTCCTGGAGCTGGGTTCGCTGATTGCCGGCCCTTATGCCGGTAGCTTGCTGGCCCAATTCGGGGCCGATGTCATCAAGATCGAACCGCCCGGCAAGGGCGATCCGCTGCGCCGCTGGCGGCAGTTGCATAAGGACACCTCGCTGTGGTGGCGTGTGCAAAGCCGCAACAAGCGTTCCATTGCGCTGGATCTGCGCCAGCCCGAAGGCCAGGAAATTGCCCGTGAACTGGCTTTACAAAGCGATATTGTCATTGAAAATTTCCGCCCTGGTGTGCTGGAGCACTGGGGCCTGGGCTGGGAAACACTGCATGCACTGAACCCGCGCCTGATCATGGTGCGCGTCTCCGGCTATGGGCAGGACGGCCCTTATCACCGCCGCCCTGGCTTTGCAGCCATCGCAGAATGTATGGGTGGCCTGCGATATGGCACCGGCTATCCGGATCGCCCCCCCGTACGAGCCGGTGTCAGCCTGGGCGATACGCTGGCTTCACTGTACGGCACCATAGGCGCGCTGCTGGCCATGCACCATCTGCGCCAGGAAGGGGGACAAGGCCAAATGATTGATGTGGCCTTGTATGAATCCGTCTTTGCCATCATGGAAAGCCTGATTCCAGACTATCAACTGAACGGCCATCAACGCGAACGCACTGGAGCCAGCTTGCCCGGTATCGCCCCGTCCAACACCTACCCCACCGGCGATGGTAAATGGGTGGTGATTGCCGCCAACAGCGATGCCATCTTCATCCGTTTGATGCAGGCCATGGACCGTCCCGATCTGGCCCACGATCCGCGCTTGTCCGACAACGCCGGACGTGTGGAACACAGCGCCATGCTGGACCAGACCATTGGCGACTGGACCGGCGGCCGCAGCCTGGAAGAGATACTGGGCGTGCTGGATCAGGCTGAAGTTCCCAGCGGCAGTATCTACACCGCCGCCGACATTCTGGATGACCCGCACTACCAGGCTCGCGGCATGCTGGAAACACACACGCTGCAAGACGGCCAGGAACTGACCATCCCCGGCATTGTGCCCAAGCTTAGCCGCAGCCCCGGTGCCACCCAATGGTTGGGGCCAGAGTTGGGCGAACACACCGATAGCATCCTGGAAGAACTAGGCATCAGCCCGGAGCGCCGCCAAGCCCTGCGTGAACAAGGAATCGTGGAATGAGTACCGTATTGATCACCGACGTCACCTTGCGGGACGGCCTGCAAATCGTGCCACGCTGGGTGCCTACGCCGGACAAGCTGCGTATCGCACAAGCGCTGCCTCAATGCGGCGTGCGCAAGATCGAGTTGACGTCCTTTACTTCACCCAAAGCCATTCCATCCCTGGCAGATGCCGATGAGCTGGCCAGCCTGACTACACGCGCCCCTCAGGTCTGCTACACCGCGCTGGTCCCCAACCTGCGCGGGGCACAGCGCGCCTTGGCAGCCCGTATGAACGAGCTGAATTTTGTGTTTTCAGCCTCTGAAGCGCATAACCAGGCCAACCTGCGCATGAACATTACACAATCGCTGGTCCAGTTGGAACAGGTACTGGAGGCAGCAGGCAAGACGCCGGTCAACGTATCTCTGTCCACCGCTTTTGGCTGCCCCTTTACCGGCCCCGTCGCCCCCGCACACGTGATTGCCTTGATGCAACAAGTGCAGCGCATGGGAGCCAGTTCCATCAGCCTGTGCGATACCACTGGCATGGGTTCACCTGTGGAGGTAGAGCGCCTGACCCAAGCCGCCTTGAGTTTGTATGGCGAGCAGGGCGTCACCGGCCATTTTCATGACACCCGCGGGCTGGCACTGGCCAATGCCTGGGCGGCGTACCGTGAAGGCGGGCGTCGTTTCGATGCGGCTTTGGCCGGTTTGGGCGGTTGCCCTTATGCCCCTGGTGCCAGCGGCAATGCCAGCCTGGAAGATCTGGCGCATATGTTCCAGATCAGCGGCGTGGACACAGGCTTGAATCTGGAAGCGCTCCAGCCTTTAGCCGAAGAAATCGCGGCTCTGACGCAAGAGCCTATTCAAAGTCGCCTGCACAAAGCCAGGCCGGCCTATGCCTTGAAAGTGTGCCAACCATGAACACAGCCCGTACCCTGTTTCAAAAGCTCTGGGATACACATCGCGTTGCGGCGGTAGACAATGAGCATGATCTGATCTACATAGACCGTCAGTTGTTGTACGAAGTCACCAGTCCGCAAGCCTTCGAGAGTTTGCGCTTGGCCGGACGCTCGGTGCGTCGCCCCGACACCGCGCTGACGACGGTGGACCACAACGTGCCCACCCGCCGCCGCAATCAGCGTCTGGAAGATCCGTTGGCCCAAGCGCAGATCGACCAGATGGAAATCAATAGCCGGGAGTTTGGCCTGCGCTACTTTGGGCTGGATGACGAGCGCCAAGGCATCATCCACGTGATCGGACCCGAACAGGGCATGACCTTGCCCGGTTCCAGCATTGTGGCTGGCGATTCCCACACCAGCACACATGGCGCGTTTGCCGCCTTGGCGTTTGGCATTGGCACCTCCGAGGTGGAGCATGTTCTGGCCACGCAGTGCCTGGCCGCAAAGCGCATGCGCAGCCTGCAAATAGACGTGCAAGGCGAACTGCCTGCCACCAGCACCGCCAAGGATCTGATCCTGCACATCATTGCCCGCATGGGCACGGACGGCGGGCGGGACTGTGCCATTGAATTTACCGGTCCGGCCATCCGGGCCTTGTCCATGGAAGGGCGCATGACCTTGTGCAATATGGCGATCGAAGCGGGTGCCCGTATTGGCTTGGTCGCCGTGGACGACAAGACCCTGGACTATGTGCGCGGCCGTCCCTTGGCACCGAAAGGACAGGCATGGGACAAGGCGGAACAATACTGGCGCACGCTGATCAGCGATGAGGGTTGCCAATACGATCAGCACCTGCAAATCGACGCCGCCCAAGTCGCCCCCACCGTGACCTGGGGCACGTCCCCCGATATGGCGGCGGCCATCGACCAGCTTGTGCCTGATCCATTAGCAGCCGCCACAGGTAAACAGGCTGATGCTCAACGCGCCTTGAACTATATGGATTTGCAGGCCGGCCAACCGCTGGCAGGCCTCGCCGTAGATCGGGTGTTTATTGGCTCCTGTACCAACGCTCGCATTGAAGACCTGCGTAGCGCTGCGGCCATGGTCAAAGGCAAGCGAGTAGCCAGCACGGTGCGGCAAGCCTTGGTGGTCCCCGGCTCGGGACTGGTACGCCGTCAGGCCGAGCAGGAAGGCTTGGACCAGGTATTCACGCAAGCCGGTTTTGAATGGCGCGAGCCGGGCTGCTCCATGTGCCTGGGCATGAACGAAGACCGTCTAAATCCGGGCGAGCGCTGCGCCTCCACCTCCAACCGTAACTTCGAGGGCAGGCAGGGCGCCTTGGGACGCACACACCTGATGAGCCCCGCCATGGCGGCTGCCGCCGCAATTGCAGGCCATCTTGTCGATATCCGCCACTGGGACGCCGTATGAACACAGTTTTTACTTCCGTGCGCTCGCGCCTGATTGCGCTGGACCGCGCCAATGTGGATACCGACGCGATCTTGCCCAAGCAGTACATGACCTCCTTGTCGCGTACCGGCTTTGGGCAATATGCCTTCGACAACTGGCGTTACGCCGATATTGGCTACCCTGGCAAACCGCTGGCCGAGCGTGAGCCGATCAACAGTTTTTGTCTGCATCAGCCCAGCGCACAAGGGGCACGCATTCTGCTGGGACGCGAGAATTTTGGCTGCGGGTCCAGCCGTGAACACGCGGTCTGGGCACTGAAGGATTTGGGCATTGCGATGCTGATCGCCCCTTCATTTGCCGACATCTTCCGCAATAACTGCTTTAAAAACGGCATGTTGCCCATACAACTGGCTGCGGAGCAGATTGATGCCTTATTCACTGCTGTCACGCACAATCCGTGGGATGAATGGACGGTGGATCTGCAAGCCTGCATGGTGATCGGTCCCGACCAGCACATCCGTTTTCAGGTGGAACCAGAACGTCGCCACCGCCTGCTGCTGGCGCTGGACGACATTAGCGTGACGGAACAGAAAATGGATCAGATCCAGGCTTACGAACAGAAACGCCGGGAACAGGAACCCTGGTTATTTAGCTAAGGACGATAGATAAAGGGGGCAGTCGCGGAAGGGGACTTCCACCGCTGCCTACCTGCCTCCCGCCCTGGCAGTCGCAGTCGCAGTCGCAGTCGCAGTCGCAGTCGCAGTCGCAGTCGCAGTCGCAGTCGCAGTCGCAGTCGCAGTCGCAGTCGCAGTCGCAGTCGCAGTCGCAGTCGCAGTCGCAGTCGCAGTCGACAAGTATCGAAACACAGCTCAAGCCAGTTCAGGCCAAAAATAAAACAATTTCTTGAGCCGCTCCCTTATAGCCGGGAGTCATCACAGCTCCTTTGCCTTCCCCTTGCCAAGCAAACATCGCCTGTTTTGCCAAAACTGCTCCATGGGACGCATTCCCACCGTCGAGCCAGACATGCCACGATTTTGCTCAAAAATCCCCCTGAAACCCTAATTCCGGCGCGATTTCGGAGCGAAATCGACTGCATCGTCTCCTTATACCCCTAAGTTTCTTAGGGTCGTTTTTATATCACAAAGCCACCTAACTGCTTGAACCCCCTACAAGCAGATGCTACAAATGAAACATTAATGATAATCATTTATATTTAGATTACAAATCCATGCGTATTTCTTATTTTGTTGGCCTGAGCCTGCTCAGTGCGGGCAGCAGTTGGGCACAATCCTCCGATGCTCCCCCGGTTACGTCTTTGTCCACTATTGAAGTCAAAGCCAGCGAATACATTGATTTGCCGCCTGCGTACGAAGGCAATCATGTCGCTACCGGCGGCAATCTGGGTTTGCTGGGCAACCGGGATGTCATGAACACCCCCTTTAGCACCATCAACTACACCAGCGACTACATCGAGGACCTGCAAGGCCAGGAACTGCGCATTCTGATCAGCAAGAACGACCCTTCCGTGCAGACACCCGGTGCAGGTGGAACAGGTGGGAAAGACACTTTGTATATACGGGGTTTCCGTGCCGGTGACGTGTCTCTAAATGGTTTGCAAGGCTTGACCAGTGGCCGCCGCGTGATGGCCATCGCAGAGCGTTTAGAAATTCTCAAAGGCCCCTCTGCCGTTCTGAACGGCATGAATGCCAGCAATGATGTGGGTGGCTCGATCAATCTGGTGACCAAGCGCGCCACGGACGATCCCATTAGCAACATTACCCTGTCCTACATCCAGCCCTCCCAATTCGGGACGCATCTGGATCTGGGCCGCCGTTTCGGTCAATCCAATGAGCTGGGCCTGCGCTTGAACGGCGTGTTCAAGGACGGCGAGGGCGTGGTGGATCACCGTACCAATCGCGACAAACTGATCTCGCTGGGAGCGGACTACCGTCTGGGATCGCTCAAGTTGTCCGCCGACCTGTATCACCTGGAAGAGTACATTTCCGGCCTGAATCGGGGTGTGCGTCTGGCCAAGGGTCTGGACAAGAACCCACTGCCTACGCCTCCCAAAGGCGATGTCTTGTTGGGTGTCCCTTGGGCTGCCGGCCTGACGCGTGAAACCACGGCGCTGATCCGTGCAGACTGGGCTGCCAGCGACAAGCTGGCCCTGTACGGTTCGGCGGGTTACAGCAAGTCCGAGATGAACAACTACAACACCAAGGGCAGCACCTTGCTGAACGAGCAAGGGGACCTGAAGCTGGCCGCGACTCGGCGCAACAATACTGGCTACAACCTGGCTGCCAATACCGGCCTGTTCTACAGCTTTGACACCGGCTCGGTGCAGCACACCATCAGCGCCGGGCTGGACTGGAATCGTAAAAGCTCGCGCAGCGACAACACCTCCATCAAGGGCTGGTCTGAGACCATCAATATCTATGATCCGGACTACCCGGCACGCCCTTATGTCCCCATGAATGGGCTAAGTGCGCCTAACGTCAGCTATCTTTACAGTACGGCGCTGGCCGATACCCTGTCTTTTGCAGACGGCAAATATCAGTTGACCCTGGGTCTTCGCCAGCAATGGGTCAGCACCAAGGATAAAAGCGGCAAGAGCGATAATTACCGCAAGAACGCCCTGACACCCACTATTGCCGGTGTCTGGCAACTGCAGGACGACTGGATGCTGTACGCCAACTATGCCGAAGGTCTAACCCAGGGCATGATTGTGGGCGACGACTACGCCAACGAAGGTCAAGTCTTCGCCCCCCAGAAAACACGCCAATACGAGATCGGGATGAAGTACGACAGTGGCGACTACGCACTGACCGCCGCCCTGTTCGACATTACCCAGCCCAATAGCTACGAGAGCAATGAGCGCTTCAATGGCAAGCCCAACTTGAGCTACGACGGTCGTCAGCGCAACCGAGGCGTGGAAGTACAGGTGTTTGGCCAGATTGCCAAGAACTGGCGTCTGACTGGCGGTATCGCCTACCTGGATCCTAAAATCCGCAAGGCCAGCAACCCGGATACCGAAGGGCGTAGCGCCGTTGGCCTGTCCCGCTGGGTTGCCAAGGCCGGGATTGAATGGGACACCCCCTTTGTTCAAGGCCTGACCTTAAATGCCAATCTGCACACCCAGTCCAAGCAATATGCCAACGCCAGCAACAGTTACTACATGCCGGGCGTGACCACTTATGACCTGGGCATGCGCTACAAAACACGTTTTGCCGGCAAGGAAGTGACCTTGCGCGCCAGCCTGGAAAACGTAGGCAATAAAGCCTACTGGGTCGTGCCTTTAAGCAATGGCCAAGGCTCACCACGTACCTTCCTGGCTTCGGCCACCATGAAATTCTAAATAGACCAACAATAACCCTGCGATCCAGTGACTCCGTCTGGATGGCAGGCGCTAACTTTGCTTTTGCAGGGCCTGTTCATGCGTGTATGCAGGCCCTGTTTTTTTTATTGTTTCAAAGCGTCTTGCCAAGTATCTTGGGCCTGCTGTGGCTGTCGCCCTAGACTCCCGCCGCTGCCCGCATCTTGCGCTGTGAAGCCGGTGCCAAACCTTCCGCCTCCCGGTATTTGGCCACTGTACGGCGCGCCAACGTCAGGCCCTGAGCCTGCAAGAGATCGGTAATCTGCTGGTCCGACAAAGGCTTGGCCGGTGGCTCGTCACGAATCATCTGTACAATCTGCGCCCGCACCGAAGCAGCGGACATATCGGCCTTGCCATCCACACTGGCCAAGGCCACGGTAAAGAACTGTTTAAGCTCCATCACCCCATGCGGTGTTTGCATGTACTTTTGCCGCGTTGCACGCGAAATCGTCGACTCATGCAAATCCAGTTCAGCCGCCAGATCGGCCAACTGCATGGGTTTCAAGGCCGACACACCCTGCGTGAAGAAATCCTGCTGCATCTGCACGATCGCTTGTGCTACGCGCAAAATCGTCACAAAGCGACTGTTGACGCTGCGCAGCAAGCCAGTCGCTTTTTGGCGCTCTGCCAATAAGGCTGGGTGCGCTTCAATTTCATAATCGTGCAGGTTCACCAGTTGCAGGCGCGGTACAGCCAGGGGATTCAAGGCCGCCTGCCAGCTATCCTTGCCACGAATCAGCAAGACGTCCGGCACGACATACGCCGAGACGTTCTGCGTCCAGGCACGCCCCGGCTTGGGGTCCAGTTTCAGGATCAAATGATGGGCCCGCTCCACCAGCTCGGCCGGATAGAGGCCTGCACAGCGCTGACGCAGTTGACTGGGCGAGGCCAGAACGCCGACATGCTCACGCACCAGATAGCGGGCGCAATCAAACAAGGCGGGCTCCAGTTGCTGGGCCTGTTGCATCAGTTGCAAGCTCAGGCACTCGGCCAGATCCCGCGCACCGACACCGGCCGGGTCCAAAGACTGCACCTGTGCCAGCGCGCAGCGCAAATCACTTTCATCAATATCCAGCTCAGCGGGCAGGCAGGCCAGCACCTCGTCCAAAGAGACGGGCAGGTAGCCGTTATCGTCCAGCTCGTCGATTAACAACTGTGCCAGGACCCGGTCACGGTCGCTCAAACGCAACAATCCCAACTGCTCGCTTAGATAAGCAGCCAGGTCCTGGTCAATGGCCGATTCGGGGGACCAATCAGGGTCATGCGAATCCCCTTGGTGCTTGGGAAACTCCAGACTCGCCCACGAGGATTCCGCCTCGCCCGAAGCGGCTTCGGGCAATGGCTCGGCGGCGACATCCATCTGCACGTCCAAACGTTCCAGCAAAGGGTTGTCCAGCAAAGCTTGAGCCAACTCCTGCTCCAGCTCGGCCCCCGATAGCTGCAACACTTTAATAGACTGTTGCAATTGCGGCGTCAAAACCAGCGTTTGCTGCTGGCGTAAATCTAGTGACTGACGCGTAAGCATAGGTACAATCGTTTCCATGAAAACTGACAACGCCCAGACACCCACCGCCAACGATAGTCAGGCTCTGCGTAGCACTCTGTTCAAGCTGTGCGCCACAGCCACTATTATCTGCACCGTCATCACTGTCGTAGTAGCCATTATCTGGTGGGACCTTCTCAACCGTCTTATCAGCTTCGGGCGTGGCCTGGATTACTCTGGCCTGCAGGCCTTGAGCATTCAAAACCTGGCGCTGATCAAACAATACAACCCGTTTTTCTGGTGGACGGTAGTGGGCGTCATAACGCTCATTATTGCCTATCTTTTGTATGGCTTTATACAAAGGGTCATGCAACGCAACCAGCAACGCATTATCGACGAGTCCACCGTGGCTCAGTTGGCCCGATCGCTCAGCCGTCCGGCCCGTGAAGTCATTTTGTGGTGCTGGCCCGATCAGCGCAGCCCTTTGACTGTGGGTGATTTACAACGCGCCTATAGCGAGTTGCGCGCTGGCCGCTTTGGCAAGATCGAACTGGCCGAGCAACAAAGCCGCCTGTTACAGGCCGACTATGAGCGCCAAGAACCACAAACCTGACACTTGCCTTCCTGTTTCTTTTGTGTTTGACTAATGGTCATGACTCACGCACGCCAACTCTCCTACGCTTGCCAAGGTTTCAGCCCCGCCGCTGAAGCAACCTTGTCGCGTTCCGTGCGTGAAGGCCGTTCCTCGGCCCCTGCCTCCATCCTATCCCAGCTGCTACTACTAGCGTCCGGTTGCCGGGCCTAGTGTCCTGTGGCAGTTCGGCAGCCAATACTCAGCCACATCTACGTCATTTGTGCCGCCACCGGCCTACGTAAATGCTGCAATCGCTGGTGACGGCAAGAAGTAATCAACACTTTTTGTCCGACAGGTATCCCCATGGCAATGCTGAAAAACCCCTCTCAAAAGTATCGTCCTTTTGTCGCCTTTGATCGCGACTTCGCTGAGCGCACCTGGCCGTCCAAGCGCATTACCAAAGCGCCCATCTGGATGAGCACTGACTTGCGTGACGGCAATCAGTCCCTGATCGAGCCCATGAACGTGGCTCGCAAACTGCGCTTTTTCGAGCAACTCGTCAAAATCGGTTTCAAGGAAATCGAGGTCGGTTTCCCTTCCGCATCGCAGACCGACTTCGATTTCGTTCGCAAGCTGATCGACGAAAACCGTATTCCTGAAGACGTCACCATCATCGTCTTGACGCAATCGCGTGAAGACCTGATCAAGCGCACAGTCGAAGCCGCTGCGGGCGCCAAACGCGCCATCATTCACTTGTACAACGCATGTGCGCCGGCCTTTCGCAAGGTCGTCTTTAACTTGAGCAAGGACGAGATCAAGGAAATTGCCTTGACCGGTACACGTCTGGTCAAAAGCGAAGTGGCCAAGTACCCGCAAACCCAATGGGGCTACGAGTACTCGCCCGAAGTGTTCAGCACCACCGAGCCTGAATTCGCTCTGGACGTGTGTAATGCGGTGGTGAAAGCCTGGGACCCAGCCACCGACGAGCGCGTCATTTTGAACTTGCCCGCCACCATTGAGGCCACCACGCCCAATATGTACGCCGACCAGATCGAGTGGATGCACAACAATCTGGAGCAACGCAGCAACGTGACCCTGAGCGTACACCCGCACAACGACCGTGGTACGGCGGTGGCTGCTGCTGAACTGGCCGTGATGGCGGGCGCAGACCGTATCGAAGGTTGCTTGTTCGGTAGCGGCGAGCGCACCGGCAACGTCTGCCTGGTGACCTTGGCCCTGAACCTGTACACCCAGGGTGTGAACCCTGAGCTGGACTTCTCGGACATCGACGAAGTGCGCCGCACCGCCGAGTACTGCAACCAGTTGCCCGTGCACCCACGCCATCCTTACGCGGGCGACCTGGTGTTTACCGCCTTCTCCGGCTCCCACCAGGACGCCATCAAGAAAGGCTTGGCACAGCAAAAATCCGACGAACTGTGGGAAGTGCCTTACTTGCCAATCGACCCGGCCGACCTGGGCCGCAGCTACGATGCGGTTATTCGCGTCAACAGCCAGTCAGGCAAGGGCGGTGTGTCCTACCTGCTGGAACAAGAGCACGGTCTGGTCTTGCCACGCCGCATGCAAATCGAATTCAGCCGTGCCATTCAGCGCGTGACCGATTCTTCCGGCAAGGAAGTCACACCTGCGGACGTGTACGGCATTTTCGAGTCCGAATACCTGAACTGCAAAAAGCACTACAAGCTGCTCAAGCACAACATCATCAGCCAGCCGCACGCCGACAGCGGCCAGCAATTCACGATTGAAGTGGATGTGGAACACGACGGTCAGGTTCGCACCTTGAAGGGGTCGGGCGAAGGCGCGATCTCTGCCTTTGTGAATGCTTTGGATATGTCCATCAAGATCATGGACTACAACGAACACGCCATTGGTTCCGGTGCGGAAACCCGCGCTGCCGCTTACGTGGAAATGCGTATCGGTGACAGTCCATCGGGCTTTGGTGTGGGCGTTCACGCCGACATCGTGACATCCTCCTTCCTGGCGATCTTGAGCGCGGTTAACCGCCACACCATCGCCCAGCAAGAAGCTGAAGCGACCACCGCCTAACGATCTTTATGTCGTGACTGGGGTGGTGATCCCACTCCAGCGCCCGCCCGGCCCATCCCGGCCGCGCCTGACCCGCTTTTGCAGCCCGACTTATCGTCGCTCTGCCTGCAACCCGCCCACAAGGCGGGTTTTTCGTGGGCGCAGCATGACTGCTCATCTCAACACGCGGCAAACCCAGCAACGAAATGCAACCCGCATCAACAATGGCGCAAACATCCACCTTGGCTTGGCTTGGCTTGGCTTGGCTTGGCTTGGCTTGGCTTGGCTTGGCTTGGCTTGGCTTGGCTTGGCTTGGCTTGGCTTGGCTTGGCAACAGAGCATAGGGGAAATATCTTCAGCCTTTGTTATTCCGCGTCAACGCAACCAGCCATGCCCTCAATAGCTTGATTGCCTTTAACCGCAGTCAACCTGCAAACGGCTGAAGTCTTTGGCCCGTAATTTATCGTCCTCGATAAAAGCCATGAGGCGTGCACCATCCTGCCAGCACCAATGCAGTTTTTCGTGCGACTGTACGGTCAGCAAAGAGCACCAGCGCGATTGACTTGGATGCTCCACCTGATTGGGCGTAGGGTCATAAGCCAGGCTGTCCCAGGAAGGACGGCCCAACAGATAGTCGCCAGGCAAATCACCGTTTTCTTCCAGCTTATCGAACCAGTCGTAGAGTTCCTCGAAAGGCACTGGCCAATCCTGACGCAGTTCTTCATGACGCGGAATGTCGATGCAGTTTTCAAACTGCAGCGCCCAGCTACGGGTACTCCAACAGTGGGGCGCCTGGATCTCCTGAAAACCGCTGGTGTCTGGCCAGTAGTAAGCCTTGAGATAGTCCTCATCACGCCAGAAAATGGCATCGTCTTCATCGAAACCGTAGAACAGTGACAGCAGGCCGCTGCTGGGCAAATCAGCCGGGCGATCCGGCCCCTTGGGCAATTCCGCGAAGTTGATCTGGCCAACAAACAGATAATGGCCGTCAGGATGCTCGGGCCAGGTAAAACCGGGAGGCACCATAGGTTGACCACCAAAACGACTTTGCAAGGGCTGGCCCTTGTCCTTGCCCAAATGGATAGCCACCGCTGGCTGCACCAAATCCAGGAAATACTGTTTATGCGCTTGCAGCAGCGGCGAGGCATCAAGGTGTTTTTCTAGCGTTTTGAGATCCATATTGCTTCGGGTGACAGGGTTGCTGACTATGCCGGCTAAGACCAAGTCTGAATCTGCTGGATTGTAATAAGCCCTTGGGGACTGAGCCTATGCATTGTGTAACTGGAGCTCAGGCAGGAACAAGGCTAGGCCGACAGCCGTTCAAATGATTAAGGTATACCTGCCCCGTGTAGTGGCGCTGGCAGCGGCAATAACGGTGACGGTGACGGTGGCTATGGCTGTAGCTGTAGCTGTAGCTGTAGCTGTAGCTGTAGCTGTAGCTGTAGCTGTAGCTGTGACGGCAGCATCAACTGCAAACCAACCGCCTTACAAGCCCAAAAACATTCAAAAAAACATAAAAAAACCGGCCCTACAGAGCCGGTTTTCCATTGCCTTGGCCTGATCAGTACGTGACCGCCAAACCCGGCAAATCCACGGTGACCTGCATGGAACCCACCGCTTGCAAGCAATGGCGTGCAAATTCCTGGGCGCGTTCATCGTCCTGCGACAGCATCGTATAACCCATGGCATCAGCCACGCCCATGATTTTGTCCAACAACAGGACTTTGCCGCTGGCTCGCAGGGGTTCACAGCCCAGCTCTTGCCAGGTGCGATCGAACCAGTCGCGCGATTGCTTGCCGCTTTCCGGATCAATGGTTTGTATAGGAGTGACCAGCTCTATGTGCTGGCGAGGACTAAAGATCACAAGCACCATAGCGCTCATAGACGATCTCCGAAAAAAAATAGATCAACTCTGGAGCTTAAGCAAAGAAGGCCTACCAAATTGTCGGCAGGCCGACATTCCAGGGACTACCAGGAACTATCTGCCGGTTCCCACATGACCGGCACGCCGGTGTTATTTGCCTGGCGCAACATATCCAGCAAAGGATAGGCGCGTTGGCTGAAGCTGACGACCTGGGACATCGGGTGCTCCTTTTCCTCGTCTTCGTCCTCGTGGGGCGAATGCTTGTTTTCCCGGTCTTGCCCAATCGCTCGTTCAATATTGCCAATGGCTTCGGACAATTGCTCTGCCGTGAACACACCACGCTCGGGCAAACCATCGGGGTAGGAGCGCCCTGCGGCCCGGAGAATAGGCATGGCATGTTCGGAGAACATCAGCACATCGGCGGCGGCTTTGCTTTTAAAGACGACTAGCATACGGTTTCTCCTTATGGATCTTTGTGTTTCCGATTCGACTTTCAGGATACACACCCCTGCAAGATAGCAGGATTTTCCCCGTCTTGGAGAGTCCTTCATGCCTGCCGCATTCCTGTCTTGGCTAATCTTGCTCTTGATCACCTGCCCATCCCTGGCCTGGTCACAAAGCTCGCTTGAATGTCCCTTGCCCCCGTCATCCACCCGCTGCGCGCCAGCAGCCACCTTGGGGGAACAGGGCGAACCCGCAGCCGATATGGGTTTGCTCAATCCAGTGGACTTGCTGAGCGGGCAGAAATACCAAAGCGATACCGACTTACCGCTAAGCCAAGCCTGGCCTTTGCTGCAATTGCAGCGTCACTGGAATGGGTGGGGGCGCAATCCTACGCCGACGCTGGGACACACAGGTTGGGCCTTGAATTACGACCTGCAATTGCGGCAGCAAGGACATGCCCTGTTCATGCCAGATGGACGACAGACTCGCTTGTACCCACCGGCACACGTGCAAAGTAAGGGCTGGTTCTGGCAAGGCCCGAATGGGTTGATTCTGAGGTTTGACGAGCAGGGCTGGCTAATCCATGTGCGTGTTTCGACACAGCAGTGGCTGGATATAGAACGCTTTCCCGGCACGCATCCGCAGGCGTATGCGGTTAAGACTGTGCGTAATCATTTGGGCCAAACGCTGGTGTTTGAATGGCAAAGCCAAGTGCAGGAGCAGGCGTCGCCACAGGGGCAAGGGCAAAACCAAGCTCCGGTTCAGACTCCAAGACAAGCTCAATCCCACACCAAAACCAGACCCCTAGCCAATGTCACAACGGCGGTAAGAGCAGCGGAAACGGCAGCAACTGCGACAGTGGCGATGGCGATCGTCACAACCACGCCGACAGCCACAGCCACAGCCACAGCCACAGCCACAGCCATCAATATTAAAACCCCAGCCGGGCCGTTTCGCCTGCTTCTGGAACAGCACGACCAACAAGTCTGGCTGGCCGGCGTCAGCCGCCCCGATGGCATGCAGCGCCTCTACCATCCAGCCCCCGCGCCTTGGTCGAATCGTTTAGGCGGCAGCAGCCTGCAAGCGCCTGGACAAGCTGCCCAGTCAGTACAGCAATGGGAATACGACACCCAAGGCCGAGTCAGCCGTCTGATCTCTCATGCCTTCAATCAGGACTGGACGGCACACTATGGGCCGAGCCTGAGTGAATGGTCCATCGGCACAGAACGACATCGCTTCCATTACCACGACTATCAAGGCCAGCAGCGGCTACAAAAACTGGAAAGCCGCTTGTGCGAGGACTGCCCGGCCTATAGCACGCGATGGCAGTACGATCCGCAAGGACGCTGGTTGCAGGCTGGGCCGTGGACAGCGCAGCGCCGTACAAATGGAACGGTGTCACGGCTGGAGCAAAAGCAGGGTGGCTGGGGGTCGCTAAGCCTAGGGCTTGATGAAAAAGGGCGCTTGCAACGGTGGGCGTCCAGCCAGCATGGAAGCGAAGCCCGCTACTGGAGCCCGGATGGCAAGCTGACGCGCATTGACTACGCAGAAGAAGGCTCGCTTCAGATTCACTACGATCAGCAGGGGCGCTTGAGCCGTCTTGAACACCAACAAGGCCATGAAGTTGAACGCAGTGAACTGGACTGGTTGGGGCCTGGCGCGCTACGCATTCGTCACCCCACGGAAACACAATGGCTGAAGTTACGATCGGGTTTATTACAAGAACGTCGCCTGGAGCGTAGCCATAGCCCTGGGCAAAACTGGACCGATCGCTTTGAGTATGACGAGCAGCGTAGGCTGACGCTGCACTCACTGCCGGAAGGCGGACAACTACGCTACCGCTGGGATGCTCATGGACGTCTACAGTCTCTGGAATGGATCCAGCAAACCGGGCAAATCCAGACTGTCATCCACGCACAAGAGGTGGGCTATGCCTGGGGCAATGGCCTACAACTGATCAGCCATGCGAACAGCACTGGTCAAGCTGTGGATGCAATGCTTTTGCAGCCGGATGGCAAACCTGTCTGGACACAAACCCGCCGCCTGGATGCACAAGGAAATGTACTGGAGGACCGCCACGACTACCCGCTGCTACAGCAAATACGCCATTGGTTTTTGCACTACGACGCCCAGAACCGGATGATTGCCTTGCGTCAAGGCAAGACAGAATCAGAACAATGGCTGGCCTGGAGCAACAGCGGCGCACTTGCTGCGCGCTACCCGAAGCCAGCCGCTTCCATTCAGCGTTCCTCCACCGGCACGGCGAAAGCCGTCGGAGCCTTGAATCTGGACTACGGCCCCAACCGTCGCTTACGGCGCGTGTACACGGCCAACTCCACCCTGGTCGAGTACCGGCACGATGCCTTTGGCCAGCGCATCTGGCGCAAGCAAGGCAATCAAGAGCGCGCTTTCTTCTTTCACGGCCAGCAATTAATGGCTGAACTGGATTTAGCCGCTGCGCCCGGCCAGCTCATTTCCCGGCGCTATCTGTATGCAGGGCTGACGCCCGTAGGGATGATTGTTTATCAACCAGATGGGCAAGGGCAGTTGTACTACCTGCATAGTGATTTGATGGGCGCCGTCCGACTGATTAGCGATCACCAAGCCCGGCCAATCTGGGCCACAGATCTGAACCCGTTGGGAAAGGCCGAGCCTTTACTCGAAACGCTGGAATTCAACTTACGCCTGCCGGGGCAGTATGCAGAGTCCGCTACCGGCTGGCACGACAATCTGCTGCGTACCTATCTCCCCGATCGCGGTCACTATCTGGAAGCGGACCCGTTGGGCCCGTGGCCGCACACCCAGGCAGTGGGCTATGCCCAGCAACAGCCCTTGCGCCATATTGATCCCACCGGCCTGCTGCTGTTCGCGTTTGATGGCACACGGCAAGCCCCCATCACCAACAGCAATGTCTGGAAACTGTCGCAGTTGTATCAGGATGGGGCGGTGCATTACAGCGAGGGTCCCGGCAATCCTGTGAGCACGGATCTGGATGCGCTGACGGCGTGGCGAGCAGGTCGCATTCTGGAGGCGCAATGGAACCGCTTTCTGAACCGCATGCAGGAGCAGGGGCCCGCAGCCCGCGCCGTACCGGTGGACTTGCTGGGTTTTTCACGGGGAGCAGCGCTGGCCAGGGACTTTTCCAATCGCATTATGGACTACACCCAACAAGGCTGGTTTGTGCTGAATGATCCGCAGCGTGGGGCCATCCGGGCCTGCATCACCCCCCGCTTTCTAGGGCTTTTCGATACGGTGGCGCAATTTGGGCTGGGCGGCTGGAGCAACTCTCAATACCGATTGGGCGTCTCGCAAGCCTGGAATTGGGTGGCCCACGCCGTAGCAATGCACGAACACCGCGTGCTCTTTCCCTTAAGCGGCTTGGCCCAGGCCATGAACACAGTGGAAATGCCTTTTATCGGCGCTCATAGCCAGATAGGTGGTGGTGTACTGCCCGATGACAACAGCATCAGCGACCTGGACAAAGTGGCCCTGGCCTGGATGCACTGGCAAGCCACCGCCGCCGGCTTGACGCTGGCCGAACTGCCTCAAACCGATCTGCAGATCAGGCATCCCATCTTGCAGGACATGCGTACACCCGGACTGCGTCTGAGCACACAGGGAGTACGCCGCGTTGACTACCACGGCCAGGGTCAGGATCTGCTGTATCAGGACTCGCACCCTGCCTTGGGCCGACAGGTGCGCAACACCCTGGAAAACCTGATCACACGCTTTAATGACTGGCGCCTGCGCGGTGACAATCAAGTAGGCTGGGTAGACATGGATGCTTACGATGCGTGGCTACATAACCACCTGGGATGGGAACGCTAGGGTGCTTGAAAAGAATTTGGCGTCAAATCACGCTATCATGTGGGGCTATCCGGCGGGCCAATGTCGCGCCTTCCATCTGAGGCGAGATCAACTCGCCCCAGTTGTCTTTCTACCAATCCAGACCTTTCCTATGCTTGCTGAGCAACAATCTCAATTAATCGCCTGCCTACAGGCTGCCGTCCGTGCCATCTTGCCCCAGGCTGAACCCAACATCACGCTGGAGCGCCCCAAAGTGGCTGCGCACGGTGATGCCGCCTGCAATATTGCCATGCAATTGGCTAAACCCGCCGGTCGTAACCCGCGCGAGTTGGCTCAGCAAATCGTCGATACCCTGTTGGCCGATCCGAACGCCGCTGCTTTGCTGGCAGGCGCGGAAATTGCCGGCCCGGGCTTTATCAACTTTCGTCTGTCCACGGCCACCCATCAGGCCGTCCTGAAGACTATTGCCGAGCAAGGCGATAACTTTGGCCACGTTGCTCCTACCCAGGAAAAACTGATGGTGGAGTTCGTGTCGGCCAACCCGACCGGCCCCTTGCACGTGGGCCACGCCCGCCAAGCGGCGCTGGGCGACTCCCTGTGCCGCGTATTCAGCTCGCAAGGCTACGACGTTACCCGCGAGTTCTACTACAACGACGCCGGTAACCAGATCGACAACCTGACCACCAGCGTGCATGCCCGTGCTCGTGGCATCGAGCCCGACAGCGAGCAATTCCCCGCTGACGGCTACAAGGGCGACTACATTCTGGATATCGCCCGCGACTATCAGGCTGGTGCAACCGTTCAGGCTGCCGATGGCGCCTCTGTCACCGCCAGTGGTGATCTGGACAATCTGGAAGACATCCGCCGCTTCGCCGTGGCCTACCTGCGCCGCGAACAGGATTTGGACTTGCAGGCTTTCGGCCTGAAGTTCGACAACTTCTATCTGGAAAGCTCGCTGTACACCTCCGGCAAGGTTGAAAAAACCGTGCAGGCCCTGATCGACGCCGGTCACACCTACGAGCTGGACGGCGCGCTGTGGCTGCGCACCACGGAACTGGGCACAGGCGACGACAAAGACCGCGTGATGCGCAAATCCGAAGGCGGCTACACCTACTTCGTGCCGGACGTGGCCTATCACGTGGCCAAGTGGGAGCGCGGCTTTCACCACGCCATCAATATTCAGGGCTCCGACCACCACGGCACCATTGCCCGTGTACGCGCTGGTCTGCAAGGTCTGGGCCTGGGCATCCCCAAGGAATTTCCGGCTTACATCCTGCACAAGATGGTCAAAGTCATGCGCAATGGCCAGGAAGTGAAAATCTCCAAACGCGCAGGCAGCTACGTCACCTTGCGTGACCTGATCGAATGGGTAGGCCAGGACGCCGTGCGCTTTTTCCTGATCCAGCGCCGTGCCGACTCCGAATTCGTATTCGATATCGATCTGGCCCTGTCCAAGAGCGAAGAAAACCCGGTTTATTACATCCAGTACGCACATGCCCGTATCAACTCCGTGTTGAACCAGTCGGCAGAACTGTTGGATCAAGTGCCTCAGGCCGACATCACGCCTTTGACCGCCCCCACCGAGATCGCTCTGATGCAACGCCTGTCCGAATACCCCAATGTGCTGGCCCAATCCGCTCGCGAACTGGCCCCTCACCACATTGCTTTCTGGCTACGCGACTGCGCTGCGGACTTCCACTCCTGGTACAACGCCGAGCGCGTGTCGGTCGACGACACGGCCTTGCGTCTGGCCCGTCTGCGCCTGGCCCAGGCCTGCGCCCAGGTCATTCGTAATGGTCTGAACCTGCTGGGTGTGTCCGCACCCGAACGTATGTAAACCCATAGGCAGATATGGCAAGAGCACGTAAAAAATCCAGTAGTTCCGGCGGTACCTATACCGGCATTCTGATTGGCCTGATTCTGGGTCTGGGCGCGGCGGTGGCCGTCGCCCTGTTTGTCACCAAAGTACCCATGCCCTTTGTGGACAAGGCCAGCCGGGACAAACCAACCGTTGCCTTGCCTGAAGGGCGAGACTTGCTGGACCCGAACCGGGGTCTGTATGGCAGCTCCAGCGGGCAGACGCCTGCACCGGGCGACACCATCCCCGGATTGACCTTGCCACCGGCCAATTTGCCCAGCATCTCTTCCAAGCCTGCCGCTCCGGATGCCTTGGGTGATTTGATTGCCACCCTGCCTGCCATGGGTACGGAACCAGCCCGTCAGCCAGAGGCTCGCACTACCGCTCCTGCCGTAACACCACCAGCCACAACACCTGCCGCACCAAGCACTCCGGCACCGGCCACCAGCAAACCGGCTACACCGACACCTGCTGCGCCCCCGCCGCCCGCCAAGCCAGCCACCACATCCACCCCCTACTACCTGCAAGCAGGTGCATTTCGCAACAATGCGGATGCCGAAGCCATGAAAGCCCGCTTGTTGATGTTGGGTTTTAATGCCTCGGTACAAAGTGCCCAGGTCAATGGCGGCACGGTGAACCGGGTACGCCTGGGTCCCTTCAAGGGCATAGACGAAATGAACCGGGCACGCAGCCGTCTGGCCGAGGAAAAAATTGATAGCTCGGTGGTACGGCCCTGAACAAGTTGCACCCTGGGTAGGCCCAAGGTGAACTTTTCCGCCATTGCACAGGTCATAGACCTCATCTTCCCCCTTAAGGAAATTGATTCATGAAGCTGAACGCATTGTTTGTACGATCCCTGGTCGGTGCCAGTCTGTTGGCTGGGGCGACTTTGTTGCCCGCCACCAGCGCGCTGGCTCAACAAGCCAACCAGGGCTACGTCACCCTGCCTGCGGCTCAGCCCTCGGACAGCGTCGGTAAAACCGAAGTGCTGGAGTTTTTCTCCTACAGCTGCCCACACTGCGCCATCCTGGAACCCAAGGTCGAAACCTGGGCCAAGACCCTGCCAGACAATGTCGTGCTGCGCCGTGTGCCTGTCGCCTTCAATGCCGGCATGACCGATCTGCAAAAGCTGTACTACACCCTGGAAGCCATGGACCGTCTGGACCTGCACCCCAAGGTGTTTGAAGCTATTCATCAAAAGCGTGAGCGCATTTTTGATGCCAAGACCATCACGGCCTGGGCTGCCAAACAAGGCGTAGACAAGGCTCGTTTCGAGCAGACCTTCAACTCCTTTGGCGTACAGACCAAGGCCAATAAAGCCAACGAACTGTCCAACACCTACCAGATCCAGGGCACACCTAGTCTGGCTGTGGGCGGCAAGTTCGTGACTTCGCCGGCACTGGCCAATGGCTACGACGAAAGCATCAGCAAGGCTCAAGAGCTGCTGAAAATGGTCACCAATCGCTAATTGGCGCTCTGGCTGAGCCATACGGCCAAGGGCCCTCAAGACTGGATTCGTTCCGGTTTTGAGGGCCCTTGGTGTTTCTATATCTGTGATCTATTAGCTGCCGATAGCTCGTCAGTCATTCGATAACAGCGGCTTACAAGAAGGTACGGGATTCCAACGTCATTGCAAGTCTGAGCCAGTTATTAAAGCCAGGGTGCGTCCCTGGCTAGAGCAGTCAGTTAAAGGCCTAAGCCTGCGCCGCCTTTTCAAAAGCCTGTGCCAAGTCTGCACATAAATCCTTGGTCGATTCCAGGCCGATATGCAGGCGCACCAGGCTGTCCTGGCTTTCTTGCCAATAGCTGTGGCCGCTTAAAAATGCGGTATCCACCAGTTGCACCAGGCTTTCAAAGCCACCCCAGGAAAAGCCGATACCAAACAGCGTCAGGGCATCCACAAACACACGAGCCTGCGCATTGTTCAGTCGCAGTTGCACCGACAACATGCCATTAGAGCCGGTGCAGTCGCGTTGCCACAAAGCATGGCCCGGATCTTGGGGCCAAGCCGGGTGATAAATACGGCTAACTTCAGGGCGGCTATCCAGAAACTGACACACGGCCAGCGCATTGGCGGCGCTTTCACGCATACGGATGGGCAGGGTACGTGCACCACGCAAGGCCAACCAGGCATCGTCCGCACTGATGGAAAAGCCCAGCGCATAATGGTTATCGTGCAGGCGTTTGTTAATGGCAGGGTCGGTGGACATGACTGCCCCCAACATCAAGTCGGAGTGGCCTGCCACATACTTGGTCCCAGCTACGATGGACACATCAAAGCCCAACTCCAAGGGACGGTAGATATAGCCCGAGCCCCAGGTGTTGTCGGTAACCAGCAGCAAATTGTGCTGGCGGCCAAACTCCGCCAGGGCGGGCATGTCCAGCATCTGCATCAGCAAGGAACCCGGTGACTCCACGTACACCATGCGAGTGTTGTCCTGCAAATGACGGGCCATTTCCTCGGGGGTCGGGGCGCAGAAGGTAGCCTGTATGCCCATGCGACGCAGCACGGTCTTTTCCAGATAGCGCACCGGGCCGTAAGCACTATCGGCAATCAGCACGTGATCGCCCGAATCCAGCAAGGCCAACAAACCCAAGGTAATGGCCGCCATGCCCGACGGTGCCAGCAAAGCCTGAGTGGCAGACTCCAACTGACAGAACACCTGCTCCAGCGCGGCATGGGTATCCATACCCGAGCGCCCGTAAGTGACCGAGCGTTTTTCAGGATCTGCCTTGTCAGCCTGAGCCCGATCCAGAGCGTCCAGATTACGAAAGCGCACCGTACTGGTGCGCATGATAGGCACGGCCACTGGCGCGGCATCCGTATGCGGATCGAACGGGGCCAGACCCGTGTGTTGCAGGGCAGTATCCAGGGCGAGATCAGAGCTCATAGTGTCGGCAGGCGGTAGCAAGAAAAGCTCTACGCTACCACAGGCCAGCGGGCCCGGTCGCCTCTGCCAACAGTCGCTATATTGCCCCCTCTTATTAAGAGGCGCCCCGGTATTCAGATACGCTGAAAACGGTAAACCCCATCCTCGCCCATCTCGCGACGCAAACGATCATCAAAATACAAGGCGTGCAGGTGGGCAATGGCCTCGCCCATGGCAAAGGTCATCTGGTGCGAGTCCAGCTTGCGGTGGAACAGCACGGGCAAAATGTCAGCGGCCGTACAAGGCTGGGAGCAGGCTTGCAGTACTTCTTCCAGACGCTCGGCGTGATGCTCCTGCTGCTGACGGATACGTTCGTGCATGCCACGGAAAGGCTTGCCGTGCGAAGGCAGCACCAGGGTGTCCGGGGCCAGATCCTGATAGGACAGCAACGAGTTCAGGTACAAAGGCAAAGGATTGGCAAAGGGCTCGGTATCGAACACGCTGACATTGGTGGAGATACGCGGCAAGAGCATGTCACCAGAGATCAACACCTTCAGTTCTTCACAATACAAGGACATATGCTCGGGAGCATGGCCATAGCCCACGATCAAACGCCAGGGGCGACCGGCAATCACCACACGCTGACCATCCATCAAGCGTACAAAACGCTCGGGCACCGAAGGCACCATGGACGGGTAGTAATCCCCACGGCTGCGAATCTGCTCACGGGCTTTCTCGTCCTGCAGGCCATGACGGACAAAGTGCGCTTCTGCGGCCGCGCCATTCGGGCCACCGGCTTGCGCACCCGTCTGGCGTCCACCTGTACCCGACCACAGCTTGGCAATTGCGTAGTCCGTCATGCTGATCCACAGCGGCGCATTCCAGCGCTGGCACAACCAGTCCGCCAAACCGATGTGATCCGGGTGCATGTGAGTGACGATCACGCGCAGAACGGGCAAGCCTTGAAGCTCATTGTTAAAAACCTGTTCCCACAGCTCGCGTACTTCGGGGCGGGCCACGCCACAGTCCACAATCGTCCAGCCCTCGCGCCCGTCGATCTGGTCGCGCAATAACCACAGATTGATGTGATCCAGCGCAAAGGGCAAAGGCATGCGCAGCCAACGCACCCCCGGCGCCACTTCCAGGCTGCCGCCCGCTGGGGGCAGGGTATCTGCCCAGGGATAATTCAATTTTTGTTCGTTAGGATTCATGCTCGCTCCAATAGAATGGCTCTTGTAGGGCGTAAGGGCTGTCCATACTAAAAGGCCCTGGTTCGCACCCCGGCTCTATGGCATGATAGTTTACGTTTACGTAAATCACACTAAAAATGACAACGACAACCTGGACAATATCGGATCTGGCGCACGAGTTTGGCATCACGCCTCGCACCCTGCGCTTCTATGAAGATCAAGGAATCTTGAGCCCGCTGCGTCAAGGTACACAGCGCATTTATCAGCCCCGTGATCGCGCCCGCCTGAAACTGGCCCTGCGCGGCAAAAGGCTGGGACTGCAGTTATCGGAGATTCTGCGACTGATCAATATGTATGAATCCCCGATGGACACGGCCTCCCAGCTTAAGCATTATCAGGAGGTCCTGACCGAGCACCGCCTGCGTCTGGAGCGACAACGGCAGGATCTGGACCAGACCTTGCAGGAAATTCAGGATCAGCTCGATATCTGTCACACCATGAGCGAACAATTGAAGCTGGAGTCCCGATAAGGGAAAACCCATATATATGACGTTTACGTAAACGTAATATAAATACGATTCCACAACCCATTTATTTCCACGGAGTGTCTCATGAGCCTGCCCGGCCTGAATTTCGATCTTGGCTCCGACCTGGACATGCTGCGCGACGCTGTCGCCGACTTCTCCCAGGCCGAAATTGCCCCCTTAGCGGCTCAACTGGATCACGATGACCAGTTCCCCATGCACTTGTGGAAGAAGTTCGGTGAGATGGGTTTGCTAGGCATGACCGTCAGCGAAGAATACGGTGGTGCCAACCTGGGCTATCTGGCCCACATGATCACGATGGAAGAAATCTCGCGTGCCAGCGCCTCGGTGGCCCTGTCCTATGGCGCGCACTCCAATCTCTGCGTGAACCAGATCAACCGCAACGGGACAGAGGCCCAGAAGCAGAAATACCTGCCCAAGCTGATCAGCGGCGAGCATGTCGGTGCCCTGGCCATGAGTGAGCCCGGTGCCGGTTCGGACGTCGTCAGCATGAAGTTGCGCGCCGAAAAGAAGGGCGATCGCTACGTACTCAATGGCTCCAAAATGTGGATTACCAACGGCCCGGACGCCGACACCCTGGTGGTGTACGCCAAGACGGATCCGCAAGCCGGTGCGCGCGGCATTACCGCCTTTCTGATCGAAAAAGATTTTGCTGGTTTCTCCGTTGCCCAAAAGCTGGACAAGCTAGGCATGCGCGGCAGCCACACGGGTGAACTGGTGTTCCAGGACTGCGAAGTACCGGAAGAAAACGTACTGGGCCAGCTCAATGGTGGCGTCAAAGTACTGATGTCCGGCCTGGACTACGAACGTGCCGTCCTGGCCGGTGGTCCACTGGGCATCATGCAAGCCGTCATGGACGTCGTGATTCCCTACATTCACGATCGCAAGCAGTTCGGCCAGGCCATTGGCGAATTTCAGCTGATTCAGGGCAAGATGGCCGATATGTACACCACCCTGCAAGCCAGCCGCGCCCTGTGCTATGCCGTGGGCAAGAACCTGGATCGTCTGGGTGCCGGCCACGTGCGTTCCGTGCGTAAAGACTGCGCTGCCGCGATTCTCTACAGCGCGGAAAAAGCCACCTGGATGGCCGGTGAAGGCATCCAGATTCTGGGCGGCAACGGCTACATCAACGAGTTTCCCACAGGCCGTCTGTGGCGCGATGCCAAACTGTACGAGATCGGCGCGGGCACCAGCGAAATCCGCCGCATGCTGATCGGTCGCGAATTGTTCGCCGAAACTGCCTAAAAAGGCACAGGCATGTCCAACCCTGACTTTGGCGAAACGACTGTCATCACCCCGGTTCAGAAACCGGGGATGACCGCTATCCAGGTGGCCCAGACCATGCTCAATGGTTTCAATCGCCACTATGCACTGTTTCGCTACAGCGCCCAGCGCGCCAAGTCTTTGTACGAATCGGGCGACTGGCATGGCATTCAGCAGCTCTCGCGCGAACGTATCGAGTACTACGCGACACGGGTGCGCGAATGCGCGGCCATGCTTAGCCAGAACCTGCGTCTGCATCAGCCTACGCCATCCGATCCGGCCCATCTGGACGATGCCCAGCAGCAATTGTGGTTGCAGGCCAAAGCTGAATTTGTGCGTTTGCTCTCGGGCCACCGTCAGCCCGAATGTGCGGAGACCTTCTTCAACTCCGTCTCCTGCCGTGTGCTGCACCGGCACTACTTTCGCAACGAATTCAT
Source organism: Alcaligenes aquatilis (assembly GCF_003076515.1). Taxonomy (NCBI): domain Bacteria; kingdom Pseudomonadati; phylum Pseudomonadota; class Betaproteobacteria; order Burkholderiales; family Alcaligenaceae; genus Alcaligenes; species Alcaligenes aquatilis. The sequence goes on along the minus strand of NZ_CP022390.1, from coordinate 179,430 downwards.
TTTCGTGCGCCCAGCCGTTGCCACGGATTACCTGGACGGCGCGCTGCCTTCATATCGCGTCTATTACCCCACCCAAGAGGGTCTGGAAGCCAGTCTGACCAGTATGCTGGCCGACTTCGGTCTGGCTGCCCCCTTTGCCGACCTGCCGCGCGATGTACGCACCTTGGCCCGCATGGCCGTGCGTCAACTATGCCGCCGTCTGCCGCGCGGCTATGGCTCGCGCATTGGCTCGGACTGCCAGATTCAGGTGCTGAACTCCCTGTTCTTTCGCAACAAGGGTGCCTATGTGGTGGGCCGACTGATCAACCAGGGCGAAGTGCTACCGTTCTCCCTGGCCATTTTGCATCGCCCCTCGGGACACTTGTATATAGACGCCTTGTTGCACACCACGGACGACCTGTCCACGCTGTTCAGCTTTACGCGCGCCTATTTCCTGGTCGATATGGAAGCGCCGTCGGCCTATGTGGACTTCCTGTCCAGCCTGCTGCCGCGCAAGCCCAAGGCCGAGCTATACACCGCCATCGGTCTGCAAAAGCAGGGCAAGACCCTGTTCTACCGCGACTTTCTGCATCACCTGTCGCACTCGCACGATCACTTTGATCTGGCTCCCGGTATTGCCGGTATGGTGATGACGGTATTTACCTTGCCGTCCTACCCCTATGTGTTCAAACTGATCCGCGACCGTATTCAAAAGCAGGGCATGGACCATGCCACGGTACGCAGCAAATACCAGTTGGTCAAAAAGCATGATCGTGTCGGACGCATGGCCGACACCTGGGATTACGCCCAGGTTGCCTTACCCAAGGCGCGCTTTTCCGACGCCTTGCTGGAAGAACTGCGCCGCGAAGTGCCCAGCCTGCTGGAAGAGTCCGAGGACACCATCTTGCTGCGTCACGTCTACATTGAACGACGCATGACCCCGCTGAATCTGTATCTGAACAAGGCCAGCGACCCCGCCCTCAATGCCGCTGTCGACCAGTACGGCAAAGCAATCCGCGAGCTGGCTGCTGCCGACATTTTCCCAGGCGATATGCTGTTCAAGAACTTTGGTGTAACCCGCCTGGGCCGCGTCGTCTTCTATGACTACGACGAAATCCAGCACATGCGCGAGATGAACTTTCGCGCCATTCCACCCGCACCGAACGAAGAAGCCGAAATGGCCAGCGAACCCTGGTATCCGATCGGCCCGAACGATGTATTTCCTGAAGAATTCGGCTACTTTCTACTAACCGACCCACGCATTCGCAAAGCCTTCATGGCCCACCATGCCGAACTGCTCGAACCTGAGTGGTGGTCCCAATGTCGCTTGCGGGTAACACAAGGTCGGATCGAAAATATTTTTCCGTACAACAAAGATCGGCAGCTGCACGAGTTTGCCAAACGCGCGCCGGTCTCCTCTTTGCAACCAGGAGTCTTTCATGACTAATTCCGTTGTCATCGTCTCGATCGCCCGCACCCCTATGGGCGGCATGATGGGTAGCCTGTCCGATCTGGCCGCCCACGAACTGGGCGCCGTCGCCATCAAGGCGGCCATGGAGCGTTCGGGCATTCCGGCCGACAAGGTCGATGAAGTGATCATGGGTAATGTGCTGCAAGCCGGTCAGGGCCAGGCCCCCGCGCGCCAGGCTGCCTTGGGCGCCGGTCTACCCCAGGGTGTGGCTTGCACCACCATTCACAAAGTGTGCGGTTCCGGTCTGAAAGCCGCTATGTTTGCCCACGATCTGCTCAAAGCAGGCAGTGTGGACGTGGTGGTGGCTGGCGGTCAGGAAAGCATGAGCAACGCCCCTTATCTGCTGCTTAAAGGCCGCCAGGGCTACCGCTACGGCCATTCCACCGTCTATGACCACATGGCCATGGACGGTCTGGAAGATGCCTACAGCCGTGGCACCGCCATGGGCGTGTTTGCCGAAGACTGCGCCAGCAAATACGAATTCAGCCGCGAAGAGCAAGACGCTTACGCGCTGGAATCGCTGCGCCGCGCTCGCCAAGCCAGCGATGACGGCAGCTTTGAATGGGAAATTGCGCCCGTGACCATTGCGGGTCGCAAGGGTGATGTCGTCATTGCCAAGGACGAAGCCCCTGCCAAAGCCATGCCCGAGAAGATCCCCACACTGCGCCCCGCTTTCAAGAAAGACGGCACGGTTACCGCTGCCAACGCCTCGTCCATTTCGGACGGCGCCGCCGCCATGGTGATCACCACTGAAGACAAGGCCAAAGAACTGGGCGCAACACCGCTGGCCCGCATTGTGGCTCACACCCAGCACGCTCAGGAACCCGCCTGGTTCACCACCGCACCGGTGGCCGCTATCCAGAAGCTGCTGGATAAAACCGGCTGGAGCGTGGCCGACGTTGATCTGTTCGAGATCAACGAAGCCTTTGCCGTGGTCACCATGGCCGCCATGAAAGAGCTGAACATCCCGCACGACAAGGTCAACATCCACGGTGGCGCCACGGCCCTGGGCCACCCCATCGGTGCATCGGGTGCTCGCCTTTTGGCGACCTTGATCGGCGCCCTGCGCAAGACCGGCGGCAAGCGTGGTATTGCTTCGCTGTGCATTGGCGGTGGCGAAGCGGTCGCCCTGGCCGTCGAGCTGGTTTAAAGCAAGCTCATCAGCCGGGCTGCGGCCCGGCTGATTTTATGGGCTTTTCTCTGTTCTCTTTCCAGGCACGCCATGTCAGTTATTGAATCCCGCATCAATCCGCGTTCCCAAGACTTTCAGGACAACGCCTCGATCATGCAGGCCCTGATCCTTGATCTGCGCCAAAAGCTACAGAAAACCGCTTTGGGCGGGTCTGAATCCTCCCGGCAACGCCATGTGGGTCGCGGCAAACTGCTGCCCCGCGAACGCGTCGAACGGCTGCTTGATCCCGGTACTCCCTTTCTGGAACTCTCGCCTCTGGCTGCCCAGGACGTCTATAACAACGAGTCTCCCGGCGCGGGCATCATCACGGGCATTGGCCGCATTGCGGGCATTGAATGCGTGGTGGTCTGCAACGACGCCACGGTCAAAGGCGGTACCTACTATCCGCTGACTGTTAAAAAGCATTTGCGTGCCCAGGAAATCGCCCAGCAGAACAATCTGCCTTGCGTATACCTGGTGGACTCGGGCGGGGCCAACCTGCCCAACCAGGAAGACGTCTTCCCGGACCGTGACCACTTTGGCCGCATCTTCTACAACCAGGCCAATATGTCGGCCCAGGGGATTGCACAGATCGCCGTGGTGATGGGTTCGTGTACCGCTGGCGGTGCCTATGTTCCGGCCATGAGCGATGAGTCCATTATCGTGCGCGACCAGGGCACCATCTTCCTGGGTGGCCCACCCCTGGTCAAAGCGGCTACAGGTGAAGAAGTCAGCGCCGAAGACTTGGGCGGTGGCGATGTGCACACCCGTCTGTCCGGCGTGGCCGACCATCTGGCCGAGAACGATCTGCATGCGCTGGAATTGGCACGCCGCTGCGTCGGCCGCCTGAACCGCGAGAAAAAACTGCCCTGGCCGCTGAAAGAAGTACGCGAGCCACGTTACGACCCGCAAGAGTTGAACGGCATCATCCCCGCCGATACCCGCAAGCCCTACGATGTGCGCGAAGTGATCGCCCGCATTGTGGATGACTCGGATTTTGATGAATTCAAAGCCCGCTTTGGCACCACGCTGGTGACCGGCTTTGCCCATATCCACGGTATGCCCGTGGGCATCATCGCTAACAACGGCATTCTGTTCTCGGAAGCGGCTCAAAAAGGCGCCCACTTCATTGAACTGTGCTGCCAGCGCAAGACGCCTTTGGTGTTTCTGCAGAACATCACCGGCTTCATGGTGGGCCGCAAGTACGAAAACGAAGGGATTGCCCGCCACGGCGCCAAACTGGTCACCGCCGTATCCACGGCTGCCGTACCCAAGTTCACCGTGATTCTGGGCGGCTCTTTCGGTGCCGGTAACTACGGCATGTGTGGCCGCGCATTCAGCCCGCGCCTGCTGTTTCTCTGGCCCAATGCCCGTATCTCGGTCATGGGTGGTGAGCAAGCTGCCAGCGTGCTGGCGACCGTGCGCCGTGATGGCCTGGAAGCCCGTGGCCAGACCTGGAGTGCCGAGGACGAGGAAGCCTTCAAGGCCCCGATCCGCGAACAATACGAACATGAAGGCCACCCCTACTACGCCACTGCGCGTTTGTGGGATGACGGCATCATCCAGCCTTCGGACACCCGGCGCGTTTTGGCCCTGGGTTTGTCCGCCGCCTTGAACGCCCCTATTGAAGACACCCGCTTTGGCGTGTTCCGCATGTAAGACAAGGAGACACTGTGTTTCAGACCCTGCTGATAGCCAATCGCGGTGAAATTGCCTGCCGGGTGGCCGCCACTGCCCGCAGCCTGGGGCTGCGTACCGTTGCGGTTTACTCCGACGCGGACGCGGACGCCCAGCACGTACGTGCTTGTGATCAAGCCGTGCGCATCGGTGGCCCCGAGCCACGCGACAGTTACTTGAAGATCGACGCCATTCTGGAAGCCGCTCGTGCCACTGGCGCGAACGCGATCCACCCTGGCTATGGTTTTCTGTCCGAGAACGAGCACTTTGCTCGCGCTTGTGAACAAGCCGGCATTATTTTTGTAGGCCCACCCGCTCAAGCCATTGCGGCCATGGGCAGTAAGTCCGCCGCCAAATCCCTGATGGAAAAAGCCGGTGTGCCTTTGGTGCCCGGTTACCACGGCGACAACCAGGACCCCGACTTCCTGCACCAGCAAGCCGACAATATCGGCTACCCCGTGCTGATCAAAGCCAGTGCCGGTGGCGGCGGCAAGGGCATGCGTATTGTGGAAGAGTCCGGCGCGTTCCTGGAAGCCTTGCGCTCGTGCCAGCGCGAAGCGGCCAGCAGCTTTAGCGACGACCGCGTGCTGATCGAACGCTACATCACCAAACCACGCCATATCGAAATCCAGGTCTTTGGTGACCAGCATGGTGACTACGTCTACCTGTTCGAGCGCGATTGTTCGGTACAGCGTCGTCACCAGAAAGTGATTGAAGAAGCGCCCGCCCCAGGCATGACACCCGAGCGTCGCCAGGCCATGGGCGAAGCCGCCATTGCAGCGGCCCGCGCCGTGAACTATGTGGGCGCAGGCACGGTGGAATTCATTGCCGAACAGGACGGACGTTTCTACTTCATGGAAATGAATACCCGTCTGCAAGTGGAGCACCCCGTCACCGAACTGATTACTGGCCACGACTTGGTGGAATGGCAACTGCGTGTGGCCGATGGCCAGCCTTTGCCGGCCAAACAGGACGAGCTGAGCATTAATGGCCACGCCATTGAAGTTCGCATTTACGCAGAGAATCCTGATAAGGACTTTCTGCCGTCCATCGGTACGCTGCGCAGCTTGCAGTACCCCGCCCATGCGTCCTTCACCTCCGGTGAGGTGCGTATCGACAGCGGTGTGCGTGAAGGCAGCGTCATCAGCCCCTTCTACGACCCCATGATCGCCAAGGTCATCACTCATGGTGCTGATCGTGAACAGGCTCGTCGTCGCCTGATTCGCACGCTGGCGGACACTCAGGTGGCCGGTGTTCACACCAACAAGACCTTCCTGCAACGTCTGCTGGGCGATGACGCCTTTGCCCAGGCCGATCTGGATACGGGCCTGATCCCACGTCGTCACGATGCGCTGTTCCCCAGCAATCAGGACGTTCCGGCTTCTGTGCTGGCCTTTGCCGCCTGCGCCGTGCTGACTCACCAGGGTCTGAGCGGGCAAGCTCCCAACTCCGACCCGTGGGCCGTGCATGACGGCTGGCGCCTCAGTGGGGACTACGATCAGAAAGTGGCCTTGCAACTGGGTGAACAAGCCCACGACGTGCTGCTGCAACGTCGTGAAAACCAGTGGCAGATCACGCTGGGCGAAGCTCAACACGCGCTGCGCTGGCAAGCCGAGGCAACGGCGGGTCTAGCCCAGACCTTGACCGTACGCCTGTGGCTGGATCAGGTCGAATACCGTGCCCAGGTGCTGCAAGATGGCGACCATCTGCAAGTGGCCCAGGCCGGTTCGGACTGGACCCTGGCCGTGGTCGACACCCTGGCCAGCGCCAGTACCAGCGGCCAGGAAGCGCACGGTGGCCACCTGACCGCTCCCATGCCGGGCAAGATTATTGCCCTGAATGTGGCTGCAGGTGACAGTGTCAAGCAGGGCGATGTGCTGCTGGTCATGGAAGCCATGAAAATGGAGCACTCCATTCAGGCACCTGCCGATGGCACCGTGGCCGAACTGTTCTTTGCGGTGGGCGATCAAGTGCCCGAAGGCGCAGAGCTGGTCACCATGGAGAGCTAAAACCTCTTCTTTCCAGCCCGCGCAAAACGCATTGCCGGGCTAGAAAAATAGGCGTAAAGTCGCATTACCAAGAGCCCCCTTCCAGGGGCTCTTGCCGTTAAGAACGACTCATGACCGCCCAGCTTCTTACCCCCTACTGTGGTCGCTTTGCGCCTAGTCCCAGTGGTCCCTTGCACGAGGGTTCACTGGTTGCGGCCATGGCCAGCTACCTGGATGCACGCGCCCAGAACGGGCGCTGGTTGCTACGCATTGAAGATATAGACACGCCACGCGTGGTCGCCGGGGCAGACCAGATCATCATGCAGCAACTGCGGGGCCTGGGCATGCACTGGGATGGCGAAGTTCTATGGCAAAGCCAGCGGCTGGCTCGCTATCAGGACGTGTTTGACGGCCTGCGCGAGCGGGATCTGGTCTACGGCTGCACCTGCACCCGTCAGGAGATTCTGGCCGCCTCCATGCCGCTTGCCCCGGATTCGCATGAATATCCCTATGCAGGCACCTGCCGCCACGGCATCCCGGCAGATCGCGCCGTACGAGCCTGGCGGCTACGCGTACCGGAAGGGGTGGAACACTTCACGGATCGCTGGGCCGGGCCGCAACAGCAGGACGTAGCCAAAGAAGTAGGGGACTACATTCTTAAACGCGCCGACAAACTCTGGGCATACCAGTTTGTGGTGGTCATTGATGATGCGGACAGCCAGATCACCGATGTCGTGCGTGGCGCAGACTTGCTCAGTTCCACGGCCCGCCAGCGGGTATTGCAAAGAATCCTGGGCCTGCCGCTCCCGCGTACCCTGCACGTACCGCTGGCCTGCGATGAGCAAGGCCGCAAGCTTTCCAAACAGAACCATGCCCCGGCCTTTGATCTGGACCATCCAATGGAAACGCTGCAACGAGTCTGGGCCTTTCTGGGCTTTGCTCCCCTGGTTGCCAACACTCTGGACGAGTTCTGGAGCCAGGCCACCTGCGCCTGGGCACGGCGCTTCCCCTTATCGCTTAGCTAAAATCCGGGTATCCAAGCAGCACACTGGATTCTGAGCGCTGATTCCTTGCTGCCTGCTGCCTGTTGCCTGTTGCCTGTTGCCTGTTGCCTGTTGCCTGTTGCCTGTTGCCTGTTGCCTGTTGCCTGTTGCCAACCAGTGTGCCCCTCCGTCGGCTCTCTGTGCCAGCTTATTAGGTTTCAAATAAACGACAGTTTCTGCCCGAACAATCGATTTATGTTTCAATCATAAAGACGCCCCGCCGCACAGGGCGTCTACCAGAGCAAAACCCGGTAAAAATCGGCCTCACCGCTCACGGCAGAACCCACCCAAGCCCTGAACCCCCCATTTGCCCCCTACCGCAAATCAGCGTAAAGTTTGGTCACTGGTTACCGAATTCACGCAGTTTTTTTAATCACTTAGGACGGCAACCTTATACCCATGTTTGATATCCTGGTTTATCTTTTCGAGACGTATTACAACCCCCAGTCCTGTCCCAAGGCGGAGGTTCTGGCCCACAAATTGGCCGCTATTGGCTTTGAAGACGAGGACATCAACGACGCACTGGGCTGGCTACATGCACTGGGCGAGACCTCGCAACAGTGTCAGCCTACCGCTCAACTCAGTCCCAACAGTCAGCGTATTTTTTCTGAGCACGAACAGAATGTGCTGGGCGCTGACGCGATGGGTTTCATCACCTTTTTGCAAAATTCCGGCGCTCTTACCGCCCACCTGCGCGAAATTCTGATTGAAAGCGCCATGACAGTGGACGAAAGCCCGGTCTCGTTGGACAAAATAAAAATTGTCGCCCTGATGGTTTTGTGGAGCCACGAAGCCGAAATCGATCATCTGATCTTTGAAGAGCTGCTCAGCGACGACTCCACCCGTCAGTCCCACTAAGCTGATACACAGGAACCTATTTTTTGTTCAAGAAACGGCCCCGATAAAGAGGGTCCTTCCACACAAAAAACCAAGGCCCGACTCCGACACTTCATCGGATTCGGGCCTTTTTGATGGGTCTTGCTGTCGCTTGGACGGTGTTTAACCTTCTTTGTGGATACAGCAGACATTCAAGAAAGCCGGATTGTCTTTATTAGATAGGGGCAATCCGACTATAGGCTATTGAGCGCAACTGATCAGATCAGGCTCACTTGATTTCCTTTCTGTCCTTGTCCAGCATCGCGCGCAACAGGCTCTGACCATCCTCGACCACGGCAAACTCGCCGTAGCGGGCGGCATCGAAGCGATCTGCCGAGCCTTCCGCAAAGAACCAGGCATCTGTTCCAGGCGTCCAGTTACTGCGGTGACGGCGCATGCGCAAGCGCATCACATCGGAAGGTTCAGCCACAGGGCCTTCTTCGCTCCACAGGCGCTCCTGGCCGTCCTGCTCCAGATAAACACCCTTGAGCTGCGCCACCTTGTTCTCATCCAGTTGCACCGCCACAACCACCCACTGCTGAGCGTCCATCTTGGCAAGCGCGTCCTTGGGCAAGCCCCAGGACAGGGCAGACAAGTTCTGCGACAGGGCAAAGTTCAAGGACATATAGTCGCCCTGCATCAGCGAACGGGGATCGACCGGAGCCAGCTCCAGCAACACCGTCTGACCATCGCTCAAGATGCGTTCTTTTTGCACGATAGCGACGTTGGCCACACCCAGCACCAGCACCGTCCCCAACAAAACGCTGGCAAGAATGCCTTTAGGAGCCGCCTGCACCGGCGCGTCGGCCACCACTTTATTGCGACCTAGCTGACCCAGATACGCAAACACCAAGCAGCCTACGCCCGTTGCCAGCAAGAGTTCGGCCTTGTCCAGCAGACTGATGTTCAGGATGTAATACAGACGCCAAAGGCAGAACAGGCCCATTGCCACGGCCACGGCCAACAAGCTGAGATAGCGCCAGGCATAAGCCACCAGAATCCAGCTCAAGGCCAGAGCCACCGGCGGATAAGGTGTCCAGACCGCACACAAGGCTGCCAGACCCAGCAAGGCAATGCCATAGACCAGAGGCTGGTCACGCCAGCCGCGCCAATAAAACGCCAGTATCGCCAAAGGAGCCATCGCCAGCAAAAAGCCAGCCACGGTCAGGTAAGGCCGCGACTCGTCCCAGAAGGGCATGGAATAAAACAGCGTGCCCGCCAAAACAAGATGAATCTGGGAAGCAAGCAGCAAGGACCAGAACAAGGGCAGCCAGAAATGCGACTTGCGCTCACCACGCACATAAAGATGTCCTAACGACAAGGCGGCAAAGAACATGAATGCAGCGGGCATTTCCAGCACCCAATAAGGCATCATGGCCCAGCGATCAAACAAGCGCTCGATCACCAAAAACTCGATCGCGGCCAGTGCCCAGATCACCAGCAACATGCGCAATACGAACTGTCCTTTGGCCAGCCTGTACAGCAAGGTGCTGATCACGACGGCTATCATGGCGCTGACCTCATGTGGCCAGGGGTAACGCATGTCCACAAGCGGCACGCTAAGCAAGAGCACCGCGCACGCAACCCAGCCGCCGACCAGATCCCGGCTGGATACCGTCTGAGCCTTGGCAAACAGCACGGGGGACACCAGAGCCATGATGCCGCCCAGTACACCCAGCGCTTCCAGACTCAAGTCCAGAGAAACAGCCAGGTACAGCAGAATAATCAGTGGTAACAGCAGGTATAGGAACAGCTTGATCAGCCTCAGATACCAAGGATGATGTTCATCACTGCCTTGAGTATCCAGTGCATCTGCCTGGGCCGGTTGTTGAGCTTGTGTAACGGCATCAGCCTGGACGCTAGCCTGAGCATTGGCCAGGACCTCTGCTGTTGAAGCCGCAGGACTTGTTGCCGCTGCTGCGTTGACGGTTGATTGAGTTGCAGCCGCTTCGGTTCCAACAGTGGCATTTGCCGTGACGGTGGTAGTTGTTGCATCAACTGCCGAGGCCGTTGCCAACGTGGCACCTGAAGCAAGATCGACCTTGGCTGCTTCCAGCGTTCCAGCACCTGCATCTGCAGTAATAGCGCCCGCCGTATCCTCTTTAGCAGCCAAGGCCTCGCCGCCATGAGTCCGTCGCCAATTGACGACCTGCTGCTGCAAGAAACGCAGCAGCCCCAGACCCAGGCCCACAATCACCACCACGATCAGTAGGAACGCATCGCCTGCATACTCGATAATCAGCATGCTCAAGGAACCATACGCGCCGAACGAGGCCAAGGACATGATCAGCAAATCCGGGCGACGGTAGCGATAAACACCGTACAACGCCAGGAACAAGGCAAGACCGAGCAGGAAGTTGCCTTCCATGACCTGGGCACCGATGAAAAAGCCCACCGCAATCGCTGCTACACGCGGCACGATGCGCCACGGGTCATGACGCGCACGCCAGATGGTCTCGGCTGCCAGCAACAGCAGCGCATTGACTGCCAGAGCCAGCAAGGTCTGCGAAGTATAGCTGCGCCCAAACCAGTCCAGACGGGCCACATCTATCCATAGGTAGAAGGCCGTATTGATCAGTACCAGCCACAGCACGGACAGAAAGACACTGCGCACGGTGAATACCCAAGGTATGATCAGCACAGTCCACAATGCGAAAAGCTGCCAAGGGTCTGCGCCAGTCTGATAAGTCTGGCCAATCAGGGCCAGCAAACCGCCCGTGGCCACGGCGGCCAGGCCGGTCAAAGCAGCAGGCACTCCCAGATCATGTCCCCAGCCACCGGAACGTCGGCGAAACAGCAAGGCCAGTCCTGCTGAAATCAGCACGGCACCTTGAGCCAGGGCAAATTTGGCGACATGCCCCCAGTTTTCCCAATTGGCCGCAATCCAGGTCACCAGACCACTGGCAAGCAGCAAAACGGCCAAACCCCAGGCCAGTTTTGTCAGAAACACTCGCCAGTCAGTTGGCCATACGTTAGTCTTGTCAGGTCTCATAACTTGCATAGAGGGATAAGCACCTCGTATCATTTCGCGCATTGCAGCGCAGTTGCTGTCACTGGAATCATATGGATAAAACACTAATCATTGCCGAGAAACCTTCAGTCGCCGTAGATATCTCGCGGGCATTGGGCGGTTTCACTCGAGAAGGTGATTATTTTGAAAGCGATCGCTATGTGCTGGCCTCCAGCATCGGCCATCTGCTGGGCCTGGTGGCCCCTAATGATCCGGTTCGCGGCAAGTGGAGCTTCACACATCTACCTGTTATACCCCCTCAGTTTGAGCTCAACCCAACAGACAAAAAATCGACTGAACGCTTGAAACTGCTAGTCAAGCTCATCAAACGAAAAGATGTCACTGCTGTTATTAATGCCTGTGACGCAGGGCGCGAGGGTGAGCTGATTTTTCGCTACATTATGCAATACGCCGGAGCGAAAAAGCCGGTGCAACGGCTTTGGTTACGTTCGATGACACAATCGGCGATTCGTGAAGCCTTTGAAAACCTGCGTGATGATGAGGACATGAAACCGCTGGAAGCAGCGGCCCGTTCGCGTGCCGAGGCTGACTGGCTGGTGGGCATTAATGGCACTCGTGCCATGACCGCCTTCAACAGCAAGGACGGCGGCTTTTTCAAAACCCCCGTGGGCCGTGTGCAAACCCCCACGCTGGCCATCGTGAACGAGCGCGAGAACCGCATTCGCCAGTTCGTATCACGCGACTACTGGGAAGTACACGCGGACTTTATCGCCGCTGCCGGCCTGTACTCCGGCCGCTGGTTTGACCCCAAATTCACCAAGGACGAACACGACCCCGAGAAGAAAGACTCGCGTCTGTGGTCCCAGGCTGCCGCTCAGACCATTGTGGCTGCCTGCCGCGAGCAGCCCGGTGTGGTCACCGAGGAATCCAAGCCCAGCACGCAGATGTCGCCCGCCTTGTTTGATTTGACCTCGCTGCAACGCGAGGCCAACTCGCGCTTTGGCTTCTCGGCCAAGACCACCTTGTCCTTGGCCCAGACGCTGTACGAACGTCACAAGGCGCTGACCTACCCCCGTACTGATTCGCGCTACTTGCCCGAAGACTATATAAGCACGGTGCAAGAAACCATGCGTGCGCTGGCTGACAGCGGCACGCCTGCCAGTGCTTCGGTGCAGCCGTTTGCGCAGGAAGTGGTCGAACAAAAATGGGTCAAGCCCAACCGTCGGATCTTCGACAACAAAAAGGTGTCGGATCACTTTGCCATCATCCCCACCTTGCAGGTACCCCGGGAGCTGAGCGATGCCGAACACAAGATTTACGAGCTGATCAGCCGTCGCTTCCTGGCGGTGTTCTTTCCGACCGCAGAGTTCCGCGTCACCACACGTATCACGCAGGTGTCGGGACACCATTTCAAGACGGAAGGCAAAGTGCTGGTCAAACCGGGCTGGCTGGCTATTTATGGCCGTGATGCCCAAGGCGAAGACGCGTCCCTGGTGCCCGTTGCCGATGGCGAGAAGGTCCGCACTGAAGATGTGAACACCAAGGCACTGGCCACCAAGCCGCCTGCACGCTTTACGGAAGCGACCTTGCTGTCGGCCATGGAAAGCGCGGGCAAGCTCGTCGACGATGAAGCCTTGCGCGAAGCCATGTCCGAGCGCGGTCTGGGTACACCAGCCACTCGTGCCGCCATTATTGAAGGTCTGCTGAACGAAGCCTATCTGCGCCGTGAAGGCCGCGAACTGGTGCCTAGCGCCAAGGCACGTCAACTGATGACTTTGTTGTCCGGTCTGGGCGTTAGCGAACTGACTTCGCCCGAACTGACAGGCGAGTGGGAGCACCAGCTCAAGCAGATCGAGCAACGTCAGTTGGACCGCGACGTGTTCATGCGTGAAATCGCGCAAATGACGCAAGTGATCGTCAAACGTGCGAAAGAGTACGAACGCGACACCGTTCCTGGCGACTACGCAACCTTGCAGACGCCATGCCCTAAATGTGGCGGCGTGGTCAAAGAAAATTACCGTCGTTATGCCTGCACGGCTTGCGATTTTTCGATTGGCAAACACCCCGGCGGTCGCACCTTTGAACTGCCGGAAGTCGAAGAGCTGCTGGCCAAGAAAGAACTGGGCCCTCTGCCTGGTTTCATCAGCAAAATGGGTCGCCCCTTTGCGGCATTGTTGCGCATCACCGACGAGTACAAGCTGGAGTTCGACTTCGGCCAGAACGACGACGATGATGACGAAACCCTGGATTTCAGCGGCCAGACCCCGGTCGGTCCCTGCCCCAAGTGCCAGTCCTCCGTCTTTGAGCATGGCTTGCGTTACTTGTGCGAAAAGTCCGTTGGCCCATCCAAGAGCTGCGACTTCCGTAGCGGCAAGGTGATTTTGCAGCAGGAAATTACCCGCGAGCAGATGGCCAAGTTGCTGGGTGAGGGCAAGACAGACTTGCTGGATGGTTTCGTGTCCTCGCGCACCAACCGCAAGTTCAAAGCCTTCCTGGTGCGTCAGGCCGACGGCAAGATCGGCTTTGAGTTCGAGCCGCGCCCAGAGAAGCCAGGTCGTAAATCAGCCGCCAAGAAAACGGCGACTAAAGCAGCGGCTAAAAAGACAGCAGCAAAGAAAACAGCAGTGAAGAAAACAGCGGCCAAGAAAACGGCAGCTAAAAAAACGACTGCTAAAAAGACGGCCAGCAAGGCAGAGTAAAAAGCTCGGCTTAGTTGGAAGAAATGGCCTCCCTTTTTTGGGGGGCCATTTTTTTATACAACGCCATATCGCCTGACAAGATAGCGAGACTTAATCCGGCTTGGTTGCGGCTTCCGGATATAACTCCGGAAACAAGAACTGCAAGCTATCAAGTGGCAAGCCCCAACGCACTGGCCCAGATGCAGTATCACTGACAAGCAAGCCGCTTTTTAACAGCTTCGACATCAAGGAGCGTGCTGTACGCTCGCCTAAACCCGTCATCTGCGCAAACTCCATGCGCTTGAGAGGACCCGCTGCAAACAAATGATAGAGAGGCAAGATAGCCTCTTTACGCACCTCCTTGTCATGAGCGTGGCGAAATATGATGAGCGCCTCAATGCGTCGCTTCATATCATCCAAATCCAGCATACGTCCCATGAATTTCACTTGGTCTTGGCAAATACCAAGAAAGAACTCAATCCATTCATTCAAACCGGCAGTGCTCAAATTGCCTCTACCGTCCAAATCCCCACGGCGGGCCGAATCTGCATTATTCAAATGAACGTAATAGTCTTGCGTGGCACGGGCCAGCCCTCGACTGGGCGACCACAAGCCTTCGGATAAAGGCCAAAGAGCACAATGCGTCTGCAAGCGGGCAGAGCGGCCATTACCATCCAAAAAGGGGTGCACCCATGTGACACGGTGGTGCAAGCAGGCGACCAGAATAAGTCGTCGATCCCAAGAATGGCTTTGATCATAGACCTCGTCCATGCGCTTCATAAAACGGGGTAAAGATGTGGCGACCGGAGGAATGTGTCGGCCAACCTGCACCGTCTCCTCTCGAAGTTTGCCAGGAATAATGACTCGGCCATCTTCGGTAAGCCGGTCCTCCTGAGGCAGTTGCGAGTACAACTTCTCATGAGCGATCAGCAGAAACTCCGAGTTCATCGGAGACACTCCTTGATCAAGCAACTCCTCCAGATCTTTTTCCGCCTGGATATGCGCCAACGCGACGCGCTGTAGTCGAGCAACGTCTGGTTTATCTGAAAACTGCTTGTGTAAAGCATCCTCAATATGGATCGGATGAGTACTTTGTCCCTCAATCCGGTTCGAGTAGTACGAGTTCATGGATCGTACAAGCTCACGAATACTTTCACGCGCGCGCGGGTGAGCCACACCCGCCAAACGGCTTGCATCACGAGCAATATCGGCCGCTTTCTCGATCAAAGCCTGAGGTAAGCTCGCCGGAACAAGAGGGTCGAACTGATGAGGAGAATCATACATTTTTTGCCGCCTTAAATTCCGCTTGCGATCACATCTCAATATATTGATATTAATAGATTTTATATGAATTTTACATTAGTTAATATACGTATATTTGCCGCCTTTTTTTCCGGTCTTTATACCGGCCAGATTTACGGCTGTACATCAATATCAACATAGCAATAGCGCAGCATATGGAAACGCCAATAGAAAGCGGACAGTTGTCAGGTTTTGGCATAGACGACAACAGCCCGAACCTTAAAGCGGCCAGTAAAACAGCGCCTTTGCCAGCACCACAATCAATAAAACGTGCGCAAAAACACTAAGGTGAATAATCCGTGAGCGCCGCGCCGTCATGGTCTTGCGCCGGCTCATCACCATGACGGACAGGAAGTGTCCAAATACACTTAACGCCAAGGCGATTTTCAAGCCCAAAATCCAGGCACGGGCCCCACCCACCTCAAACAGGGCCCGATGCTGCCAGGCCAGACTCAAACCCGCACCGTAAAGCAATAACAAGACCCAAGGCATGATACGGCGCGCCCGTCGCCCCAAGGCATGCTCGAACTCCCGCATCGATGGCCGGGAGACATGGCGCGCCAGAGGCGACAACATCAGCACCTCGAAAAACACCGTGCCGACGAAAAAAATCGCAGCCAAAAGATGGATCAACAGCAGGAGAAAGTAGCTCATGAACAGTGCTCAGAAAAGCAGACAATTCATCAACGGTACACCAGGTCTCGTGCCAACAAACTGACTTCTGGCACATAGCTGATCAGCATCAAGCAGGCCAGGATGACGACTACAAAAGGCAGTAGGGGACGTATCAGTTTTTCCAAGGAAATCCCAGCCACCGAGCAGGCGGCAAACAAGTTCACGCCAAAGGGCGGCGTTATCATTCCCAATGCCAGATTGACCACCATGATGATGCCAAAATGCGCCGGATCAATGCCAAACTGCACAGCCACCGGCAACAAGAGCGGAGCCAGAACCACGATTGAGGCCGAGGTCTCGACAAACATGCCTACCACGAACAAGGCGGCATTTATCCCCATCAAAAACAGCACGGGGCTACTAAACAACTCTCCCAACCATGTGCCCAAAGCGGCTGGAATGCCAGTGCGATTGAGCAAAAAACCAAATACACCGGCATTGGCAATGATGAACATAATGACCGCCGTGGACACCACGGAACGATGCAGCACCTTGGACAAATCGCTCCACTTAACGCTGCGATAGATCACCATGCTGACGATCAAGGCATAGACTACCGCCACAGCCGAAGCCTCAGTCGGCGTGAAAATACCCCCGTAGATCCCACCAAGAATGATGACCGGCATCAGCAAGGCCAGCCACGCCTGACGAAAGGCCGTCCAGACGCCCAAACGACCCACTCCATCTTGTAGGCCCAGTCCATGACGGCGCGCATACAGCCACACGTAAAGCATCAAGACACCACCGATCAACAAGCCAGGACCAATCCCCGCGACAAACAGTTCGCCCACCGACGTATCCGTTGAGACGGCAAACAGAATCATGGGAATGGAAGGAGGAATAATCACTCCCAGCTCCGCCGCAGATGCCTGCAAGGACGCCGCAAACGGCGCCGGATAGCCGTGCCGGACCATGGCAGGAATCAGAATCGCTCCCACCGCAAAGGTGGTTGCCACACTGGAACCGGCTACAGCAGCAAAAATCATACAGGTCAGCACACAACTGCAGGCCAAGCCACCTTGCACACCACCGACCAGGCTTTTGGCAAACTCCACCATGCGGTTGGACATGCCGCTCGATTCCATCAAGTTGCCCGCCAGGATGAAGAAAGGCACGGCCACCAAAGGGTACTTATCCAGGGCCGCATACAACTGCTGGGCGATCACCAGAAACGTCATGCGCCCCTCCCACGCCACCCCCGCCATATTGGCCAGCCCCACGGCAATCGCCACGGGCACCGTCAATACAAAAAACAGCAGCATGGACACAAGCATGATCTGGGGCACGATACGTTCTCCGGTCTAAACAGATGCCTGCCTGGCATCCAACGTTCGGTGGTGCTTTAAGGACAAAGGGTCAAAGCTGCGTGTGATCCACCACAGCGGGTGCCGGTTTTTCCAGCCAACGGGCCAGCAGCCCTAGAATGGCCAGCACAGCACCAATCGGGATCGCGATATACACCCAGGAAATGGACCACTCCAGACTGGGCATGGTCTGAAATCGCACCCGCCAGGTCATTTGAATGCCGACCCAGGTCAGCAGGCCGAAAAAAGCCAGGCAAGTAAACAGCACGGCCACATCCAGCCAGTGCTGCGCCCGCTGCCCGACCCAAAGCCGCAGCACATCCACGCTTAGCATGGCGCCCTGCCGCAAGGCCAGACACAGCCCCAGCATGACCGTCCAGATCAGGGCGGCACGCGACCAGGCTTCGCTCCAGTCGGCAGGCGACTGGAGCACGAAACGGGCGATCACTTGATAGAACGCCGCCGCCACTGCCGAGAGCAGCAGCAACTGCGTCACCCAGGACACCAGACGAAACAGGCCCTTATCCAGAACGGACAGCAGCGCTTTCATGATGAGCGCCGTTTACTGAGCCTGACGGATAGACTCGACCAATTCCTGGCCGAACTGTTTGTAGTACTGGGGATAGACTGGCTCTACCGCTTTGGCAAACGCTGCATGGTCAACCGCATTGACCTGCATGCCTTCGGCCTTGACGGCATCCGCGCCGGTTTTCTCGATGTCGTCCACGTAATCGCGCATGGCCTGGGCAGCCGTTACGCCGGCATCTTTCATCAACTGCTTGTCCTGATCGGACAGGCCGTCATACACCGCCGGAGACATCAGCACCAAGGCCGGGCCATACACGTGAGCCGTCAGCGACAAATACTTTTGCAGCTGCGGCAGCTTGGCAGACACAATCACAGACAAGGGGTTTTCCTGACCGTCGATGGTGCCCTGTTGCAGGGCGGTCGCCACTTCAGGCCAGGCCATGGGCGTAGCCAGAATGCCAATCTCGCGGAAAGCGGCAATGTGAATAGGGTTTTCTGTGGTGCGGATCTTCAAACCCTTGGCATCAGCTGGGGTAGTGACAGGACGCACATTATTGGTCAGGTGACGGAAACCTTGCTCACCCCAGGCCAGCGCCACAATCCCGCGCTTGGGAAATTCAGCCAGCATGTCCTGGCCGATCTTGCCATCAAGCACATGGCGGGCATGCTGCAAGTCGCGGAACAGAAAAGGGATATCGAACACGCCGGTCTTGGGCACAAAGTTCAGGGTTGCGCCGGTAGAGACAATGGCCAGATCAATCGTGCCCAGTTGCAAGCCTTCAATGACTTCGCGCTCGCCACCCAAGGCGCTGTTGGGAAAGGCCTCGATGGTGTAGTTGCCATCCTTTTCCAAGGCACTGGCAAAAGCCTTTGCGCCTGCTCCGTAGTGAGAGCTGGTGGACAAGGCGTAGGCCAACTTCAAGGAAGTCTGGGCCGTAGCCGCTCCCGCCGCCAGGCCCAAACCCAGCATCAAACCTGCGGCCAAAAGACGGTTCTTCATGTGTCGGTACATCATGCATGCCCCTCCTGTCTGAATGGATCTGTGTATTTAATGCGTAGTGCCCGGGCTGGGACATAGGGGTTTTTACGCCTGTGTCCCAGCCGACACCTTATTCTTCTACGTACCAGTTATCTTCGGACAACATGACCTGTTGATGGCCATAGCCCGCTGGCATCATAGGGAAACAGTTTTCCAGCGCCAGCACTTCCACGTTCAGAAAGAACGGGCCGTCATGAGCCAGACAGCGCTCCAGCGCGGCATCCAGTTGATCGGGATGCTCCACGCGCTCGGCTTCCCAACCAAAAGCGCGAGACAGGGCCACAAAGTCGGGCATGGCTTCGTTATAGCTGTGGCTGTAACGGCCATCATGAATCAGCTCTTGCCACTGGCGCACCATGCCCATGTGGCGGTTATTGCACAGAATCACCTTGATGGGCGTGCGATGTTGTACGGCGCTGGCCAGTTCCTGAATATTCATCAGCACCGACGCGTCACCACTGACACACACCACCAGCTTGTCGGGATGCGCAATCTGCGCGCCAAACGCGGCGGGCACGCCATACCCCATGGTGCCCGCACCACCGGAGGTCAGCCAACGGCGAGGGCGATCAAACTTGATGTATTGTGCTGCCCACATCTGATGCTGGCCCACATCGGTGGACACGATGGCATCACGGCCTTCCAAATGTGCATCCAAGCGTTGCAGCAAATGCTGCGGCAAGATCGCATCACTGCGCGGGGTGACGTTCAAGCACTCTTGCGCACGCCACACGCCAATACGCTGCCACCAGTCGTTCAAGCGACCTTCGGGCAACTCGTGGTGCGACAGCTCTTTGCGCAAGGCTCGTAGCAGGGGATAACAATCGCCCACCAAGGCCACATCGGCGCGCACGACCTTGTCGATGGAACCGGGGTCGATATCAATATGAATCTTGCTGGCATGGGGGCAGAAGTCGGACAGGCGGCCGGTAATGCGATCATCGAAACGCGCACCCACACAGATGATCAGATCGGCATGGTGCATGGCCAGATTCGCTTCCAAGGTGCCGTGCATGCCCAGCATGCCGACAAACTGTTCGTCACGCGCAGGATAAGCGCCCAAACCCATCAAGGTCAGCGTGCAAGGTGCGCCAGTTTCCTGAACCAGGCTGGTGAAGGCATGGCTGGCATCGGCCCCGGAGTTGATCAAGCCACCACCGCCGTAAAATACGGGGCGACGAGCGTGGGCGATCATGGCAGCCGCGCGTTTGATCGCCGCTTCCTGAGCAGGGGCCGGAGCGGCAGGCGCCAACAGGCTGTCGGCCTCTTCCTGAACGGGTGATTCGCTGCTGGCAGCCGGCAGGGTAGCGATCTGAATATCTTTGGGAAAGTCCAGCAACACCGGGCCGGGGCGACCCTGGGTACACAGGCGCAAGGCTTTGGCTGTCAAGGAAGCCACATCTTCAATACGACGCACCTGGGCATTCCACTTGGTCACAGGGCGGGAAATGCCAATGGCATCGCACTCCTGGAACGCAGCAGTCCCAATTGCGGTGGTCGCTACTTGACCACTAATGCACAGGACAGGAATAGAATCACACAAGGCATCGAGCAAACCGGAGGTGGTATTGGCCATACCGGGCCCCGATGTCACCAGCACCACGCCAGGTTTACCGGTGCTACGGGCGTAGCCTTCGGCCGCGTGTACGGCAGCTTGCTCGTGACGGACCAGAATATGACGAATTCGCGGTTGAGCATGAAGCGCATCATAGAGCGGTAACACCGCTCCGCCAGGATAACCAAAAATGGTATCCACACCCTGAGCGATCAAGGTTTCGAGCAAGATTTGCGCGCCGTTATGGGCGGTCGTTTCAAGTGACATGGTTGCGTAGCCCTGCATGTTTTGTAAGATAGAGATCGCCGTCCAGTTTATCCCCTTTTACAGGCTGATTCCCCATGGTCACTCAACGCCAACCCTGGCATGTCGTCAAACCGTCCAAACTGCATGGCAATGGCGTTTTTGCGCTGCGCGATATTCCTGCCGGAACGCGCATTCTGCAATACGCGGGCAAGCGGCTGACACCCGAACAGGCCGATGCCCTGTTCCCGGTCAATCCCGACGAGCCCTTTCACACTTTTTTCTTTGCATTGAGCAACGGCAAAATTGTGGACGGTGGCCAAAGGGGCAACGACTCGCGCTGGATCAACCACTCTTGCGCACCCAACTGTGAAGGTCACGAGAACGCAGACGGCTCACGCGTGTTCATTGTGGCCATGCGCGATATCCCTGCCGGGCAAGAGCTTCTGTATGACTACTCGCTGGTCATCGACGATGAAATTACCGAAGAGCTCAAGCAGAACTATCGCTGTCTGTGTGGCGCAGCCCAATGCCGTGGCACCATGATTGCCCTGCAATCAGATCGCTCCCAGGCTGTGGCAGACGAGCTGCGTGACGTGGCCGCCGAGTTGGATGCAGAAATGGAGCAAGCCCGCAAAGCCCCTGTCTCGGTCAAGCAAAAAACGGCTGATCTGCAAGCCGCCGCCCCTAAACAGGGAGTGGAAAAGGACGAGCCCGATCAGGATAAAGACGACGACACGGACGACGATACAGAGTCTTCAGGGCACAAAGATAAAAAAGACAAAAAGAGCAAAAAGAAGAAAAAAGACAAAGCCAAACACAAGAATAAAAATAAAGACAAAAAATCGTCCAAAAAGGACAAAGAAGGCAAAAAGGGAAAAAAGGACCGTAAAAAAGAGTAAGCTGTCCCCCAGCTTGCATTAGCCCAGGCTGCCTCACCGGCAGCCTGCACCCTTGCTAATCGCCCCGCACAGCAGGCCCGGCCACACCCCTGCCGGGCTCTCTCAGAGCGCCACACACAGGCCCATCTGTCGTGCCGGGCCAGGTTTTACACCTCCTCAGCTAGGCGAAGCACCAACCCCGTACCGCGTGTGCCCTCGCCCTCGATTCCTATCGTCTCCCCTCAGGGCCAGCAATGGCCCGTCAGTGCTCGTGCACCGGGGGAAATTACTCACTGCCAGCCCCGTCTTTGACCGCTAGCATGTAGCTTTATTGCCCAATCCGACCGATCTCATGGATTCAAGTTCTACAGATACACCCTCCCATCACGCTGCCACGCCGACCCAATCAGGCCTGCGTATTCCTTTGCAAATAGAGGACTGGGCATCGGTCCTGATTATGGCGGCCTTGGCCTTAATTACGTTCGCCAACGTGTTTGTCCGCTATCTGACCAATAGCTCCTTTGCCTGGACCGAGGAAATTTCCATCTTCTTGCTGGTGGTCCTGACCATGAATGCAGGTGCCAGTGCCTGTGTGCGCCACTTGCATATTCGCATTGAAGTCTTTGCCGATGCAGGTACACAGCATCGGCAACGTCGCCTGGCCTTGTTGAGCATTGGCATGAGCCTGTTGTTCTTTATTGGCATGGCCATTCTGTCGGGCCGCATGGCCTTAGATGAACTCCAGTGGGGCGATACCTCTCCCTCCATTGGCGTGCCCACCTGGTGGTACAGCATGTGGCTGCCCATCCTGTCCACAACCCTGAGTCTGCGTTTACTGGGCATGTGGGTCCGTCGTTGGCAGGCCAAACCATGATTGCAAGCTTGCTGTTCATCATCTTTATCGGTTTGATGCTGGTGGGCGTACCCGTTGGCGTATCGCTAGGCATAGGCGGTACGTTTGCCATCCTGATGTCGAACCTGGACACGCACTGGTTTGGCCTGATGGCGGTACCGCAAAGTTTTTACGCCGGCCTGGCCAAATACCCCTTGCTGGCCATCCCCATGTTTGTGCTGGTGGGCTCCATTTTTGACCGCTCAGGCGTTGCCAGCCGTCTGGTGAACTTTGCCGTGGCGCTGGTGGGGCGTGGGCCGGGCATGCTGCCCGTCGTCGCCATTGGTGTGGCCATGTTCCTGGGCGGTATTTCCGGTTCCGGCCCCGCCTGCGCCGCCGCCGTAGGTGCAGTCATGATCGGCGCGATGAAACGCGCGGGCTATCCAGGCCCCTTTGCCGCCAGTATTGTGGGCGCGGGTGCTGCCACTGACATTCTGATTCCACCGTCTATTGCGTTCATTATCTACTCGGTGCTGGTGCCGGAAGCCTCGGTACCGGCCCTGTTTGCTGCCGGTATGTTTCCAGGCATGCTGGCAGGGATAGGCCTGATCATTCCAGCTATCTGGCTGTCACGTCGTCACAAGCTGGGATTGGCCGAAGCCGAACTGCCGCGCCCGCCATTCTGGCGTAGTTTGCGAGAAGCCGCCTGGGGCCTGATTGCGCCGGTCATTATTCTGGGCGGTATGCGCCTGGGTCTGTTCACCCCCACTGAAGCGGCTGTGGTGGCCGTGTTCTACGGCTTGTTTGTGGGTATGGTCATCCATCGCACCATCCAGTTCCGCGATCTGTTTTTGATCCTGCGAGAAGCCGCCGAACTATCAGCCGTCATCATGATGGTCGTGGCATTGGCCGGTATTTTTGCCTGGGCCTTATCCACCCTGAGCATTATTGACCCCGTCACCAATGCCATCATCAATTCCGGTCTGGGCGAGTACGGCATTCTGGCATTGATGATTGTCATGCTGATTGTGCTGGGCATGTTCCTGGATGGCATTTCGATCTTCCTGATCTTTGTGCCGCTGTTCATGCCGATTGCCTACAACTTTGGCTGGCACCCCGTCTGGTTTGGGGTTCTGCTGACGTTGAATGTCGCCCTGGGCCAATTCACCCCACCCGTCGCCGTGAACCTGATGGTGGCCTGCCGTATCGCAGGCGTACCCATGGAAAGCACCCTGCGCTGGGTAGGCTGGTTGCTGCTGGGTATGGGCACCACCATGATGCTAGTGATCATAGAGCCCGAAATCGCCCTGTGGCTGCCACGCTACCTGGGTTTTAACTAAAACCACAAGACTGCAACACAACTCATAGAAAGGGAGACCTGACCCATGAAATTCCGTCACATTCTGGCCGCTCTGGCATGTACAGCCGCCACCCTGGCCGTGGTTCCGGCAACGCAAGCCGCCTACAAATCCGAATACAAGCTGTCCATCGTGGTGGGCACCTCCTTCCCTTGGGGCCAAGGTGCGGTGATCTGGTCCGACCTGGTGCGCGAACGCACCGATGGCCGCATCAATATCAAAATCTACCCGGGTACCTCGCTGGTGCAAGGCGACCAGACACGCGAGTTCACCGCCATTCGCCAAGGCATCATTGATATGGCCGTGGGTTCCACCATCAACTGGTCCCCCCAGATCAAACAACTGAACCTGTTCTCCCTGCCATTCCTTCAGCCCGATGCCAAAGCCACCGACGCCTTGATCCACGGCGAAGTGGGCAAGGATCTGTTTGGCTACATCGAGAAAGCCGGTGTGGTGCCTCTGGCCTGGGGTGAAAACGGTTTCCGTCAGCTCAGCAACTCCAAGCACGAAGTGACCAAGCCTGAGGATATGAAGGGTTTGAAACTACGTGTGGTGGGTTCGCCCTTGTACATGGACACCTTCAGTGCCCTGGGCGCCAACCCCACACAAATGAGCTGGGCTGACGCACAGCCAGCACTGGCCAATAAGGCCGTGGACGGCCAGGAAAACCCCCTGTCCATCTACGCCGGTGCCAAGCTGTACGACGTGCAGCAGCAATACCTGACCCTGTGGAACTACGTGTCGGATCCACTGGTGTTTGTGGTGAACCGCGATGTGTGGAAATCCTGGAGCGAAGAGGATCAGAAGATCGTGCGTGAAGCCGCTATGGAAGCTGGCAAACGTGAGATCGTCATTGCGCGCACCGGCATCACGGCTGAAGATCCGTCCCTGCTCAAAGAGATCGAAAGCCACGGTGTGAAAATCACCACCCTGACTCCTGAGCAGCATGCCGCCTTTGCCAAGGCAACCGAAGGTGTGGTCGAAAAATGGACCAAAACCATTGGTGAAGATCTGGTAAAGAAAGCGCGTGACGCCATTGCTGCCAGCCGCTAAATAACTGGGTTGGCAATACTAAAAGCCGGGCCTATTTCAGGCCCGGCTTTTTTTGTTCGACCAACGCGCTTAAGCAAAAAATTTCTAGCTTGCCGCCCGCAATACAAACCGGTAGACCGTTCGCCACTTGCCAGCATGACCCGTTGGCAAGCTGCTCAAGATGGTTTAGCGGCACTGCAAGTTTGCAACACGTCCAGGCTGGCAAACACTGACAGGCACTGCGATAGCTTATTGAAACGCCGTTTCCAGAAAGCTGCGCAACTTGCGTGAATGCAGCCTTTCCTTGGGCATCTCGCGCAGCAATTCCAGCGCCCGAATGCCGATGTGCAAATGCTGGCCAACCTGACGCGCATAGAACTCACTGGCCATACCCGGCAGTTTCAGCTCGCCATGCAAGGGCTTGTCCGACACGCACAGCAAGGTTCCATACGGTACGCGAAAGCGAAAGCCATTGGCAGCAATCGTGGCGGACTCCATATCCAGTGCAATCGCTCGCGACTGCGACAAACGTCGCACCGGCTCGTGGTGGTCACGCAATTCCCAATTACGGTTATCAATGGACGCCACCGTGCCCGTGCGCATGATGCGTTTCAGTTCCCAACCCGATAGCCCGGCCACCTCGGCCACGGCTTGCTCCAGAGCGACCTGGATTTCAGCCAAGGGAGGGATAGGCACCCAGGTGGGTAAATCTTCGTCCAACACGTGATCCTGACGCACATAGCCATGTGCCAGCACGTAATCACCCAAACGCTGGGTAGTACGCAACCCCGCGCAGTGGCCCAGCATCAGCCAGGCGGCAGGGCGCAAGACGGCAACGTGGTCCGTAATGGTCTTGGCATTGGACGGCCCCACACCGATATTGATCAGCGTGATGCCGGAGTGATCAGCCCGGCGCAAATGGTAAGAGGGCATCTGCGGCGCACGGGCCAGGGGCGAACCTGTTGTTGAAGCATTCGCGCCCGCCGGGGTGATGATATTGCCGGGTTCCACCAGATCGATATACCCCTGCTCGTCGGCCTGCAGCACTTCACGCGCCCACTGGCAGAACTCGTCCACATAGAACTGGTAATTGGTAAACAGTACAAAGTTCTGGAAGTACTCGGGCCGGGTGGCGCTGTAGTGCTGCAAACGATGCAAGGAGTAGTCGATACGCGGCGCGGTAAACGGGGCCAACGGCAAAGGTTCGTTATGCACACGCTCCCACGTGCCGTTGACAATGGCATCGTCCATATACGCCAGATCGGGCACGTCGAAGTGGTCACGCAAGGTGTCACCGGGGGACTCGGGCACAGTCGTCACGGTAGTTTGCACGCCATTGTTCAGGGCGAAATGCAATGGAATAGGCACGGATGACTCGCCCACTTCTACCTGCACACCATGATTGCGCAGCAGCAACTCCAACTGCTCCAGCAAGTAATCGTGATACAGGCCAGGGGCGGTAATGGTGGTCATGTACACACCAGGTTCAACCACGTGCCCGTAAGACAGACGGCTATCCACTTCCTGATAGGTATCGACGCGCAAGCGCACCGCAGGGTAGCAGGCTCTGAACCGCTGCCCGCGTGGAAAGCCACTTTCCAGGCACTGGGCAAAAGAATCACGCAAAAAAGCGGTATTGCGATCGTAGATATGGCGCAACTGCTCCAAAGCCTGGCCGGCGTCCTGATAAGCCTTGAACGGAATCAACTCAGGCGTGGACGTGATACGAGAAAAACCGCTGGGATCAGACATAACAAGTATTCCAAGGGGAAACAAAGACAAGCAGATCTGCAAGCATCATAAGCTGTTTATTGTCTGGCCTCCTACACGGCTCTATGACAAATTCAACTGCCTGATCCGCACGCTTATGTGCCAGCCAAACAAACATGCCTGGCCGTCTGCCGCTTTCGCAGACCACCACCACCCGAGGCAGAAGCCCGGCTATCGTTTTCGCCTACACCTACAGCCATCCCCCATCTACCTTTGAAATGGCTCGGTCAGCCCACAGCGTCTTGCCGTATCCGCGCAGGATGGCCAAGGCAGCACCCAACCCAAAGCAAATGTCGTCACTGGTTTTTGACTGAATCACAAGCCCTCCTGTCCACACAATGGACGCGACTCTCTGTGGTTTTCAGACGGAATTCACTCACGGTCCCTATTTGGATCAGCGCCTTTGCCCCGGTTTTGGGCACATTTCACTTTTCACCGATTCGGCCAAGGACACCCTGACGTACGCCTGCCCCCTAGAACCCGCTTTGATGTCAAAGGCCCTATACAAGCGGCTTGGCAGGCATTTCAAGTATTTCAAGCAGTACTCGATGTGGCGGCTTATGATGACAAGGGAAAGTCAGCTACGTCTTCTACCTCATATATAAGACTTGCCCAAAACCAGTAAATACATTAAGTATGTAGTCTTAATACTTTTAGTATTAAATCCAGCTTGCGTCAGTCCTTCATAATTTAAGTTATCCAACCTGGCAGTGTGCTCGGCATGCGTGTGAGACATAGCTCGTCATCGCGCAAATTAGCTTGTATTTAGGCTAATTTACAATGGGTTAGCGTATTTTAATGATTTTCGCTTCAAGCAATCTGCTCGCCCTCTGATGTCATTTGTGTCCTGGCGCCGCGTGGGTCTATCCACCCGCGATTTCAGCAAGTTCTGAATGCGCTCTTGACCAGGTAATCGCAGTTAGCAAGGCCGTTTGGCCTGCCGCTGTACCGAATCACTTTTAACTATCAGCAAGGGTACACATGACCACTCGAATCTCCTGCCAGCGATTGCAAGTCGCCGAGGTGCTTCATCAGTTCATCGAACAAGAAGCCCTGCCCGGCACAGGTATCTCCTCCGAAGCCTTCTGGACTGGTTTCGATAAGCTGGTCCATGATCTGGCACCTAAAAACCGCGCCTTGCTGGCCGAACGCGACCGCTTGCAAGTCGAACTGGACAAGTGGCACACGGCCAATCCAGGCCCCATCACCGATATGCCTGCCTACAAGAGCTTCCTGAGCTCCATCGGCTATCTGAAAGAGGCGCCTGCCAACGTCAAGGTCAACACCACCAACGTCGACACTGAAATCACCGAACAAGGTGGCCCTCAGTTGGTTGTGCCCATCATGAACGCACGTTACGCGCTGAACGCCGTAAACGCACGTTGGGGCAGCCTGTACGACGCTCTGTACGGCACCAACGCCATCCCTGACACCGACGGTGCCCAGCGTGGCGGTGGCTACAACGCCGTGCGCGGTGCCAAGGTTATCGCCTTTGGCCGCCAGTTCCTGAACGACACTATTCCTCTGGCTCAAGGCAGCCACGACCAGGCTACCTCCTACACCATCGCTGACGGCGCTGTGCGCGTCACCCTGGAAAACGGCGGCACCACCGGCCTGAAAGATGCATCGACCCTGCTGGGTTACCGTGGTCAGCCCGATGCGCCTGAAGCCATCGTGTTCCTGCACAACGGCCTGCACTTTGAACTGCAGATCGACCCCACCAGTGCCATCGGCAAGACCGACCCGGCTGGCGTGAAAGACATCGTTCTGGAAGCCGCGCTGACCACCATCATGGACTGCGAAGACTCCGTGGCTGCCGTGGACGCCGACGACAAGGTTCTGGCCTACCGCAACTGGCTGGGTCTGGTGACCGGCTCGCTGACCGAAGAAATCAAGAAAGACGGCAAGGTTTTCACCCGCCGCCTGGCTGATGATCGCCAGTACACCGACCTGAAGGGCGCTACCCAGACTCTGGCTGGCCGCTCGCTGATGTTCGTGCGTAACGTCGGTCACCTGATGAGCAACCCCGCCATCATTGACGGCGAAGGTCGCGAAATTCCTGAAGGCATTCTGGACGCCGTGATCACCACCCTGATCGGCATGCGTGATCTGCAACTGAAGAAAAACTCGCGCAGCGGCTCGCTGTACATCGTCAAACCCAAAATGCACGGCCCTGACGAAGTGGCCTTTGCCAGCGAAATTTTTGACCGTGTGGAAGGCCTGCTGGGTCTGGCTCCCAACACCGTCAAACTGGGCATCATGGACGAAGAGCGCCGCACCAGCGTGAACCTGAAGGCCGCCATTGCCCAGGCCACCGAGCGCGTGGTGTTCATCAACACAGGCTTTCTGGACCGTACTGGCGACGAAATCCACACGTGCATGCAAGCGGGCGCCGTGGTGCGCAAGGCCGACATGAAACAAGCCGAATGGCAGCCTGCCTATGAACGCAACAACGTTCAGATCGGCCTGCAGTGCGGTCTGCGCGGTCGCGCCCAGATCGGTAAAGGCATGTGGGCCATGCCTGACCTGATGGCAGAAATGCTGGAGCAAAAAATTGGCCACGTGAAAGCGGGTGGCAACACCGCCTGGGTGCCATCGCCTACTGCTGCCACGCTACACGCCTTGCACTACCACCAAGTCAACGTGGTCGACGTCCAGAAAGGTCTGGAAAGCGACACCAACGACTACCTGGACAGCATCCTGACCATTCCTGTGGCCACGGACACCAACTGGTCCGCCAAGGAAATCCAGGAAGAGCTGGACAACAACGCTCAGGGCATTCTGGGTTACGTCGTGCGCTGGATTGACCAGGGCGTGGGTTGCTCCAAAGTGCCTGACATCCACAACGTCGGCCTGATGGAAGACCGCGCTACCCTGCGTATCTCCAGCCAGCACATCGCCAACTGGCTGCTGCACGGCATCGTCACCCACGAACAAGTGGTTGAAACCCTGCAGCGCATGGCGGCTGTGGTAGACCAGCAAAACGCGGGCGACCCCGCCTACCAGAACATGGCCGGCAACTTTGAAGGCTCCTTTGCCTTCCGCGCCGCTCAGGATCTGGTTCTGAAGGGTCTGGAACAGCCTAACGGCTACACCGAGCCCTTGCTGCACCAATGGCGTCTGGCATTCAAAGCCGCTCAAGCCTAAAGCACACGATGTCGCCCGGAGCCTGACTCCGGGTGGCGGGTGCCCCCAATCCCCATCCTGCATCAGCAGGATGGGGATTTTTTCGTTTAAGGGTATGCCTTTGCTGAGCTTTCCTGTTTGATCGCGACTTGCCCCTCCCCAAAACACCCAAACACGCTGTCGAACCACAACACCTGCAACCGTTGTCAAACCCACGGCCTAAAAGCACCCCGGTAGTCCCTGTCCGTCCCTTCTCGTTATAAACTTGAACTCATAACGAATTTGATCGACAGGAAACCCCATGAAATCTTTGCTGTTCTCCGCCGCTTGCCTGCTGGCGATCTCCACCACGGCCCACGCTTCCGACCTGCTGATTGCCTCCGGCGCGGGCTACCGCAAGCCCGTCACCGAATTGATGGAAGCCTTCAATAAAGAAACCGGCCTGACGGTAGAGAGCAGCTTTGGCAATATGCAGCAGGTCCGCGCCCAGAGCGAGCAAAACCCGGACATTGCCGCCATCATTGGCGACCGCTTTTTTCTGGAACCCATGGGCATTGCCCAACAGTTCGTAAACATCAGTCAGGGTGCCCTGATGCTGGCCGTGCCCAAGGGCAAGACCATTGATTCCATCCAGGATCTGCAGCAGCCCAGCTACGCCCGCATCGCGATTGGCGATGCCAAGAAAACGGTTTACGGCCGTGCCGCCACCACCTGCATGGAACGCGAAAAAATCCAGGCCGATGGTCGCACCCTTGAAGTGGCCATGCTCCCGCAAGTATCGACTTACTTGCTGAACGGCGAAGTGGATGCCGGTTTCATCAACCGCAGCGAAGCGCTGGCCCACAAGGACAAACTAGGCACCATCCTACCCATGCCCGCCCACTGCCACGATCCGATTGATCTGAGTCTGGCCGTGCTCAAGAACCGCCCTGACAGTCCCACGCTGCAATCCTGGACCCAGTTCCTGGGCTCGGACAAGGCCAAGTCCATTCTTGAGCGCCACGGCCTGTGATGTCTGCCTGGATGAGCTGCTCCAGCAGCTCGCTGGGCCTGAGTGTCTATGTGCTGGCCGCCACCCTGGTGGCCCAATTGGTTCTGGGGGTAGCACTGGCCTGGGTCCTGGCCAGAAAACGCTTTCCGGGCCACGGATTACTCGATTCGCTGGTGAGCCTGCCGCTGGTTTTTCCACCGATTGTCATCGGTTATTTGCTGCTGCTTGCCTTGGGCAGACAGGGCTGGCTGGCCAGTGCCACCGGCTGGTCACCCAATATTGTTTTTCAGCCTGCGGCCTTGTTGATTGCCGCGTTTATCGCTGGGCTGCCTTTAATGGTCAAACCCGTGCAAAACAGCATGAACAGCCTGTCGCCACGGCTGCGTGAAGCAGCGGCCACGCTGGGCCACGGCACCTGGTCCTACTTCTTCCGGGTGGAGCTACCCTTGCTGCGGCCCGCCTTGGCCACAGGTCTGATTCTGTCGGGCGGCAGGGCGCTGGGCGAAGTCGGGATCTCGCTGATGTTGGGTGGCAATATCGCGGGCCGTACCGAAACCCTGTCTTTATCTATCTACAACGCCGTGCTCGATGGCGACACAGACTGCGCCAATGCACTGTCCTGGATGCTGGGGCTGACGGCATTAGCCTGTTTTTGGGCGCTACGGCGCTACGGGAATCAAAAATGACGGTTTTTTTTGAACAAAGCCAAATCGACCAATGGATTGGCGAAGATGCGTCCTACCTGGACCTGACCAGCCATATGCTGGGCCTGCACAAGCAGAACACCACACTGCGTTACGTCGTGCGTGACCCTATCCGCGTAGCAGGCACTGAAGAAGTGGCCGAGATTGTGCGCTCTTGCGGCGGCCAGACCCAGCACTACACCCCCAGCGGCGTGGCGGCTATGCCCGGTCAGACCATCTTGCTGGCCCAAGGCCCCGCCCAAGCCGTGCTGCGCGCCTGGAAAGTCGGCCAGAACCTGCTGGAGTTTGCCTGCGGTATCGCCACTCTGACACATCAAGTGGTGCAGGCCGTGCAAACGGTGGATGCCTCGGTAGCGGTGCTGACCACCCGCAAACACGCGCCTGGTGTGCGCAAGCTGGCCTTGAAAGCCACACTATCGGGCGGTGCCATGCCGCATCGGCTGGGCCTGGGTGAAACCATTTTGATCTTCCCGCAGCACCGCGCCCTGATGGGCGGTTGGGAAGAGGTAGGCCGTGCAATTGCCCGCCACAAATACGCCTTGTGCGAGAAAAAAATCGTAATTGAAGCAGCCGATCTGGACGAAGCCTATCGCGCGGCCCAGGCTGGCGCGGACGTGGTGCAGTTCGATAAAGTCCCGCCTGAAACTCTGACGCAAATCGTGCCTGCGCTGCGCAGGGCGCATCCTAACGTCACCATTCTGGCGGCAGGCGGGATTCATGCAGGTAACGCAGCCGCCTATGCCGCAACGGGCGTGAATGCCTTGGTGACCAGCAGCCTGCACTACGCGAAACCGGCCGATATTGGGGTGAAGATCAGCTTGGCGGAGCCAGCAGAATCGCAAGAGCCACTTGCAGCTAACAAGATGGAGGAGCTGGAATAAGAACGCCAGCAGCCCGCTATTTATCAGCATTGTCCGCTCGGGGGTTAAACGAAAGCCAGGAAGATAAGCTCCAGCATTAGAGCAAGTAATCAAACGACAGATTTACACAGCACCAGCGACAAAATAAACGGGCCGCTGAATCCCACAGAAGAATCCCACAAAAAATGCAGAAACCAGCACGAGGCCTACGCCTAACATCGGCCCACTGGCTGCTTGAAAAACACATAAGGCCAGCGAATAAGCTCCCGCAATAAGCGTGGACTCAGCAGGCCTTCGTCGACCCCAAATGCTGCAACAAACGCTGCATGGGTTTGGAGAGGGCATCCCAATCCTGATAGCACAGGCACAAGGAGCGATTGGCCCAGGGGTCACTCAAAGGCCGCGCTACAAAGCCATAACGGCGCTTGTAGCGGCTGGCCACCCCTTGCGGCACAATCCCCAGGCCCACACCGTGGGCCACCATCTGGCACAGCCCTTCAAAAGTTTTCATGCGGATACGCTGCGCCAAAGCATGGCCCGCAGCGCGAGCATGCTCGTCCAGATGGTCTTGCAAGGCATTACCGGGCATCAGGCCCACGAATGGCTCATGCAGAACCTCCTGCAAGCTCAATTTGCTGAGCGCCGCCAAGGGATGAGCCGCCGCCATTATCAGCACCAAATGATCCTTGGCGACCGGCTCCAGCACCAGCTCCGGTGCCTGCACCGCATCCGACACCACACCGGCCTGGGCCAAACCTGCCGCCACCGTACGCACAATGTCTGTGCTGGTGCGCTCTTTCAGTTCGATGTGCAGATTGGGCCGCTGCGCCAACCAGGGCGCCAGACGGGGCGGCAGAAAGTCGGTCAAGGCCGCCGTATTCGCATACAGGTGCAAGGTCCCCCGCGCGCCAAGGGCGAAATCCTGCAATTCGCCCTTTAGCAAATCATGCTGACGCAACATCAAACGGGCATGGTGGGCCAGGGCCTCACCCGCTTCGGTAGTGACGACTCCACGCGGCAGACGCTCCAGAAGGGCAACACCCGCGTCGTCCTCGATACGACGCAAACGCTCGCTGGCCGAAGCCAATGCCAGATTCGCGCGTACCGCCCCCTGTGTGATGCTGCCTGCCTCCACAATGCTCAAGAACAAGTGAAGATCTGCCAGACCCAGTCGCATGACCACTCCTGAAAACCCTTCGGATAAACCGAAGGATACCGTCTTAAATCCACATTGTGTACGCCTGCCTGCCACGCTTCAATACAGGCATGCATGAATCTCTCACTTTCTTTCTTCTGATCGGCGCCACCTTCCTGGTCGCGGGCATGGTCAAAGGCATTACCGGCATGGGCCTGCCTACGGTCGCCATGAGCTTGCTGGGTCTGGTGATGTCACCCGCCTCGGCCGCCGCCTTGCTGGTGTTGCCTTCTTTTATCACCAATGTCTGGCAATGCCTTGCCGGGCCGCCCATGCTGGCTTTGCTGCGCAGGCTCTGGCCCATGATGCTGACCATTGTGCTGGGCACGCTCTGGGGCTCGTCCTTGCTGGCCAATACCTCACCGCAGCTATCAGGTATGGCCTTGGGTATCGCGCTACTGGTTTATGCAGGCTATGCGCTTATCGCCCCCACCCTGACGGTGTCACCCCGCTTCGAGCCCTGGCTTGCACCCTTGATTGGCCTGGTGACGGGCGTCGTGACCGGCATTACCGGCGTTTTTGTGATGCCTGCCGTACCTTATTTACAGGCCCTGAATCTGAACAAGGATGAGCTGGTACAGGCCTTGGGGCTGTCCTTCACCATCTCCACCCTCGCGCTGGCAGGTGGCCTGTTCATGCACGATGTGTTCAAGCCAAATCAGCTGAGCCTGTCCACCGTAGTGATTGTTCCAGCTTTACTGGGCATGTGGCTGGGACAAAAAGTTCGCATGCGCATCAGCCCGCGACGCTTCAAGCAATGTCTGTTGCTGTTCCTGGCGGTATTGGGTCTGCAACTGATTATTCGTCCTTTTATTTAAGGTCAGCTCACGACATTGAAGACCTACGGTTCACTTCTTCAAGCCTCAACCACAACGCCAAAAACCAGGCTGATTCTTTTAAACCTAAATAAAATAACAACCATTCTATCCTTCTGTAAATAAAGAATATTCTGAAACCCACAAGCCCCGATCAGGGATAGCCCCCATGCCCGCCCAGCCGTGCAACTTTTACACTAGTCGCTGGTCACGCGCATCCTTATGCTCTGGAACAAGGGGTTCCCAATGTCGGCAGAAAATGGCTTGGATCTGTCGGTGTTGTACCGTCATCCAATCTTTCATTCACACAGCGCCGAGCTGTCCCATCAGCCACTGAGCCGGGCCATTTCCCGGCATGCTCTGCATTGGGGTCGCGGGCGCATCAACACCAGCCTGTACCGCCGCGATATTGATCAGATCAGCCTGATGCGGCTGGGCTACGGTGCCGAAGTGGAAATCCAGGCCGATGCCTTCGGCGACTTCTGTCTGGTGCAAATGCCCTTGCAAGGCACGGCCGAATTCATCAGTGATGGTCATCACAAATTAACAGCCTATCCCGGCGATATTGCGGTGGTATCCCCCCGCCATCATGTGCGCACCTTATGGCAAGCCGGTTGCGAGCAGTTAATCGTCAAAATCCCCTACAGCCTGTTTGATGGCGTGGGTCATCAGACGCTGACGCACGAGGGCATGACTCGGGGCTGTGTCTACAAGTTGGACCCCTGTATGGGCCCGCAATGGGCCAACCTCATCCAGCACCTGCTTCTGCTCCCGGCACAGCACAGCGACCGTTCAGCCTCCTGGACGCAGCATATTGAAAGCAGCCTGGCTTTATTCCTGCTCAGTCATCCCACCGATAAACAAGCTGTGCAGGCTCTGGTGGATGAGTCCATGGGAGCCGCAGCCCGGGCAGGGCAAATGCGACTGCTCCAGGCCAAAAACTATGTGCTGGCGCATTTGCACAGCAACATCTCACTGGATGATCTGGCGCAGGCAGCAGGTGTGAGTCCCCGCTTCCTGCATCTGCTGTGCCGTCGTCACTACAAGCAGTCACCCATGAGCTGGGTACGCAATCTGCGTCTGGACGCCGCGCATCAAGTGCTGCAAAGCCGACCCCGCCCCAATGTCACCGAGGTGGCACTGGCGCATGGCTTTGGGCATCTGGGCCGGTTTTCTGCCTACTATCAGCAACGCTTCCAGGAGCTGCCCCATCAAACGGGGCAGACACGGCACACAAGCCTCAAACAGTCTTAGATAAACATGGACTGGTTGATGGGCAGATTGTGCTTCTTACAGTAGCTGGTGTAGTGGTCGATCATCCAGAACACGTCGATGATTTCCAGAATGTTGTCGTTCTCGTCCAGGAACTCGATGGGCGTGCCCAGGTGGAACAGCGTTTCCATGCCTTCATCAGACACCAGCGTGTGGGTGCGGCCGGGGCTTTCGTGGATGTAATGGCCAGCGCGAGCCACCCAGTCGTACTCCTCGTAACGCAGGCTGCCGGACAAGATGTAGCCAGTCACCACAGCGCGATGACGGTGACGACCCAGGGAGCCACCCTTGTCGGCACGCATGATGTGTACCGAGGTGTTGTTGCGAATATCAAAGCTCAGGTGACGCAGCCAGATATTGGGGCCGAAAGGAATCCAGGGGGAGGTTTCTTCAGACGTATCGAAGTGACCTTCAACCAGAGCGTATTCGTCGCGGACCTTGTCGATGCGCTTTTCGATCTCGATGTAGGGTGGGGTGCTGTTTTGGGTCATGACTTGTCTCTCTCATAGAAATAAAACCGCTGCGTGTGTGACACAGTCGGATGCCAATCCCCCGGATTGGCTGGTTTTTATTCTATGAATCAATTTGGCGCCGAACTATCCAGCTCTGGCACAACACAGGGGCGGATTATCCAGTTTTGGCACTGCTTTTGTCCTTCACTGCCACCCAGCACAAAAAGTGGTGGCTATCCGAGAACCCGTACTCACATTCAACCCTATTGCTGCACATCGGCCCAGCCAGGCAGGAATATCCCTAACAGAGGCTATCCACCCGTTTGGTATACTATCTACAATTATGGTATATACCTCATGTTTCATCGAAACCAACTGAAAACAGCGAGAAAGGGCTCCTAAACATGCGAAACATAATGAAAAAAATAGATTTTCAGGATTTCAGTCTCGCCTATCTTCACCCCCCCACAAACGGCAACACCCCTATCATTTGTATACATGGCTCATGGGATGATCACCAAAGCTGGAACGGTGTTGCCAACAAGCTCTCTGACCATACACTTCTGCGCTACGATCGGCGCGGCCACAGCCGAAGCTCCGCTCCCAAAGGCCAGGGTCGCCTGAGCGAAGATGTCGCCGATGTCATCGCTCTTTTGGACCATCTGAACCTGCAAACAGCTCATGTCCTCGGACACTCTTATGGAGCGAATGTCTCCATTGTTCTGGCCAGCCGCCACCCGGAGCGGGTCAGTTCGATGATGTTGCTGGAACCCCCGGTTTTCAGCCTTTTACAAGACGAAAACGAGGCCCTCAGACTGGAAGCAAGCGACTTGATGAAACAAGCCGCCATGATGATAGAAAAGGGACAGGTCGAAGCAGGCGCAAAACTTTTTATCGAGAAAGTCGCCTTCGGAGACAAGGCCTGGCATGAAGTATTCGACTCGCAGGCCCGCGCCACCATCCTGTCCAATGCACACACGTGGCTCGATCAATTCCGGGACCCGGATCGCTTGGCGGTCAATGTCAGCGCCTTAGCCACGTTTGCCGGACAGACGACACTATTGACCGGCAGCGCGACCCTACCAACCTACGCAGCGGTCATTCAGAAAATATCGGAACGGGTGCCACGCGCCACGATTCGCACCGTCACAGGGGCGGGCCACGGCATGCATATTTCCCACCCTGAATTAGTGGCTGCCGCTGTAAAAGCCCATTTAGAAACCGTGTAAATGCACCTTTTCCCCAGGGCATGGTGACACCCACCATCCCCTGCTCCACGTTATGGCAGGAACACAGCCCCTGTTGTGCAAAGACCAAAAAAATCCGCCCGAAGGCGGATTTCTTTATGGCAGCAACACGACTTAGCCGCGAACCTTGACCAGAATTTCGTCCAGCCAGGCTAGCATCAGGTCGATTTCATCAGCCGTGATGTTCAAGGCTGGCATGAAACGCAGCAGGTTAGGGCGAGGTGAATTCAGCAACATGCCTTCCGGAGCACGGTCGCGGGCCGCAGCCACAATTTCCGGGCCGTCATCCTGATCCAGAATCAGGGCACGCAGCAGGCCTTCACCACGTTCACCATCCATGCCCCACTTGGCGCTGATGGCCAGCAAGCCTTCGGACAGTTGCTTGGCGCGGGCGTTGACCGAATCCAGGAAGCCAGGAGCGGTCAGTTCATCAAACACCGCCACGCCAGCGGCGGTCATCAAGGGATTACCGTTGTAGGTACCGCCCTGATCACCAGGTTGAAAGCAGGAGATTTCCTCGCGTGCGCACAGTGCCGACAAAGGCACGCCACCACCAATACCTTTACCCAAGGTCATGATGTCAGGACGGATGCCCGAGTGTTCGTAAGCAAACATAGTGCCGGTACGGCCCATACCGGTTTGCACTTCATCCACGATCAGCAGCAGCTTGTGCTCGTCGGCCAGAGCGCGCAGGCCCTTCATGAACTCCACGGTCGCGGGAATAACACCGGCCTCGCCCTGTACGGGTTCAAGCATGATGCCCACGGTTTGATCGTCAATCAGTGCGCGCACGGATTCCAGATCATTCAACTTGGCTTTGGGGAAACCTTCAACCTGAGGCGCAAACATGCGATCCCAGCCGGGTTTGCCGGACAGGGACATGGTGGCCAGGGTACGGCCATGGAAAGAGTGCTCAAAAGAAATGATCTTGTAAGCGTTGTTCTTGTTGATCTGACCCCATTTGCGCGCCAGCTTGATGGCGCCTTCGTTGGCTTCACCACCACTGTTGGCAAAGAACACACGATCAAAGCAGGAGTGTTCCACGATGCGTTTGGCCAACGCGATAGAGGGCTCGTTGTAGAACGCCGGCGAGGGGTTGATCAATTTGGACGCTTGTTCGGTGATCGCCTTGATGACGTTGGCAGGGCTGTGGCCCAGCGCGTTCACGGCCCAGCCCTGGACGGTGTCCAGGTATCGCTTGCCGTTGTGGTCTTGCAGCCAGGAACCTTCTCCTCGCACAAAGACCAACTCCGGACGCTGGGTAATTTCCATTAATGCACGTACACCGGCCCGATCGAATTCCATAACGGCAAACCTTGATGAAAATGAAAGAAAAAAAATAAGCCAGCCCGGCGGCTGGACAATTAATTCTAACGCAGCCCACCCCCGGCAGGACGCTTATGCCTGGGACAATGTCCATCTGGACAGCGATTGTCCCTTTTCTGGTACAGCTTGATGCGAAAACAGCGCGGTTCCTGACTTATCAACAGGAGCCGCGCTGTTTTGCTTGAAGCCTGAAGGCTTGTTTTCAGGTGCTACGCTGCCATATCAAACAGGGCTCCGGTCAAGTCGTACCATCAAGGTTGATACACAATGGGCTCCAGTTGCCCGATACCGGTCTGCAGCAGCCGCTCGGCCATGGCACGCACATCCCAATGAATCGCGTTACACATCACCGCCGCCCCCTGACGCCGCTCCGGTGAGTAGGCCATGAAGCTGTGATAGCCCGCCCAGCCTCCACCATGTCCCCAGGCAGCATAGTCCTCACCCAGTTGCACCGTTTCCAGCCCGAACTGGTAATTATTTTTGGGTTCGGTAGGGGCCGATTGCGTCAGCAGACTACGCAGCCCCATCAGCGGCTGCCCCTCCGGGCTCTGCAAGACCGTGTCTTGCTCCAGATGCTGCAACCAACGCCACATATCTGCTGCGCTGCTATGCACCTGACCATCGCCCGTCTGCTCCCAACTGGATTCACTGTTTTGTACTTGCCCATCCTTGACCCGATAGCCACGAGCCAATTGTGGCAACGCAGACGGGTAGCGATCCACAATCGCGGTTTCGTCCATGCCCAAAGGTTCAAAAATATAGCGCTGGGAAAACCGGGTCAGGGGCTGGCCGCTGACCCGTTCCACCAGTTGGGCCAGCAGAAAATACCCGGTATTGCTGTATTCAAACCGCTCACCCGGCGTAAAGCGCAAAGCGGGATGGGCAGCCAAAACCTCCAGCGTCTCAGACACGGTGACCGTCTCATGCTCTCGGCCTGCCTGGTACAAGGGCTCGATGTAATCCGGCAAACCACCGGTATGACGCAGAACTTGTCGAACAGTGGGTTTGCCCAGTTCACCGGGCAGGTCCGGCCAATACCGGGCCACGGGTTCATCCAAAGCCAATTTTCCATCCCGAACCAGCATCAGGGCAGCCAAGGCAGTGAACTGCTTGGACAGGGAGGCCAGATTAAAGCGCGTGTGCTCGTCGATGTACTGACGTTTTTCCAGATCCGCCCACCCCCAGCTTCCTGTGCGTTCCCCTTGCTCCGGATGCAGCAAGGTCCAGGCGCAACCCGGTTTCAGCAGGGGACTGGCTTGTGCGTTGACACTCAAACCCAGGCCCAGCAGGGCTAGCCCTATCAGTCGTCTCATCAGAATCGTCCTGAAAAAGTTAAAGACACCTGTCGACCCAGGCCCCAGCCGCAAGTCCACAAGGAACCGCAGCCATTGACGTACTGTTTGTCGGCAATATTGGTCACATTCAAAGAAAGTTCGCTGTTTTTCAGCTCAGGCGAGATCCAGCCCAACTGCGTCGCCATCCGGAAATCCGCCACGGTATGGGCCGGGATGCGCAGGCTGGCGTAGCCACCACCGGCCACATCAATGTCCCCGCCGTGGGACGAGCCCACATGACGGATCCCCAGCCCCATAACCGTGCCAGCCAGCGCTGTGCGCCCGGTAAAGGTGTAATCCACCCACAAGGCGGCTTGATGGCGCGGTGTATACAAGGCCGGTTTGCCCTGTTCTTCAGGGATCTCACTGCTAAGCACTTTGGTATTCAGGTAGGAATAACTGCCTATCACAGACCAGTTAGGCGACAAACGGCCCGTGAGCGCTAACTCCAGACCGCGCGAACGCAGTTCTCCGGTTTGCACCTGATCCGGGAAGCCGTGAATCGGGTCGTCCGTCAGCCTGTTGGTCTGGCGCAAATCAAACACGGCGGCACTGGCCATCCAGTTCGCGCCCTCGGGCTGATACTTGACGCCGACTTCGGTCTGCTTGCCTTTCATGGGCCGGAAGGCCACACCGTCTGCCGTCACACCGGCAACAGGCTCAAACGAGGTGGCATAGCTGATATACGGTGCCCAACCCGAATCGAAACGATACAAGGCACCCAGGCGACCCGTGGTGGCCTTGTCGCTCTGGCCCAAATCATCCTCTCCGGACCGGCGGCGGCTGGTGCCACTGACGGAGGACCGATCATGACGCAAGCCAGCCACCAGACGCCAATTCCCCCATGAAACCTGGTCTTGCAGATACACGCCGGTCTGATGACGCCGGTTACTGACTTCACTCAAGGTGGTAAAAGGCCCGATCATTGCGCCATACTGCGGGTCATACAAATCCAGCACACCGCCGCTGCCTTCCGGGCCTACCGAGGCGGTCTGACGACGGGCATCAAAAGTGCCCCGGTAATAGTCCAGACCCAGCAACACCGTATGCTCGGCCTCCCCCAGGTTCCAACGCCATTCGGACTGCGTGTCCACACCCAAGGAGCGGGATGTTCCTGTCCCCCGGTTGGCGTAGCGTTCCAGCGTGCGCCAATCCCAACCGCCTAGACTGGGATCGTCGAAGGAATACATATCGCTGGTCACCGATTCCATCACCGACTTGATGCGTTGCACGCGCAAGTTCTGGCGCAGTGTCCAGTTGTCGTTGATGTCATAGACCGCCGCCCA
Source organism: Alcaligenes aquatilis (assembly GCF_003076515.1). Lineage (NCBI taxonomy): Bacteria > Pseudomonadati > Pseudomonadota > Betaproteobacteria > Burkholderiales > Alcaligenaceae > Alcaligenes > Alcaligenes aquatilis. Next base: position 138,449 of record NZ_CP022390.1, on the reverse strand, counting down.
GCCGACCATATCCTGATCGCGGTCATAGCGATCAAAATGTGGCTCGCCGATAAAGCGTGACAGAGGGATTTTGCCGTTGGGGTTATCAAACAAGGTGCCGTAGGCGGGCAACCACATATAGTCACTGCCGCCACGGTCGCGTTGCACCGAACCCATCAGGACGATTTCACCGTTCTCGCCCAGCGGCAAGGTGACGGAAGGGGCCAACAACAGGCGTTTACGCTTGACGTGATCAGTACGGCTTTCGGTATCGGAACTTAGTGCCAGCACGCGCCAGGCACTGACGCCATCCTGACCCAATGCGCCGCCCAGATCCACGCTGCCCCGTAGCTGACGCGGCGCCCCCAAGGTCAGTTCAATATTGCGTTGGTCCACTTGAGTAGGGCGCTTACTGACCATATTGACCATACCGCCCGGCACCATCTGACCATACACCACCGAGGCCGGCCCCTTCAGGACTTCAATGCGCTCCAGCATGAAAGGATCAACCTGCAGCAAGGTCCAGTTATTGCCCGCACCGCTGCCGCCGGCCAGCTTCACGCCGTCCAGCCACGCCACGGAATCTGCATTGAAGCCACGCAAGGACATAGTGTCAAAACGTGAATCCACCCCATCAAATTCCACCGCCACGCCCGGCACGTAACGCAAGGCTTCGCCCACCGTGCGAGTGGCCAGAGACTCGATCTGTTGCTGCGTCACGACGGCGATCGAGGCCGGCGTGTCCATGATGTCCGCATCGCTCTTGGTCGCCGTTGCGCTGCGCCTTGCCAGCAGGCCATTCGCGGGCCCGGTTGCGCTTTCGCGTTGAGCCTGCACACGTACCGCTTCCAGCTCCTGGTGACTGCGTGTGCTCAAGCCAGGCGCAGCGCGCAAACGATAACCGCGACCATCCGCCACGGCCTCCAGACCGCTACCTTGCAAAATCTGCCGTAAACCTTGTTCCGGTGTGTAAGCGCCCCTCAAGCCCATGCTGGTCTTGCCGGCAGTCAAAGACGCATCAATAGCCAGTAAAAATCCGCCACGCGCCGCAAACTGATTCAAGACCTGATCCAGAGTGCCTGCGGCAATGTCATAGCTTATTTGCTGACTACTCATGCTTTGAGCCTGAACGCTGGACAACGACAAGGCTCCCGCCAGGCTTGCCGCCAGCAAGCACGGCCCCAGGGCCGAACGGGCAATAGTGAAACGTCTGGGCCGGACCGCAGAACGCATGGATTTAATCAACATGGCCTCTCTCTTCAGGAATAAGCAGCCCGGAACAAAAACCGGGCCTTTGCATATATCCCGAACGAGAATCAAAAAGTGCTACGCCGACGCCGATACCGTGACCCAATACGGCGTCATCATCCGTACCTGCACGGGCAGAGCCTGCGACACCGATTGCAAAATCGCGTCCGTATCCTGCAAGGGGTAGACGCCCGAAATCATCAGCCCAGCCACCGCCGGATCACAGCGCAAGACTCCCGCCCGATAACGGGCGACTTCTGCCAGAAAATCACCCAAACGCCAGCGCTCTGCAACCAGCAAACCACGCTGCCAGGCGCTGGCCTGCTCATTGGCTGGTTCTGGGGTATAGCTTTGCTGCTTGCTGAACAGGACCTGCTGTCCGGCCTGCAAGCGTGTGCGCTGACCGACATGGCGGGGGCGCAGTTCTACCGCCCCCTCATAAACCTGGACCGAGACACGCGCCTTAGAAGGCCAATGTCGCACCAGGAAACGGGTACCCAGCGCCTGAACTTCCCCTTCGGGGGTCTGCACCACAAAAGGCCGATGCCGGATTTGCGGGTCGGATGCCGTACTGATCAAAACCTCGCCACCCAGCAAGACGACATTGCGTTGCGTTTCGCTGTATTGCACGTTCAAGGAACTGGCCGTATTCAGGGCCAGCGCGGTGCCATCGGGCAAAGTCAGCTCTTTACGCTGGCCTGATGCAGTGCGGTAGTCTGCATTCCAGGCCGCCCATTGGGGTGTGCGACTCACGCCATAACTGCCCAGCCCGCCACACACCAACAACAGGAAGCTACGCAAAATGGCACGACGCCGCTGTACAGCCTGGGCGGACAAACCAGCCTGCAAGACCTGCGACGCCACCTCCTGCGGCGCAAGCTGCATTTGCTGACCAAACTGCTGGATACGGGCCCAGGCCTGCTCATGCAAGGGGTCGGCCGCCAGCCAGATCTGAAAGTCCTGCTGCTCGTGCTCTTGCACTTCACCAGACCAAAAGACGACTTGCCATTCCAGGGCCTGGGCATCAACAGGACTCATGGCGGGACGGGGTGTGCTCACGGCAGGGCGCTCGCGTCCAGATCAGCCATCACAGCAAAACAGGCTTGAGTGGCCTGCAGCATGTATTTGCGTACTGTCGCCACAGCAATGCCCTGACGCTGAGCAATGGCCGAGTAAGTCAGGCCCTCGTAGCGCGACAATAAAAATACTTGCTGGACGCGACCGGGCAGCCCGTCCAAAGCAGCGCAAATACGCAGCAGCACTTCCAGGGTCAGGGCACGTTCTTCAGGAGAGATCGCCGTCGGTTCCGGCATATGCGCCAAGGCATCCAGATACGCCTGCTCAATTTGCTGACGGCGGTAGCGATCAATGACCAGCCCCTTGGCGATCTGCATCAAGTGAGGGCGGGCCTGCTCCGGACCGGGGATGCGGCCCGAGCTCATGACACGCACATAAGCGTCATGCACCAGATCGGCCGCATGGTGAGAACAGCCCAAACGTCGCCGTAACCAATCGTGCAGCCAGCCACGGTGCTGGCAATACAACACATGTATATGTTGCTGCATCTGAGCGACGGTCATCACTTCGGTGGCGGGGCGCTCGTTCACGGGCGACTATCCTGAAACTCAAATAAGAATGAGTCTCATTATATGTATATGCGGCTGGTCTGCCTAGTTTTGAATCAGAACAAGCCGTCCAGATCCAGTTGCCGGGGCTGCTCCTGCGGCATTTCACTGATAGGCAGCAGGGCACTGGCTTTCACGCCCAGCAAGCGCAAGCGCCTGTCCAGTACGGCGCGTTTCAGATTCTGGCGGGCAGCAGCCAGAATGGCATCCGCCGCCAGCACCGGCGCGGGCAGAGACAGGTCGCGCGTCACGGTTTTGAAGTCCTCGAACTTCAGCTTGATCCCTATGGTTTGGGCGCACATGGCGGATTTGCGTAAATCCTGTTCCAGCTTTTCACACAAGGACTCCAGCACAGCAGACAGGCGGGAGCGATCCATGCGCACGTGCAGATCACGCTCGAAGGTGGTTTCACGGCTGATGGATTTGGGCGTGCGGTCGGTGGACAAGGGGCGCTCGTCCTGGCCTTGGGCCACGGCCATCAGCCATTGCGCGTAGCGCAGGCCAAAATGTTCCTGCAGTTTTTCTGCAGGTGTAGCGGCCAGTTCCCCAATCTTCTCTATGCCCATTTCCGTCAGTTTCACGACCGACTTGGGACCAATACCATTGATCTTGCCCACGGCCAGCGGCCAGATGCGGGTGGGGACATCATCCATGGTCAGCACACAGGCCCCATTGGGCTTGTTCAATTCCGAAGCAATCTTGGAGAGCAGCTTATTGGGCGTGATGCCTACCGAACAGGTCAGGCCCGTGGCCTGGTTCACCGCCTGGCGGATCTGCTCGGCTAATTCGTGGCTGTCTTCGGTTTTATGACTCAGGTCTACATAGATCTCGTCGATACCCCGATCCTCGATATGCTCCGAAACCGTCGCCACAGCCTGTTTAAACAAGCGCGAATAATGGCGGTAGGCTTGAAAATCGGCAGGTAGCAAGATGGCATCAGGGGCTAGTTGGGCCGCCTTCATTAAACCCATGGCCGAGAACACACCCAACTGACGGGCTTCATAAGTCGACGTCGTAGCGACCCCGCGCCCAACATAATCCGCCAGACGGGCATGTTGCCAACTACCATCGGGCAATTTACGCGGCGTATCCGCACTGCGCCCGCCAATCACCACGGGGCTGCCACGCAAATGCGGGTAGCGCAGCAGCTCTACCGAGGCATAAAACGCATCCATATCCACATGAGCGATACGCCGCTCCAGGGGTTTCTCTTCTTGTGCCGCCACCTTGATCAGCCCGTTAACTGTATATATGTACACCATTATAGCGACAAGTCTGCCCCGCGCTGATCCGGCCTGAATAAGCGTAGAGATGATATAAATCACTAATACTCATTAAGCTGACGGCAGGCTGAAACTACATATTGAATCGGCAACAAGCGCCCGGTTACTATGCAGCCTCTCTATCAGCGACACCAACCATCCCATCAGGAGGTTTTCATGAACAAAACAGTATTGGCTGCTGCGCTGGCAGCTCTGGTCGCCCTGCCCCTGGTAGGCCACAGCAAGACGCTTACTTGGTCCAGCCAGGGTGACTTCATGACCCTGGACCCCCACGCACAGAACGAAAACCTCATCATTACTGCCAGCTCGTATGTGTATGAGCCCTTGGTGGACTACAACAAAGACTTCCAGTTAACACCTGCACTGGCGACCTCCTGGGAACAGCTAGAGCCCACGGTCTGGCGATTTACTCTGCGCGAAGGCGTGAAGTTTCATGACGGCGCGCCCTTTACCGCTGACGACGTCGTGTTCTCCATCCACCGTGCCATGGCTCCCACGTCCAATTTCAAAGCCTACGTCAACGGCATTGATAAAGCGGTCAAAGTGGACGATAAAACGGTGGATATCATTACCACCGCCCCCAACCCTGTACTGCTGCGACAGTTGACCAACGTCTTTATCATGAACAAAGACTGGTCCGAAAAAAACAAGGCCCAACAGCCGCAGGATTTCAACAAGAACGAAGAAACCTATTCCTCGCGCAACACGAACGGCACTGGCCCCTACAAAGTGAAGTCCCGTGAAGTGGATGTGCGTACCGTCTTTGTGGAAAACGAAGAGTGGTGGAACAAAGGCAATAAAGTGGGCAACGTCACCGAAGTGATCTACGTGCCTATCAAGCAAAACGCCACCCGTACCGCCGCCTTGCTGTCGGGCGAAGTGGACCTGGTGTTGGACCCACCAGCACAGGATTTGCAGCGTCTGCGCCAGCAAGCCAAGGTGGTGGAAGGTAATGAATACCGCACTATCTACCTAGGCCTGGACCAAAAGAGCCCCGAACTGAAGTACAGCAGCATCAAGGGCAAGAACCCCTTTGCTGACCAGCGCGTGCGTGAAGCTCTGTACGTGGCCATCGACATTGAGGCCATCAAAAAAGCAGTGATGCGCGGTTCCTCCGCCCCCACTGGCACAATGATCGCTCCACAGGTTCACGGCTACACCAAGGAATTGGCGCAGCGCCTGCCTTACAACCCGGACCGGGCCAAAGAATTGCTGAAAGAAGCTGGTTACGACAATTCCCTGACCTTCACGCTGGACTGCCCGAACGATCGCTACATCAACGATGAAGCCATCTGCCAGGCCATTGTGGGTATGTGGGCCAAGGTCGGCGTCAAGGCCAACCTGAACGCCATGCCTCGCGCCACCTACTTCCCCAAGGTGCAAAACTACGACAGCAGCGCCTATATGTTTGGCTGGGGCGTGCCAACCTTTGACGCACTCTACACCCTGCAAAGTCTGATGCACAGCAAGGGCGAGGGCGCTGACGGCTCCTTTAACTTTGGCAACTACAACAACGCTGAAGTTGACACCCTGATCGACCAGATCAAGACCGAGACCGACACCGCCAAACGCGATGCGGCCATTCATAAGGTTCTGGAAATTCATGCCAAAGAAGTGGGCCACATCCCACTGCATGACCAGATCATTCCTTGGGCAATGGCTAAAAAAGTCGACGTCATTCACCGTGCGGATAACCGCATGGCGGCTCAATGGGTCACCGTGCAATAAGCCTTTCTTGCCTATCCTGCCCCGCTGCCATGCGGGGCAGGTCTTATGTAGTCCATCGTCTTCATTTCTGCACACGCCCCCTTGACGGGCCCTTTCTACACATTAAGGACGACACTGGTCGCGAGTGATCCTCGCGCTCTACCAGGAGACCGCCTATGCTGGTATTTATTATTCGCCGTCTGATCCAGGCTGTTCTGGTGATGCTGACGGTCAGCCTTCTGGCTTTTGTGCTGTTTCGCTACATTGGTGACCCGGTCACCATCATGCTGGGGCAGGACGCCACCGAACAAGATCGCGTGGAGTTGCGCGCCAGCCTGGGGCTGGACCAACCTGCTCCCGTTCAATTCGGACGCTTCGTGGGCCAGGCCGTAAAAGGCGAGTTTGGTCTGTCCCTAAGGCAAGCCCAGCCTGTCTCCACACTACTCAAAGAACGTCTGCCTGCCACCGTCGAGCTATCCGTGGTGGCCGCCATACTGGCCTTGCTGATCGGCCTGCCGCTGGGCGTGTACACCGCCTTGAAGCGCAATGGTTTCATGGCGCAAAGCATTCTGGCCTTTTCATTGCTGGGCATATCCTTGCCCACCTTCCTGATTGGTATCTTGCTGATCCTGATCTTCTCCGTGCAATTGGGCTGGCTGCCCAGCTATGGCCGGGGGGAAGTCCTGAAGTTTGGCTGGTGGAGTACCGGCCTGCTTAGCTGGGACGGGATCAAGCATTTGATCCTGCCCGCCATCACGCTCTGTTTGTTCCAGCTCACGCTGATCCTGCGTCTGGTGCGCTCCGAGATGCTGGAAGTGCTGCGCGCCGACTACATCAAATTTGCGCGTGCCCGTGGCCTGTCGCAACGCGCCATCCACTTTGGTCACGCCCTGAAAAACACCATGGTGCCGGTTATCACCATCACGGGTCTGCAACTGGGCGGCATTATCGCCTTTGCCATCGTGACGGAAACCGTTTTCCAATGGCCGGGCATGGGTCTGCTGTTTATCCAGGCCGTGCAATTTGCCGACATCCCCGTGATGGCGGCCTACCTCTGTCTGATTGCCCTGGTATTTGTTGTGATCAACCTGCTGGTAGACCTGCTGTACTTCCTGGTCGATCCACGTCTGCGTACCCAATTGTCGGGCGCCAAGGGGCACTAATATGTTCGCTAAATTAAAAACCGCCTGGGATAGCGATCTGGTCTGGTCCTGGCGTCACTCCCCCGTGGCCATCGCGGCCACCATCATGGCCTTGCTGCTGTTTATCGGTGCATTGGGTGCCCGCTGGGTGGCCCCCTGCGACCCGTTCGATCTGACCTCTATCGACCTGATGGATGCCTTGCTGGCACCGGCCTGGTCGGAGAACGGCTCGCCCCAATACTGGTTGGGAACAGACAGCCAGGGTCGTGACCTGTATTCAGCCCTGTTGTACGGGACACGCACCTCCTTGCTGATCGGTCTGGCCTCGGTGGCTCTGTCCATGGTGGTCGGCATTGTGCTGGGCCTGCTGGCCGGTTACTCCGGTGGCCGTGTGGATGCCTTCATCATGCGGGTGGCCGATGTACAACTGTCCTTTCCAGCCATTCTGATTGCCTTGCTGATCGACGGTGTGGCCCGTGCGGTGTTCCCCTTGAGCATGCACGATGTGGTCGCCTTTCCGGTGCTGATCGGGGCCATTGCACTGGCTGGTTGGCCGCAATATGCCCGTACCGTGCGCGGCTCCACGTTAGTGGAAAAAAACCGTGAATACGTGCAGGCTGCCCGCGTTATTGGCGTGTCCTCGCCACGCATCATGTTCAGCCATGTGCTGCCTAATGTGATGGGTCCCGTGCTGGTGCTGGCCACCGTGCATCTGGCCACTGCCATCATTACCGAAGCCACGCTGTCCTTTCTGGGTGTCGGCGTACCGGCCACCTCGCCCTCCCTGGGCACCCTGATCCGGGTCGGTAACGACTTCCTGTTCTCGGGCGAATGGTGGATCACGATTTTCCCTGGCCTGATGCTGGTGCTGCTGGTGCTGTCGGTCAACCTCCTGGGCGACTGGTTGCGTGACGCCCTGAACCCCAAATTGAGCTAAGCCATGACTGCACTCTTAACTGTCCAAGACCTGTGTGTCGAATTCCCGACCCGGCGTGGGGTGCTCCAAGCCCTGGATCATGTGTCCTTTTCCATCGCCCCTGGTGAAGTACTGGGAGTGGTGGGGGAGTCCGGTGCCGGCAAATCCCTGACGGGTTCCTCCATTATTGGTTTGCTCGATGCCCCCGGTCGCATCAGCGGCGGCCAGATCCTGCTGGAAGGCGAGCGCATCGACAATCTGAACCAGGACCAAATGCGCAAGATTCGTGGCCGCAAGATTGGCGCGATTTTCCAGGACCCGCTGACCTCGCTGAACCCGCTCTATACCGTGGGCCATCAGTTGGCTGAAACCATCGTGACGCACCTGCCCCTGTCCTGGAAACAGGCACAGGAACGCGCCATCGAATTGCTGGAAGCTACCGGCATTCCGGCAGCGCGCGAGCGTATCGACCACTATCCGCATCAGTTCTCTGGCGGCATGCGCCAACGGGTGGTGATTGCGCTGGCCCTTGCAGCCGAGCCCAAGCTGATCGTGGCGGATGAACCCACCACGGCACTGGACGTGTCTATTCAGGCGCAGATTATCGACCTGCTGAAAACGCTCTGTCGCTCGCAAGGCACCTCGGTCATGCTGATTACCCACGATATGGGGGTGATTGCCGAGACCGCCGACCGCGTGGCCGTGATGTATGCCGGTCGCATTATCGAGATTGGCCCTGTTCAGGATGTGATCCAAAAACCCAGCCACCCCTATACCCGTGGCTTGATGCGTTCCATCCCCAATCTGCACGCCGGACTGGAACGTCTGGAACAAATCCCCGGCAGCATGCCGCGCCTGAACGCCATCCCGCCCGGCTGTGCCTTCAATCCGCGTTGTGACCGCCGTTTTGATCGTTGCCTGGTCGAACGCCCCGAGCTGTTGCCTGTTCCCCCACAAACACAGGCGGCCTGTTGGCTGCATGCACAGGAGTCCGCATGAGCGCCCCTAAACAAGCCCTGGTCCAGGTCAAGGACGCTGCCTGCTGGTTTGATGTGTCCCCGCCTTTGCTGGAACGCCTGGTCTACCGCAAACCCAAGGTAAATCTGCGGGCGGTCGATGGCGTCAGCTTCACCTTGAACAAGGGTGAAACGCTGGCCCTGGTCGGAGAGTCCGGCTGTGGCAAATCCACCGTGGCCCGTTTGCTGACGGGTCTGTATTCGCTGACACGCGGCGAGATTCTGTTTGATGGTCAGTCCCTGAAAACCATGGACAAGGCCAGCCAGAAGGCCATGCGCAAGCGTCGTCAGATGATTTTCCAGGATCCCTATGCCAGCCTGAATCCGCGCTGGCGCGTGGGCCGCATCATTGCCGAACCACTGGTCACGCACACCGACATGAGCAGCGCCCAGCAAGAGGCCAAAGTAGCCGAGCTGCTGACGCAAGTAGGGTTGAACCCCAGCGACGCTCAGCGTTACCCGCACCAGTTCTCCGGCGGCCAGCGCCAGCGTATTTCCATTGCCCGTGCGCTGGCCCTGCAGCCTGAATTTATCGTCTGTGACGAGCCGACCTCGGCGCTGGACGTGTCGGTGCAGGCACAGGTACTGAACCTGATGAAGGATTTACAGCGCGAGCTGGGGCTGACCTACCTGTTCATCTCGCACAACCTGGCTGTGGTACACCACGTGGCCGATCGGGTTGGCGTCATGTATTTGGGCCGGATTGTGGAAATTGCGCCACGCGATGACCTGTTCGCGCAGCCTCGCCACCCCTACACGCGCATGTTGCTGGGAGCCATTCCCGACATGAGCGGGGCGGGCAAAAGTCGCATTCCGGTAGCAGGGGAAGTGCCCAACCCGCTGAACCCGCCATCAGGCTGTACCTTCCATCCACGCTGCCCGCTGGCCAATGATCGCTGCCGCCGCGAAGCCCCGGCTTTGCTGCAAACCGGGCAGCACGAAGTGGCTTGCCATGCTGTAGAAGAAGGGCGCGATCAGGCCTGATGTAAAAAACGCTGCATCTACTGCCTTTGGCAGTGGCTGCAGCGTTTTTTTGACCGCTGATTATTCTTGAGCAACACACCTTTCCTGGTCGGAAAGCAGGGCTGGAAAATACCCAGGGTGATGATGTTCTAATGAGCAGCCGGACCATTGCGGCCCGGCGCAAAAATATCAGTTTTGAGTCGCAGGCGCGAAATCGGCCAGATGGCAGGACAAAATGTCAGCAATAGCGCGATCATCCAGACCACGGGAGCGCAGGTCAGCGGACAGGGCGTCCACATCCACACGGGCCAGAGGACGCTCGGCACCACGAGGGCGGTCGTCACGCACCACGCGAAAGTCGTAATCGCGCTGGGCGGTCTTGGCCACTTCGTAGTGCATGACTTCGTCCACTTCGTTTTCTGGCGTGAAGGTCAGCACGGTAGGGCGCAGGGAATACAGGTCTTCGGAGTTCATCACGTATTCGGTTGCGCAGATGATGACGGTATCGCCTTTCTGACAGGTACGAGCCGCCGCGCCATTCAGGACTACACAGCGCGAACCGGGTTCACCGAAGATCACGTAGGTAGAAATACGGGCACCGCTGTCCTTATTCCAGATTTCCACAAACTCCATGGGTAAAATGCCCGCTTGTTCGCAGATTTCCGGATCCAGGGTGATCGACCCGTGATAGTTCAAGTCGGCACCGGTCACCTTGATACCATGCAGCTTGGCACGAACCACTTTTTTCATGACAACACTCTCTAGAAACAGGTCCCCTAAAAACGGACACCTAAACTTGGCTAAAACGCGGCTTGCGCTACGCCCTTAGCCCGATCAGGGCTGCGGGAAAGACTGCATCATAAACCCAGAAATGCGCCCAAATCCGTTTAGACCCACAGATTTGTACGGGAAAACCACAAGCCCAATGATTTGCCTGGCGGCCAGTCTGTGCTGTAATCCCCTCTGCCGCGTCGCACCGGTCTTTTTTATTTTCAATACGATACCGCTTTCCATGCCCAACCTGCTCATCGAGAATATTCACAAACGCTATGGCACCCTGGAGGTCCTCAAGGGAGTCTCTCTAAGCGCGGAGCCGGGCGATGTCATCAGCCTGATCGGTTCCAGTGGCTCGGGCAAAAGTACGTTCCTGCGTTGCATCAACTTTCTGGAAGCGCCCAACTCGGGCCGTATCGTCATCAAGGGCGAGGAGCTGAAAACCCGTCTGGACCCTAAAACGGGCGAACTGGTTGCAGTCGATAAACAACAGCTCAAGCGCCTGCGTACCAGCCTGGCCATGGTGTTCCAGCACTTCAACCTGTGGTCCCACATGACAGTGCTGGAGAACATTACCGCCACGCCTATTCATGTGCAGGGAATGGACAAGGCTCAGGCCATTGCCAAAGCCGAACTGTATCTGGACAAGGTAGGCCTGTCGCGCGATCTGGCCAAGCAATACCCCGCCTTCTTGTCCGGTGGCCAGCAACAGCGTGTCGCCATTGCCCGTGCGCTGGCACTGGAGCCCGAAGTCATGCTGTTTGACGAGCCGACCTCGGCACTGGACCCGGAACGGGTGGGCGAAGTTTTGCGTGTTATGCAGAATTTGGCCGAAGAAGGGCGCACGATGGTGGTCGTTACGCACGAAATGAGTTTTGCACGGAACGTCTCCAGCAAGGTGGTGTACCTGCACGAAGGCCAGATCGAAGAAGAAGGCCCACCGGAAGAAGTGCTGGTATCGCCACGCAGCCCTCGTCTGGCGCAATTCCTGGCGGCAGGTGGTTCGTCAAAGGGCTAAGATGCCCGTCTACGGCACGCAGAGCAGTTTGACGGGGCTGTGACTGGCTATTCTGCCCCTTGGGTCGGTTGGATCGTCCAGTCACCGAGCAATCGCGAAGCAGTAGGTTCGCTGAGCCTGCCAGACTGCGACACGACGGAAACATCGAAAAGCCGGAGCGCCGGGCCGCCAGAACGCCAGAACGCCAGACAGCCGAATGTATATCAACAGGTAAAACAGCCCAAAGACTTCGGCCACACCCTGAGCATACATAAAGCAAACGGCGCCTTTTGGCGCCGTTATGCATTGGCAGTCACTTCAATGAAGCCGCCAACCAGCGGCTTCTGACTACAGCCCTGCTATCAGGACTTGGGACGCGGCATATCGAACAAGGTCAGGTCGGTAATTTCAAAGTAATCGCCAGGACCACCGCCACGCAGAATCGGACGTGGGATCGCGGTGCGGTAAATGCCATCCACGATACAGTTGGGCGACACATGCACACCCACCACTTCGCCCAGCACCATCCAGGTGTTCAGGTCCTTGCCGTCCGAATCCTTCAATTGAAAGTGCGTCGTCACCTTGCACTCCAGCGAGGCATGGCTCTCGCCCACGCGGGGGGCATCAATCAGTCGAGAGTCCGCAGGTGTCAGGCCCGCAACTTCAAACTCGCGCACATCCTGTTCCAGACTGGTCATGTTCATGGGCTCGGCCAGATCACGGCTGGCCAGGTTCCAGGTAAAGACGCCGGTTTCAATGGCGTTGCGCACGCTGTCTTTGTAGCCCACGCTGGAAAATGCGATGACAGGCGGGCGGTAGTTGAACACATTGCAGAAACTGTAGGGGGCCAGATTCAGCACGCCGTCCTTGCTTTTGGTGCCGATCCAACCGATAACACGGGGACCCACAATAGAACTGATCGGGTCGTGGCGCAGTCCATGGCCTTGAGTGGGTTCATAAAAGTGAAAGTCTTTCTGCACGGTTCTCTCTGTTAATAAACACAACAAACTAAACAGGACTGCGGGAAATCCCGGTGGCCCACTGATATACTTTACAACTAAAATAAAGCCGCTGCAAACCGTTGAAACTCAAGGTTTTACGTCTCCTTCCTGCCTTTCAGAACCATCTAGGCACATGAAACATGGAAAATAAGCCCGATCACTGGGCACGTGTAGCGTCTGCTGACCTGGAACACGTGCGCAAATCTGTCAGCGATATGTTCAAATCGCACCAGCTCAAGCAGCTACGTGCCGACCAGACCCTGCAAACCCGACTGCGCCATGCCCAGTTTGGTCAGGTCGCCTTGAGCCGCCTGGGCTATGGCGCCGACGTACACATACAGCCTGATCACCTGGCCGGGTTTTACCTGGTTCAGATGCCCCAATACGGCACCGCCAAAATCCGCTGCGGTGGCCAAACCGTGGACTCCAGCCCCTATGCCGCCACGATCTTGAATCCCAACGAGGACGTGGACATGATCTGGCACGCCAATAATGAGCAATTAATGCTCAAGATAGACCGCAATCTGGTGGAACAGGCTGCCCGTGGTCTGGGTCTGGATGTCGGCCCGCAAGGCCTGCTGTTTCCGGTACGACTGCAGGCTCACACCCAACCTTCCTGGCAGATCATGCTGCGCTACGTGCTGGACTGTGCGCGCAACTACGAGTACATCCGACGCTCCCCGCTGATCATCAACCAGCTGGAGCAATTGGCGGTGACGACCCTGCTGGATCTGCACCCGCCGGCTCAAATTCAGGCGCTGAACCCCACCCGCATCTTGCCGCGCCATCTTAAGAAAGTCGCCAGCCATTTGCATGAACAGGCCCATTTGCCCGTCACGGTGGACGAACTCAGCACCATCGCTGGCGTCAGCTCGCGTACCTTGCAACAAGCCTTCAAGGAGCACTATGGCGTCAGCCCCATGCAATATCTGCGTCAAGTGCGGCTGGACCGTCTGCGCCACGAACTGATCCACTCCAACGAGCCTCATCTGACACTGGCCGATCTGGCCATGCGCTGGGGCTTTGCACACCAAGGCCGTTTCAGCGCCGAATACCGCAGCCGCTTTGGCGAAACGCCTAGCGAGACCCTGCAACGAGTGCGCGGCGGTCAGCACTAAGCGGACCGCCTCATTCGTCCTGTCACCCCTTCAAGATACGCTGGGCGGCCAGATAGCCGGATTGACCACCCAGGCCAGGGCCCGGATGCACCGCCGCACCAATTTGATGCAGATTGCGCCAGGGCGTCGTGCCGCTGCGCGCGTTCTTGTGTCCGGCAAAAGGGCGCATGAAAAAGAACTGATCGGGTGAGCACACACCGCTATACGGGTCACCCCCCACCAAATTCATATTCAAGGCTTCCAGATCCGCCGGGCTGACGCCATGTCGCCCAATGATCTTGGCAGCCAGACCGGGCATAACGGTTTCCAGACGGGCCTGTACACGGTCAGCCATCGCCTCGCGCACGGCTTCATTCCAACGACCATCCGCCGGCACAGGAATCTCGCCCGCCTCATCACCTTTGATATGGCGCGGCAGCTCCTGCATTTGCACCCATAAGATCCAGTGTCCTTCCGGGGCACGAGTTACATCCACCGCCACCGGCTGGCCCACGGCCAAGGTCGGTTTGGCAGGCAGGTAGCCATTGCTGGCCGTCACCACGGAGGAGCACACCTGCTCCATGCTTTCCGTCACGTGAACCATGGGTACATGGCACAGTTCCGGATCCACCCAGTCGGGTGGGGAATTCAAGGCAAAGTGAATCTGCATGCCGCCGCGACCATAGTGATAATCCTGGGCGGACTTCAACAGCTCGGGTTCAACTTCAGGCAAGAGGTCGCCATACAGCTGACCGGGCGTCACATTGCACACCACCGCACGGCGGGCCAGATAGCGCTGTGTGCCAACACACACGCCAATCGCTTTATTGCCTTCCACCAGCACACGATCCACATGGGAATTGGTCAGTACCGCCCCACCTGCTTCTTCAATAATGCGGGTAAAGGCTTTCACAATCTGGTAACTGCCGCCTTTGACCACCGGCATGCCACCGCTGACTACGGCGCTGAAAGTCAGCTTGCCGATCAGGGCCGAGCTGGCCTCATCCGGACCCAAACCGCTATGCAGCACCCAGGGAGCAATCATGGCGCGGGCCAGATCGCTGCGCAGATCGCGCATGGCCCAGCGCCGGAAGCTTTCCAGCGCTTGCGAGCCAAAAGACATCAAGCCGTCCAGCCCCCGTTCGCGCCAGGCACCAAAAGCCAGTTTGGCCATGGGCCAGCGGTAGGGCTCCCCACCCAGCAGGCCAAATACCAGACCGGCATCCGGGCCAAACATGCGTGCCGCCATGGCGCCCAAGGCATCGCCTTCACCGGGCATCAGGTCATTGAAACGACGCACCGTGTCGTCCATATCCTGACGCAAGGCCAGCGACGGGCCACCGGGAATGGCCAGACCCGTGCTGTACTCGCCTTTGGCGAACTCCAGACCAGCTTTGGCCAAGGGTTCGGCCAGAGCGGCATACGACGCGCCGCCCATAAACAGGGGATACCAGCTGGACAGAACATCATGGGTGAAACCGGGGAACAGCTCCTGGGTACGGATACAGCCCCCGGCAACCGCATTGCGCTCCAGCACTGTCACCGACAAGCCCCGTTGGGCCAACAAGGCGGCGCAGGTCAGGGAGTTCATCCCGCTGCCGACAATGACTACATCAGCGCTGTGCGCGTCACTCATTTCAACGGTCTCCGCTAGGCGTGGTCAGGTTGGCGAAACGGCCACGGTGAAACACCGCAGGTTCGTGTTCAGTCAGGGTGGTGTGGCGCACCACACGGCCAATAAACAAGGTGTGGTCGCCGCCTTCGTGCTGACGGTAGTTCTCGCACACAAAGGTCGCTACGCAATCGTCCAGCAATGGCACGCCTTCTTCACCATCCACATGCGAGACCAGCGAGAACTTGTCCTTGACCTGGGAATTGGCAAAACCCAGGGCCACGGGCACTTGCTCCTGGCTAATCACATTGATGGCAAAGTGGCTGCATTTTTCAAAGATCTCCAGGCTGGGCGAATGATTCACCAGGCTCCACATCACCAGAGGCGGCTCCAGCGACAGGGAGGTAAAGGAGTTGATGGTCAGACCCACCGCCCGGCCATCGGGACAACGAGTGGTGACAATGGCCACACCCGTTGGAAAATGGCCCAGTGCCTGGCGAAACGCACGGCTATCGACCACATTCAGATTGGACGGTGTGGGTTTGGCGTCAGCGGCTGCCAACGCTTGGGCAGACACGGCCTGCCGCTGGGCAGCGGTTTGGGACGAGGAGTCTTGCAGCGTTGCGGTGGGGGTCATGATACGTCTCCTTGAATACTATCTATCAGGCAGCCACAGATTGGCTGCGAGTCTTCTCGATCAATGCTTGGGCGGCACTAAGATCCTCCCAGGCCGGGAACAGAACCGGCGGGTGGTTAAAGCTGTTGGCCAGGAAATGGGCCAGGGCAGGCGATTGCTGGGCCGAGGTCAACAAGGCAAACGAGGAGTCGGTTGGCGGCATCAACATGGAGTTGGTCCAGCGCACGACCAGGTTGGCGTAATCCCAGTAACGCTCGAACGTTTCCTGCATCCAGTTACGATCAAACGCGCCTTCACCGCGCTGCAAGATGCTGTCCAGATACACCTGGGCGGCTTTTGCCGCGTTGTTGGAACCCTGGCCGGTAATCGGGTCGTTCACGACCACGGCATCGCCCAGACCCAGCACCATACGGCCCGAAGGCAGCGTCAGCACGGGTTTGCGTACCGTGGGAGGGAAAGCACCGGACAGGTAGCCCTGGGCATCGGTCAGTTCCACATTGCGGGCACGATCGGCTTCCCAAGGCAAAAATTCACGCAGGAAGGACACGCTTTGCTCCAGGTGCGCTTCAGGCGTCTTGGCATCGCGGAAGCGATCCAATGGGCCACCGGGCACGCCTTCAAACACCATGATGTCGCAAGGACCGGACAGGGTCAGCGATGGGAACACAAAGTATTCGCCCACACCGGGGATGAAGTTGAAGGACACACGCGAATATTCAGGCGTAGGTTCCAGACCGTGTACGTAGGTCAGGGCCAGAGCGCGCTGGGGCTTGTCGTACATGGAGCGCTGATCGTCACGCTCGAACAGTTTGACCACTTCGCCTTTACCGGCAGCCAGCATGGTCAGGTCGTATTCCTGGGTGATGCGCTCCAGTTCGGCCACGCCCACGTCTTCCATGATCAGCTTGCCGCCGCGCTGCTCGAACAGTTCCAGCCAGTAAGGCATTTTTACGCGCTGGTCGGTGGCTTGGGCTTCGCGGTCCAGACGGCCACTCCAGTCCACAGCCTTGGTGTCAGGCTGCTCGGGGTTGGGCAGGGCAAAGCCGATACCTTGTACGGGCGGGCATTCGTCGTCCCAGAAGTTCAGACCCAGGCGACGCTCTACATCCAGCGCCTCGGCAAACATGCACTGGCTGGACATGACACGGCCACCACGAACATCGTCAGGGCTGCGGTTGGTGAAAACGGCTACGTCGTAGCCTTGGGCCAAGAGGCCAAATGCAACGGGCATGCCAGCTTGGCCAGCGCCCACAATAGCAACTTTACGCATGATTTTTTTCCTTCTGAGGGAGCTAAGGACGCCACCCCAGCGGCGTCCCGGTTTTTCTTATTCAGCCAATTTAGGAATGGCCGGTACACCTTGCTCGGGACCCATGGCCGAGTAGCCGCCATCCACGGCATAATCGGCACCGGTCACGAAACTGGCGGAATCCGAGAGCAGGAAGGAGACGACTTCGCCCACTTCCTGGGGATCGCCCACGCGGCCCAGCATGTGAAATGCCGAGGCCACGCGATCGGTTTTGGCGCGATCGCCGCCCGTCAGCTCGTCCATCACCCGCGACCAGATCCAGCCGGGCGAGACCGAGTTCACGCGGATACCGTCTGGAGCAAAGTCCAGCGCCATGCTGCGCGTCAGTTGCAACAAGGCGGCCTTGGAGACCGGGTACAACCAGCGCCCGGTTTGTGCGATCGACGATGAAATGGACGTGAAGTTGACGATGGAGCCGCCACGCGGCAACAAGGGACGCACGGCCTTGGCCGCTTGCACGGCGCTGACCAGGTTGATGTCCAAGGCCTTGAGCCAATCTTCACGGCTGGAGGCCATACCCTCATCCAGATAGGAACAGGCCAGATTGACCAGGCCATCCACACGGCCAAAGTGCGCCTTGACCTGCTCGATGGCCGCATTCAGGCTTTGATCGCTAGTGATGTCCACTTCCCAGAATTTGGCTTTGGCGGCATCATTGCCTACGGCTTTCTGACCACCTGCGGCATCAATATCAAACACGGCCACACGTGCGCCATAGCCCATCAGCACTTCGACCACGCCTGCGCCAACGCGCGTTGCGCCGCCGGTAACGATGACTACCTTGTCTTTCAGTCCTTTCATCTCGCTCTCCTGCCGCGGGCCCTTAGAACGGAACCGCTACTTTTACAAAAAATTGTTTTCCTTCAGGACGGCCACGCACGCCCAGATCCTGCTGGTACTTGGCCGTAATCAGCAGACCTTTATCGTTGGCGTAACGCAGGCTCGGGCCAATCGCGAAGGAACGCGCCTTGCTGTCACCGGCTGCCGGGCCACGGTCGCTTTCAATCTGTTGATAGGCGTAGCCACCCACCCCCAGCACCAGGCCATTACCAAAACCCCAACCCACGGCGTAGTCGGCGTGAATGGCCTTACCCGTGCGGGTTTCGGTATCACTGTTGCGGAAGTTGAAGTCCACCATCATCTTCAAATCCAGGTTGATGCCGCTGGGCTGCACGTAGCTAAATGCTGCGGCAGGCTGGATGGCCCAGTAGTTACGGCCCAGGTTGGCGCTGTCGGTCACCTTGTAGCGGCCGGTAGGGGCCACAAAGTCCACACCCAGCACGTAGTGCATTTTTTCGCTGGGGTGAAAGCCCAGGGCGGGACCGAACACCACATCACCCAGACCACTGCGGCGCTGCGACTGACCGGCGGCTTGTGCCTTGACAGTCAGCAGCGGAGCCAGAGCGTGGAACGCCAATTGGCCACCCAACACTTGCTGATCGGTCACCCAAACCAGACGCGGGGCCACCATGGCCACATCCACCTGGAAGTCAGGAATAGGCAACTTGTCGCCGTTCTTGTCACGCACCGAGTCATAGCGCATGGCACCGCCGTACATCAACAAATGCACACCGGGTGGTGGCAGGGCGCCACTCATGAAATTTTCCAAACCGTCGGGATAAATGGGCAGGCCATTACCTTCAATGGCACAGGCCGGACCGGCGCCCAAAGCGCCTGCCCCCAGTACAACGGCTGCTATTTTTTTATTGATGTCCCCCACGTCCTTCTCCTTTTGTTTTTTAGGTATGACGATGGAGCCAATGGTAGAAGTGCCGTTTGTGCCGGTATATCCACTTTGCGCAGCACCTAGCCAATAAGCGCAAGAAGCCGCAAAAGCAGGGAAAACCCCGATTTGGTTTAGATTTAAAGGATGGCGATCAGCAAGGCCGTTAAACGCTGTGTTTCAACGCTCACCAGACATAATTTCCTCGCTTCTCGCGCGATGAATAAGTACTATCACCGCGACCTCAACATCCAGAGCAGCGAACGATGTGTCATACCGTCGTCGTGGACCTGGCCACACCTTCGTCTCTTCATACCGATGAGCCCCAATTTCTCTTTTGCTGAATCCCGATTCGGCCAGCCTTTATTCAGCCGCCGTTCCGGTGCCTGGGCCTTTGTTCTGTTTTCAATGCTGGCCGTCATGGCGACGTGGACCCTTTACTGGCTCACCCCCATGATTTCGGACGACTTCAACTACGCCAACAAAGGCATTGCGTGGACGTCGATCAAACAACATTACCTGCAATGGAGCGGTCGACTGGTCTCGGACACGCTCTCGAGCGCCATGCTCAACCTAGCCCCGGGGTGGCTGAAAGCCACGTTGAATACGGCAGCCCTGCTAGGCCTGATCACGGTACTGACGGCGCTCGGCGCGCAACTGGCTGGAAGAGCCTTGCGCCCCTCTTTGCTGCTGCTGGTCTTTACCTTGTATTGGCTGGTCAATCCCAATCTGGGACAAACCACCTTCTGGTTGGTAGGGGCTGCCAACTACCTGTGGCCCAATCTGTTCAACTTTGGCTTTGCACTGGCCTTTGTGTGGTATTTGCAAAAAGGCAGGCCCTCTGTCGTCACAGGCTTGGCGCTCTGCATTCTGGGCGTGCTGGCCGGTTGCTCCAATGAGAACACCGGGATTATCAGTTGGGGCTTGCTCGCGTATCTGAGCCTGAGGCACTATCAGCGCACAGGCTCGCTAAGCCCATGGCATCTGGTTTGGTTGCTCTGTATGGGGCTGGGGATCACCGTACTGGTCCTGGCACCGGGCAATCAAATACGCGCAGAGTTCTTTGCCCATTGGTACGACCAGCCTTTGTTATGGCGCATTGGGGAGCACTTTGCTCGTCGTTTCCCGGACGCGATACTGCGTTACTGGGGGGTCATTCTGGTGATGCTGGTTTGGCGTTTTGCCGCAGGGCCTGCCAGCTCTGAATCAGCACGCCGGGCAATATGGCTGCTCATTGGCGCGTCACTTCTAGCCAATGCCATTCTGGTTTTGGCGCCCAATATCCCCAAGCGAGCCTTGAATGGCGGCTTGATGTATCTGCTGGTGGCCCTGTCTATTTATGCGCATGATTTATTGGCGCAAGGGCAGCGCGCCATCCCTATGCGGCGCAGCCTGTTGGTGACTTTAGGAGTCTGCGGCACACTCTGGCTGGTATCCAGCGGCCTCATGTTACGCAGTTATCACGGTACCTGGGAGCAGGATCAGGTGCGGCGCGCGCTCTTGGTCGATGCCCACCAGCATCAGCGCCAGCATGTCGCACTGCCGAAGTATTATTTCCTACCCACTTTGCGCTCGCGGGATCGCTTTGATATGCACTTCAACCCCAAAGCCATGGCCCGATACTACGGGAGCAAAGCGGTAATCAACGAATATGCCGTCCATCAGTACTATGACCTGGAGACAGGGGCACCCCCACCCGCCCCCTGAAGCTGTAAAACTTGCGCATTTACTCCGCTACAAGCCGCTTCAGGCCCCGGCGGGCCTGAAGCGGCGTTTTACAGAGAGAAACGTCGACCAGGACTGCAGCAGCAACCCGGCTGCCTATCCTCCACCCTCACCACAGCCCCCAAAAAAACATAAAAAAACCCCGCCTTCCCAAAGGAAAGCGGGGCCAAAACTGTAGTGTGCCTCTTGCTGCGTATTACTTGGCAGCGCTCAGCTCTTTGATCTGCTCACGGAAGTAGGCCAGCGCGGCTTTACCGTCAATGCCCTTTTTGTCTGCGGCTTTGATCCAGTCCTCTTCCACAAAAGCCAGACGTTCCTTGAGCTTATCGCCCGCCTCGCCTTCGATGCGCAGCGTCTTCAAGCCCGCTGCCGTGTGCTTTTCAATAGCTTGCTGCTCGGCAGCCTGCCATTTGGAACCGAAATCGTTGGCAATCCACTCGCCACTGATCTTCTCGATGGCCGCACGATCAGCCTCGGACAGACTCTTCCATTTACGCTCGTTCATGAACAGGTATTGACTGGATTTACCAAACCCGCCAGGAACAGAAACCGCTGTCTTGATCAGCTTGTCCAGCTTCCAGTTATCCAGTTGGTCGTACTGGAAATACATGCCGTCAATCACACCACGCGACAGCATTTCATAGCTGTCTGAGGCCGGCGCATTCACCGTCACAATACCCAAGGCTTTGCCAATGGCATCGAACAGCGGGCTGGGCGAGCGCAACTTCTGGCCGTCCAGATCCTCGATGCTTTGCACATCTTCCTTGCGGGTAAAAATGACCGTAGCGGGACTGGTCCACATACCTAACAGTTTCACGCCTTTGTGCTCGTTGGCATCCATCATGAACTTTTCATAGGTACGCCAGTAGGCGACCGAGTTCACGCCGCCGTCATCTGTTGTGAAAGGCAATTCGGCAAACTCGATCAATGGGAAACGGTTGGCGGTGTAGCTGTGTACCGACATACCCAGATCTGCAATACCGTTACGGACCAAGTCCAGATGGGCCTGGGGTTTGCCCAGGGCATTGATGAACTCCACCTTGACACGGCCCTCTGTCACCTTTTCCACTTCCTGTGCCCAGGGCTCGAACATATTGGTCACGATAAAGTGACCGGGCGGCATCCACTGCGAAAAACGCAAGGTAGTGACTTCGGCGGCAACCGACGGCAGGGTCGGCGCCAAGGCTGCGGCAGCCAGGCCCAGGCTCAAGGCCAATTTCTTGAAAACACGCATCTCGACTCCTCGTAAATTATTTTGCTGCCGGGCCACTGCAGCCCGGCTTTCTGACCGCCCGACGGAACATGAAACAGGTCCTGGACCTGCACGCCCGGCGGCTTTTACTGCTGCCCGGATCACAACGGCATCCGGGCAGCTTTTACATACTGTTCGGAATAACCAGAACAATCCAGGGAACAAACACCAGCAACAACAAGCGAGCAATATCGGTCAGAACAAAAGGTGTCACACCCCGAATAATCGTGCCCAGGGAGACATCAGACATCACGTTCTTGATCATGAAAATATTCAATCCCAGCGGCGGGGTAATCAGGCTGATTTCAGCGGCCACCACCACAATCACCCCGAACCACACCAGATCAAAACCCAGCGAGGCCACAATCGGATAAAAGATGGGCACGGTCAGCATGACCATGGACATCGTTTCCAGAAAACAGCCCAACACCAGATAAATCAGGCAAATGATCAAAATCACCGCAATCGGGGAGACATCCAAGCCCTCGATGAAACTGAGCAATTCACTGGGCAAACCGGCCACTGACAGAAAGTTGGTAAAAACCAAAGCCCCGATCACCAAAGCGAACATGATGGCGGTGGTCTGGGCGGCCTCGATCAGCACCGTCAAATACATGCGCGGCTGCCAGCCACGACGCTTCAAGGTCAGCAAAAAAGTGGCAGCCGCGCCAATACCAGCCGCTTCAGTCGGGGTGAACACCCCCCCGTAAATACCGCCCATGATGACGATAAACAGCACCGTAATGGCCATCACCCCTTTGGTCGCCTCAAAGCGTTCACGCCAACTGGCTTTCTCGCCCGGACGGCCCAGATTAGGGTTGATGGCAGTAATGATGGTGACCGTCACCAGGTACATCAACATGGCGATCAGGCCGGGCAAAAAACCGGCGGCAAACAGCTTGCCGATGTCGGTTTCGGTCAAGATCCCATAGACCACCATCATGACGCTGGGCGGAATCAAAATACCCAGTGTGCCGCCGGCGGCAATACTGCCCGTGGCCAGACGATCATCGTAGTTATATTTGCGCATATTGGGCATGGCCACGCGGCCCATGGCAGCTGTGGTCGCCATACTGGAACCACAGAGCGCACTGAAGGCACCACAGGCAACAATCGTGGCCATCGCCAAACCACCACGCAAGTGGCCAATAAATGCATGGGCTGCTTTGTACAGGTCTTTGGACAGGCCCGACGCATTGACCAGATTACCCATCAGAATAAACAGCGGCAGCACCGTAAAGCTGTAGCTCATGGCAGTGTCAAAGCTGGTTTGCGCAGCCATGATCAGGGCCGCTTCCATGCCCGTGAACTGGGCAAAACCCACCGTTCCAACCAGCAGCATCCCCCACGCAATGGGCAAACCCATGAACAAGCTAGCCAACAGGACAAGCAGTCCGATAATAGAAATCAACATGAAACAACTCCGTCTTTATCGGCGAGGGGAGCGAAAAATCTGCAGCAAGGCAGCCAACGCTGCGATGCCGGTCATGATCGAGATGGCATAGGCAAACGGCGCAATAGGCACTTGCAGGGCATTGCTCATATCACCATATTCAGCCAGCTCATTGGCCCGGTGCCACAGATACACGGTCAGCACGGCCAACATGAGGGTAGAGAGAATATTGATCAGGCATTGCTGCACCCGTCGTGCCCACGGCCCCAGCCAGGCATCCAACAGACTGACAGTCAGGTGTTGCTGATGCCAGGTCACGCGGGGCAAGGCCGCAAAAATCAGCACGCCCAGCAAGATCTCGCTGGCCTCATAGGCTCCCAGCAAGGGGGCATGAAATACATACCGGCCAATCACGTCCACGGTCGTGACACCAGTCATCAGGATCAAGATGACCACACAGGCAGTATCCAGAATTGTCTCTACAACCCGTACTACTCCACGTGAACGCACCAGCTCCATTCCTGGCAGATCGTCGTTCATTACAGCTCCACTCTTTCTGGCCTGCGTAGGCCTGTTTTTTGGGTCATCATGCCCCCCGAAAAACCGGCGAGCATTGTTATATTTTTGTTCTAAATAGTTTATAGATGAACCAATGCAGGTAAATAGAAAGAAACCCTTAATTCCATCCAAAATCATGGATTTGGAGCGTCGGTCTCACATAGTAAGAAAGGTAGTCACAAACGAAAGCCCTTGTCCTGTGTAAAAACAAGGACTATCACGCTGGAAGTTAGATACCCATATCCCCCTTTTGAAGGGCCGGGCCAGATATTTTCAATAATGTGAAGGGTTACGCATCACTTTCTCTGACAGCGTGTCGCAACACGTCCCTGGCAGCCTCTGTAGGGCAAGCCGCGCGAAGCAACTTCTGAAATCTGGAGCACTCCAGATGAGATGGCTCGGGGCATTCTGCAACGTGCCGCAGCATGTTGCTCAAGGTCTTCAGTCTTTGTGCCTGACGATCGAGTTCATCGGCACGCTCACTCAATGTAGATCTGGGCAGGTTTGGCTTTCGATCCTTGTCAAACATGCTACCAATCTCTTCCAGCGAAAAACCCGCACTCTTGCCCAAGGCAATCAAAGCGAGCTGCACGAGTGTGTCCTCACGGTACTGCCGACGCAATCCGTTTCGGGTAACGGATCGGATCAGGCCGATTTCCTCGTAATAGCGCAGAGTCGATGTGGCGACACCACTGGTCTTTGAAAGTATGCCGATATCAATGAGGTTCATGCTTGACTTCAAGTTGACTTGAAGTTGGATACTAGCTGGCAACCAAGCCTAGATCAAGGGTCAGACACATGAAAGAACCGACGTTTCCACCTGGCAACAAGCTCGCTTTGGCCGCACTGGCGGGCTCCATTCTGCTAGCCTCACTGGGCATCAGTGTCACGACGGTGGCACTCCCAACATTGGCTTCCGTCTTCTCGGCCTCGGTACAACAGGTGCAATGGGTCGTGCTCGCCTATCTGGTTTCGCTGACGGTGGCTATCGTGTCCGCCGGACGCCTGGGAGATCTGTACGGAAGTCGCCGTGTACTGCTTTCCGGCCTGGTGCTCTTTGCCTTGGCCTCAATCACTTGTGCTGTAGCACCGAACCTGGGCTGGCTGTTCGCGGGCCGGGTGGGGCAAGGTCTGGCTGCTGCAGTCCTGATGGCATTACCCATGTCGCTTGCCAAAGCCCTGATCGCCAAAGAGCGCATGGGGGCGGTGATGGGGTTGCTAGGAACCATGTCGGCCATCGGGACCGCGCTGGGTCCTTCTCTTGGCGGCGGCTTGATTGAGCTTCTGGGTTGGCGCTCGGTCTTTGTTCTGTTGCTTGTGTGCGCCCTTGGCATGATCGCCATTACGGCGATCGGTATCCCCAAGCAGCAAGGACCGACCACCACGACGGCGCGTATGGACTGGATGGGCAGCCTCTGGCTGTGCCTGGCACTGCTGTTCTTCGCAATGTCCGCCACTGGCAGCAAGGTCGGAATGGCCATTCCGCTCTGGATGTTGCTCGCCGCAACTGCCATCGCGCTGACGGCCTTTGTCGGCTTCCAACGACGCGCCAGTCACCCACTGGTGCCCTTGGCCCTGTTGGGTAATCGAGTCCTTGCATCGTCACTGATCATGAACCTGATTGTCAGCGCCATCATGATGTCAACGCTGGTGGTTGGCCCCTTCTATCTGGCATTTGGCCTTGGCCTGAATGAACTGATGGCGGGCCTTGTAATGGCGGCCGGTCCTGCTGCCGCCGCGCTGTCCGGTGTACCCGCCGGCCAGCTCACGGACCGATTCGGCACCAATCGAATTGTGCTTGCTGGTCTGGTGCTTGCGACGGGCGGATTGATCTGCTTCGCACTGCTGCCCCTTCAAGTTGGAATTCCCGGCTACGTCATGGCACTGATACTAACAACGCCGGGCTTTCAACTGTTCTTGGCCGCCAACAACACCGCCACTATGGCAGCCGCTCCAGACGCTCAACGGGGCATGGTTTCCGGGCTGATAGGCCTGTCACGCAATCTTGGATTCATGACCGGCGCAGCACTGATGCCGCTACTTTTTGCCTCGCTCCTGGGTGATGAAGAGATGGCCTTAAGTTCCCGAGTCGCCATCGGCGAGGCCTTCTCCCACACGTTTCTCTTGGCAGCAGCCTCGTTCGGACTTGCCATGGTGACCTTCTTCGTGGGGAAGAAGCGACCGACATCCATCGCAATGTCATCAAAAGGTGAGCCATGACTGATGCAAGCGCAAGGGCGATCCGCGCTAGCCGACAATCAGATCGTCAACGTACCCACGCTGGCACCACCGCAAACATACAGGGTCTGGCCCGTAATGAAGCTGTTTTCAGGATCGGAGAAGAACAGGGTGGCGCGGCTGATGTCATCGGCACGGCCCAGGCGCTTCACAGGAATCGCCGCAGCCAACTTGGCTTCGCGCTCGCTACCGGCTTCAACCACGTCGTAGAACATATTGGTGGTGATGGGGCCAGGGGCAATCACGTTGACGGTTATGCCCTGATCAGCCAGTTCCAGCGCCCAGGTGCGGGCCATGCCCAACATGCCAGCCTTGGTCGCGGCATAGGCAGTACGGGTTTGCAGACCCAGCGCGCCCCGCGAGGACATCAGCACGATGCGACCAAAGTGGCGCTCGCGCATGCCAGGCACCACCGCCTGAGTAATCTGCAAGGCCGCGCCCAGATGGATCTGGGTCAGGCCCTGCAAGTCTTCCAGCTTGACCTCGTCCAGCAAGGCGGGCCAGATCACGCCTGCGTTGTGGATGAAGTGGGTCACTTCAAACCGTTCAGCAATATCCTTGGCGGCTTTCTCGGTTGCCGCCGCATCCAGCAAATCCACCTGCACGCAGTGCAGACGCTCGTGCGTCCAGGGCAGCACATTGCGCGCCATGCTGATCACGGTGTAACCCTGATCAAGCATCTTGCGGCAAATGTCTTCACCTATACCGGTGCTGCCGCCCGTCACAATGGCGGTGTAGTGAGCTTGTGTCATCTTGATTGTCTCCAGGCAAATTCAAGGCGCAGGGCGCGCCACCAGCACGGCTACGCCACCGGCATCCAGCTCCAGACTTAGGCGCACTTTCTCATCGGCCTGCCCGCCTTCGGGCAAGTGGGCGATGGCAAAAGGGCCGCAATCCAGTTGAACGGTGCCGATACGCCAGGGCAGTCGTGCCTGAAAATAGGGTTCGTTACTGTGATGCAGGGTCGTGGTGGCACGCAACACGCCTGTGTCCGCCACCGCCTTCCAGTTCAGCGTGGTGTGCAGGCAATGGCCGCACACATCGCGGGCGGGATACTGCACCGTGCCGCAGGACGGGCACACTTGCAGGGCAAACTCGCCGCGCTGGGCGGCCTCGGTCAGACCGGCTGCCGTGGCGCTGCGTGCGCCCGGTGGCAAGATTTGGGTATCGCTCATCACTGCCCCCGTTCCAGCAAGGCCGCGGCAGTACAAATGCCCCGGTCGTAATTAATCATGCCAAAGCCGGACACCAAACCGATGCGGGCATTGGCCACTTGCGTATCACCTGCGGTATCCGTCAGTTGGCGCAGCGCCTGGACCAGGCCCAGATAACCACCGGCTGCGCCGGCCTGGCCTACCGACAATTGGCCGCCGCTGGTGTTGAAAGGAAAAGTGCCATCCACGGTAAAGGTGTTCTTGCGAATGAACGCCGGGCCTTCGCCCTTGGCGCAGAATCCCAGGTCTTCAAACTGCAAGACGTTGATGACGGGGTAGTCATCGTAGGTTTCCATGAAATCCACGTCTGCCGGGGTAAGGCCCGCGTGTTCGTAGAACGCATCCTTGTCCATGGCCCAACCACCACGATGCTGTACCGCGTCTTCAGGGAAGGCATTGTGACGCTCGATAGTGGAGCGGATACGGGCATAAGGCAGGCCCAGTGCTTGGGCCTGTTCACGACGCATGACCAGATAGCCTTCGGCTCCGGCGCACGGCATCACGCAGTCAAACAAATGGATGGGGTCGGCAATGACGCGCGCCTCCATGTACTGTTCCAGCGTCAGCGGTTTTTTCATCAGGGCATGCGGATTGCGTAGCGCATTGTCGCGCTGGGCGACACACAGCTTGCCGAAGTCTTCACGCGTGGCACCGTAGTGGCGCATATAGTAGTCCGTCAGCAGCGCAAAGCTGGCGTTGGGGCCGCCGGCACCGTAAGGGTAGACGGCATCCTGCGAGAAACGCGAGAAGCCCGACACCGTGTTCTTGAAGGACTCACGGTGATTGGTATCGCCCGCAATACACGCCACGATGGACGCATCGCCACACTGCACCGCACGCGCCGCACGGCGCATGGCGACTACGCCGCTGGCCCCACCCATAGGGATGTGGTCCAGCCAGCGCGGGCTCATTTGAAAATGCTGCATCACACCGACAGCCGTGTCACTGCCCAGCGTAAAGCTGGACACACACACGCCATCGACATCGGCTTTTTTCAGGCCGGATTGGGCCAGCAACTGGCCCAATGCCGCACCCAGCCACCAATGCGCGGTCTGCTCGGAATGGCGCTCGTAGGCAATGGTCACCGGAGCAACCAGCACCACATCGTCATAGCCCTGGCGGGCTGCTTGCGGCAAGGCCATGGGTTCAGGCCTCCTGACGTTTTTTCAGGTGATTGGTGTTCACGCAGGCCGGGTTTTCCAAAGCGGCCAGAGCCACGGTTTTCAACTCACCGCGCTGAATCTTGTTGGTCGAGGTCAGCGGCAGGGCATCCACAAACAGAACGTAGCCGGGCACCTTGAAGTAGGCCAGTTGGGTCAGACCCCACTGCACCATTTCCTGGGCAGCCTGTTCGCGCTGTTCCTGGGTTTCGATGGGATTGTGCGGCACCACCAGCGCCATCACTTCGTCGCCACGGATGGCGTCGGGCACGGCCGCCACGGCAATGGAGCGCACCAGCGGGTGCTGCTGCATGATGTTTTCCACTTCCACGGCAGCGATATTCTCGCCACTGCGACGGATCACATTCTTTTTACGGTCCACAAAGTGCAGGTAGCCTTGTTCGTCACGGCAAACAATGTCGCCCGTGTGGAACCAGCCGCCTTCCCAGGCTTCATCAGTCGCCGCTGGATCTTTCCAGTAGCCGGAGAAAAAGCCGTAGCGTGGGTTGTCACCCGCCGAGCGCACCAGCAGCTCACCGTTTTCACCGGCCTGAGCAGGTTCGCCATCGTCCTTGCGCAGCAGCACTTCCACCACAGGCATTTCCTTGCCGAAGCAGGAAGTGCCAATAAAACGTGGCTCGTGATTGGCGATGATGCTGGCACCGGCGCCAGTTTCGGTCATGGCCCAGGCTTCCAGCAGCGGGAAACCAAAGCGTTCTTCAAACAGGGGATGCAGACCGCGATCCACACCGGCGCCAAAACCAAAGCGCACACTATGCTGACGATCTTTTTCGCTGGCCTCGGCCTTCATCAGAATGGCGGGCATCACGCCCAGGTAATGCACCACGGTTGCACCGGATTCGCGTACCGAATCCCACCAACTGCGTGGGTGGAAACGGTCCAGGGAGATCAGGCAACCGCCGGTCTTGATCATGGCCATGGTCGAGCAGGCCATCGCATTCATATGGAACAGGGGCAGCGGAGTCAGCATGCGCTCTTTGCCGTGCTCCAGCGAGGCCAGACCACCAATGTCGCGGTACCACTCACCGGCGTAGTGGAAGTACTGGTTGGCCAGCATGCAGCCTTTGGGGCGGCCTGTGGTGCCAGAGGTGTACAACAGGGCACATTCGCTGTTTTCATCAGGAATATCACAGGAGCGGCAAGCGGCGCGCTCTACCATCGGAGGCATGTCGCCATCGGCCATGATGGCAAAGGGCTGACCGGCTCGCTGAGCCGCTTCCAGCAGATCCTGGTGGCGGCTGGGCAGGGCAATGGCCATGATCATTTCCGAATGGCCGATCAGGTATTCCAGCTCGGCAGCGCGCAGGTCTGGATTGATCGGCACAATGGACACGCCCAGGCTGTTCAGTGCAAACCAGTGCAGGAAGAACACGGGGCGGTTCTCCAGCAGGATGCCGACGCGGTGACCGTGGCCGTAGCCAGCAACCGCGTAAGCACCGCGCAAGGCGTCGATACGCTCCAGCGCCTGACCATAAGTCAGCTCGCCCGCTTCAATACCGTAGATCTCAGCGGTCTCAGGCAGGGTACATACAAAGGGCTTGTCGCCCCATTTCTGGGCGGTGTCTCGAAAAGCCTGGTAGACCGTGGTGTTGGCCATCAAAAATTCTCCTGTCCTGTCACATAAACAACTGGATATTGCCGAAAGGCGCGTCGCAGTTAAGCAGATCCACTCGTTTCAGACGGATCTTCAAGGCGTCGTCCTGGCGCACCAGGGTGTAGGTATTCCAGCCTACGTAAATATCTTGGTTGTCGCCGCGCGTTTCCGTGTAATGGAAAGCGCAACGCACGGTGTATTCGCCTTTTTCCTCGTCCATGCTTTCCACGGTGGGTTGCTGGAGCAAGTGATGGCTGCGGCTCTTGGGCTGCTGGGAAAAGGTACGGCGGCCTGCCAGACGTTCCACACGGATACGCAGCAAGAGTTTGTCCTCGTGCATCAGGGACGCATGCAAACGAGCATCCTGCTGATCGTGAGCCAGAGGCATCCAGTAGTAGCCATCCTCGGTAAACAGGTCGAGCCACTGCTCGTAACGCTGTTCATCCAGCAGGCGGGCTTCCGCATACACAAAATCGATAAGGGCCTGACGGCTGATTTCGCTCATGGTTATTCCTCTTCTTGTTTGGCCTGCTGCTCGGGCAGCATGAACTTCAGCCAGGCACGGAACTGGGCGCGCATCTGCATTTCGCTGGTGCCGTTGATCACCACATTCTTTTGCTGGTCTTCGTCTTTTTCCACCAGACGGGCCAGATTCATCCAGTCGCGGCCACGCGACTGCAAGCCTTGCTGGGCACGCTCGTACATTTCCAGGTCATCGTGGCCGACCATGGAGGTCGGTGCGTTGATCAGGCGGTTGTACATCAGGGTGCGTTCCAGGAAGGTGTCAGGCGCACCCACCAGACGGAAGGTCCAGGACTCCACCAAGGTCTTGTCAGCGGCCAGCGGCTTGAACAAACGCAAGGTCTGGATCGGGCCCTTGACCATGATGTTGGGGAAGTAACAGGTGTTGTGACGCGTGTCGCCCAAAATAGCTTTGGCACGCTCTTCACCGTAGGCTTCGACCATCTGGTCCCAGTAGCCGGGGATCTCGGAGTAATCCGCATGGATGGAGTTGCTCACGCCGGTATGGCCGTGACCGTTTTCCCACACGCGAATACCCATGCCTTCGTAGAACTCGTAAGGCGACATGAACGGGGCGAACAGCTCAACCGCCATGGGCTTGGGCGTACCTGGAGGGGCCGCTTCCCAGGCTTTGACAGCCGTACCAGCCGAGGACTCGTGCGCCACCATGGGGTGACAGGTATCGGTCTGGTTATCGACCAGCATTTTCCAGTTGCACTGGTGCATGTAGCGCATTACGCCACCGGCCACTTCCAGACGACCTTCGGGGGAGCGATCCACCATATTGTCGATGGTGCTCAGGGACTCACCAAAAAAGTCCTCAAAGCTCACGCCTTCATCGGCCAGGCGACAGAACACGAAATCGCGGTACACCTTGACGTTCTGTACCGCCGCCATGCCCTTGCTGCCTTCGGTGCATTCAAAGCCGGTGTTTTCGTAGCCTTTCTTCAAAGGGATGGACAGCAACGAGCCGTCGGTCTTGAAGGTCCAGGCGTGGTAGGGGCAACGGAAGAATTTGCCCGTGTTGCCACAGGTCTCGCCCGCCACTTGCACGCCTTTGTGCGGGCAGCGGTTGTAGAGCACGCGGATGCTGTCATCGGTATGGCGCACCATGATGACGGACTCCGTACCGACCGTCGTGGTGTAGAAGTCGCCTTTATTGGGCACCTGACTGGCATGGCCAACGTAGACCCAGGTATTGACGAACAACTGCTCCATCTCCAGTTCAAACAGCTCCTGGTTGATGTACAAATCCTTGTGGACCTCGGCCTCGCGTACCAACTCGCGGATGGCCTGGGGATTATCACGATACTTTTCCATCATGTTCTCCGTCGCCCTTGGGCTTATAGATCCAGCACCAGACGCGGGGTCTTGGCGCGGGAAATACAGATCTGGATGACCTTGTTGCTGGCTTTTTCCGAGTCGCTCAGGAAGTAGTCACGGTGGTCAACCTCGCCTTCGATCACATCACAGGTACAGACGCCGCACTCGCCGCGCTTGCAGTCGATCATGGGGTCCAGGCCCTGCTCTTCCATCACGTCCACAATGGTCTTGTCGGCGGGAATGTGCAGGGTCACGCCAGTCTGGCGCAATTCCACTTCAAAAGGCTGGTCGCCTTCCTGGGGAGCGGCGGTAATGAACAGCTCGAAGTGAACATGGTCGCTAGGCCAGCCGCGTTGCTTGCAGGCTTCGATCACGGCATCAATCATGCCTTTGGGGCCGCAGACGTAAATGTGCTGGTCTTTGGACAGACCGTCGAGCAAAGTATTCAGGCAGAAACGGCCTTCGCTGTCATCCGCGTAGTGGCGCAGAGCCGGGCCGGACAGGGCCGTCAACTCGTCCAGAAAGGCCAGTTGTTCCACGCTGCGACCGGCATAGTGCAGTTGGTACGGGCGACCTTGATGATGCAAGGCAGCGGCCATGCTGGCAATGGGGGTGATACCGATACCACCGGCAATCAGCACGGTTTCGGTTTCGCCGGCAGCGGCAGCATGCAAGGGAAAATCGTTCTTGGGGCCAGCCACGCGCAGCGTATCGCCGACTTTGAGGCTGTGCATGAAGCGCGAACCACCCGAGCTGTTGTCCTCCAGGCGCACACCCAATCGGTAACAGGTCGGACCCTGTGCCGTGGCGGCGTCCAGCGAAATCAAGGAATAACAGCGGTGATCGTTCAGATCAGGGATCTGTACCTGCAGGTGCGAGCCCGGCGCAAACGCGGGCAGGGAACCGGCCTGGGCAGGCTCGAGCGTAAAACTGCGAATCAGCGGGGATGCGTTCTGGATGTCCCGGATGACGAGTTCAAAAGTATCCATCATGTGCCTACCATTGAGCATGACTACATCAATTACCCAGCCGAAAAGGCCAAGCCATGGCATCATGTAGCGCCGCAGGCGGCAATGGGACGGTATCTCGTAGCCGATCAAGGCTGCGTAAGGCTCGTCTACTGTCTCCGCTAAAACCGGCTGCCTGACATCCACACTGGCTGTACGGCTGGATCGCTATTCATTCTTTTGTGAATTTATTTTATTGATGAATAGTTTACGGATAAATATATACTGCCGAATATAATGGAAAACCACTAGGTGAGAAAACAGCAGAACCGTACTGTACACAATTCTGCCGTTGTCCCCCCTTTTTCTACTTATTGGGCAACCAGCGCAACGACGCGCAAGGGGCTGCCAGAGCCAGCTTCAATCTTCAAAGGGGCCGACATGATCAGCGCACCTTGAGGGGGCAGTTGATCCAGATTGCACAGACACTGCAGACCGTAGCGGTTGGCACCGTGCATCAGGGTGTGGCAAGGGTAGGCAATAGGCCAAGCGTAAGATTGACCTGCATCGGTGTTGATGGTTTCAACGCCAAAACCGTGAACCTTGCGCTCGTGAATCATCCACTCCACCGCTTCCTGTGCTGGGCCAGGCGTGTGAGCGCCGTCTTCACGCATGTTCAGGAACGCCTCGGCGTCGTTCACGCGCTTGGACCAGTCGGTGCGAAACAGTACCCAGGCGCCTTCAGGAATACGGCCATGCTTGGCTTCCCAATTCTGCAAAAACTCCGAGGTCAGGATGAAGTCTTCGTTCTGGGCCACTTCAGCAGAAGCATCCACCACCACGGCAGGGCGCAGGAAATTGTCCACCGGAATGGTATCGACGGTGTTGTCGGGATGATCCTTGCCGGAGATCCAGTGTGCTGGCGCGTCAAAGTGGGTACCTGTGTGTTCGCCACAGGTGAAGTTGTTCCAGTACCAGCCTGGGCCGTTTTCGTCGTATTGGCTGATGCGCTCAATCGAGAAGCCCACCGTCTGGCCAAACTGAGGGGGCAGTTGCAAGGCGGGGAAGCTGGGAGACAGAGTCTGGGTCAGATCCACGAAACGGACCTGCTTGCTGTCGATCGCCTGGATAAAGGCTGCCAATGGGTTCTTGTCGCTCATGTCATCTCCTACTTAGATCTTATGTCATCGTTATAAGTGCCTGCCCTGCAAGGCGCAGGATAGGGACCAGCCGTTAAAACAGCCCGCTCCTTCAGGCCCGGCGCTGCCCTTTTTTACAAAAGGCAGTGTGCATCTTGAACCGCTGCGGCCAGGCCACGGCGGTTTTTTTTGAGCCGGTCGCTTGAGCAAAGCGACCCGTCAAAAAACGGTCCCGATCCAATACTGGAAAGGGACCGTCTTGAACCTGCTTACACTTCCTTGTCGTCCAGAACGGAGAACTCGGCAGGATTCAGGTCTGGCTGGGACGCTGCATCGCCTTCGTAAAAGCGGGCAGGGGTCAGCGCCTTGCGATTCACACGCAGGTCAAACACGTCAAAACGGTTGTAGTGACCCGTGATGTCGTGCATTTGACGCGGCTGGATGCAGCGCGACAGATCGATGTCGGCGTAGGCAATGCCTTCCTTGTCGATCAGTGCTTCGCCCTGCACGCGGCCATCGGGACCAATAATGCCCGAGAACGCGCTGTTGGGACGAGCCAGCAGCTCACGTGCTTCTGGATGGCTGGCCGACATGGCTTCGATGATTTCCTCGGAAACCGTCGAGCAAGCCACCACCGTAAACACCTTGCCTTCAAAGCAGTGAGCCGCAGCCCGCAGGCGAATCGCTTCGGCCATGTCGTAGTCTTTTGGTGCCACGGGCAAGGCAATGTAGCTGGCAACGTGGACCAGTTCACCTTGCGACAACAGGCTGAAACGAGCCAGCGTGTTGGTGTTTTCACCGCAAGCCAAGGCACCCAGCGGGCCGATGGTAGTGTCATGCACACGCATCGAGGAGGCGTCACCGTTGGCCCAGGTCAGCTTTTCAGCCCAGGTTGGAACCAGTTTGCGGTGACGACCCAGAATGCGGCCATCGGCACCGATGGTGACCAGCGTGTTGTAAATGGTGCCGATGCCAACGGGACTGCGCTCGTTCACACCCAACACCACATTGACCTTGCGCTGGCGGCAAACCTGCGCAACCTTCTGGATCTCGGGACCGGGCACTTCGATGGCCGATTTGCACAGGCGCTCGAACCACGGGCTGCCCTCGATCGGGTTCATCACCCAGCTCCAGTAGGGGTAACCGGAGACGAACACCTCGGGAAAGGCGATCAGCTCGGCACCGTTGTCGGCTGCTTCATTGATCAGACGACATACTTTCTCGATGGTCGCATTCGTGTCCAGGAACACAGGCGCTGCCTGAACGGCGGCGGCCTTGAACTGACGCAATTCCAGCATCATGCTCTCCTTTACTTAGTTTTGGGGGGTCACGTCCACGATGGGGTGACGCAATTCGCCAATGCCTTCGACCACTGCGTGCACCACGTCACCAGGCCACATCCACTCTTGAGGATCACGGCCAGCGCCCACGCCTTCTGGGGTACCGGTAGCGATGATGTCACCGGGTTCCAGCGTGATACCGGCACTGATGTCTGCGATCAGGTCGTTCACGTTGAACAGCATGTGCTTGGTGTTGGAGCTTTGCTTGGTCACACCGTTGAGCGTCAGGCTCAGGTTCAGGTTGTGAGGATCGGTCAGCTCGTCGGCCGTCACGATCACGGGACCGAAAGGAGCGTAGGTGTCCTGGCCTTTGGAGTAAATCCACTGACCGGCACGACGGCAGTCGCGGGCGCTCACGTCGATCATGACGGAGTAACCGAACACGTACTTCAGGGCGTCCTCTTTAGCCACGCGCTGAGCACGGGTGCCCATGATCACGGCCAGTTCCACTTCCCAGTCCATTTGCTGAGTGATGTTCTTGTTGTGCTCGATAGCGTCGCCAGGGCCAACCACGGTGGTGGGTGGCTTGGAGAAAATCACGGGCTGTTTGGGCAGCTCTTTGGAGGTGTCCAGCGTACGGCTGGATTCGGCCACGTGTTCCACGTAGTTCAGACCGATACCAAAGATGTTCTTGCGTGGGCGTGGGATAGGAGCCAACAGCTTGACGTTGGCCAGGGGCAGCGCCACACCAAAAGGCATATCGTCGGCGTAGGTTTCCAGCAAGCGAGCCGTGGAAGTCACAGCGGCTGGGCCCAGGTCGATGAAATCGAGCATATTGTCAGGCAGCATGTGGCCTGTGGCGTCGCCCAGGTAACCCAGGTCAACCACCAGATCGCCCACAATGGCACCCAAGCGGCCAGCGGCAGCAACTTCACTACGGTACGTTACAAGACGCATTTCTATCTCCAGATTGGGCCATCTTGTGCAGATGGCTTGAATAAATCGGGTCGGCCCGCCTTGGCAGGCCGTCCAAATAAGTTAAACAAGTAGTCTTACAGCAGGACCTGGTGGCCGCCGTTCTCTGCCAGCGCTTCTTCGCGGTACAGATTCAGGGCGCGCATCACGGGCAGATCGTGGAACGAGAACAGGCAAGCGTCATCGGACGAGGAACCGTTCACGTGCTCGTGGAACATCCAGGAAGGTACGCAGAAAATGTCGCGTTCGCGCCAGTCAAAGCGTTTGCCATTGATGATGGAATACCCTTCACCTTTGGCGCATTGATACATGATGCTGCCCGTGTGACGGTGGGCCTTGGTGTGCTCGCCAGGACGCAGCATTTGCATGCTGGCGCCAATGGTAGACATGACA
The DNA here is from genome assembly GCF_003076515.1 of Alcaligenes aquatilis. Lineage (NCBI taxonomy): Bacteria > Pseudomonadati > Pseudomonadota > Betaproteobacteria > Burkholderiales > Alcaligenaceae > Alcaligenes > Alcaligenes aquatilis. The sequence continues at coordinate 101,686 of NZ_CP022390.1, read as the reverse complement.
GGGCCGCCAGTCAGCGGGTTGATGTAGTCCATGATGACGCCATCAAACGGGCTGCCGTCCGTGACCTTGGCGTAGGCCGACAAGGCTTCGTAAGTAGGCTCCCACTCGTACTTGAGCAGGGGCGAGTACGGTTTTTGCCAGTCGTGCAAGGTTGGCTTCAGGCCACGGCCACCCCAGATACCCACCGCGTCATTGACGGGGTGCGTAATGGCTTGGGACAAGTCAGGGTGAACCGCGTAGAAACCGGCTTCCAGTGCGTTGACCAAGGGGATGTCCAGTCCGTCTTGCCAGATGCAAGGCAGGCCGTCCGCTTCAACGCCATGCTCGTGCCAGCAGCCGTTAGGCGTGAGCACGAAGTCATTGGCGCCCAGCGTCATCTTGTGGCCGTCCACGATGGTGTAGGCACCACGGCCTTCCATAATGAAACGCAGGGCCGAGGAGGAGTGAGCATGAGCGGAAGCCGCTTCGCCCGGTTTCATGACCTGCAAACCGGAGTACAGCCAACCCACCGCCGCCGAGACTTCCTGGCGACCGGGGTTGTTCAGGTAAATCACGCGACGACCGGCCTTTTCAGGGCTGACCAGATCGACCGAACGCAACACGTAGTCGCGCAGGTCGCGGTAGCGCCAGACCACTGGCACGGAGTCAGACTTGGGCTCCCAGGGCTCAATCTTGTTGGCCACGGTCCACAGGGCGCCGGCCTCAAACTGAGTCAAATCCTGGTAGTACTTCACCAATTCGGGCGTGTCCTCAACATCTGCACGACCGAGCACGCTTTCGCGGTGGGTGTCAAAACGTTCTTCCGACATGATGCTGTCTCCTTCTGTGTTTTATGACTTGGCAGGGCCGTCCTGGGCCACTGGCGCACGTTTGATTTGACGCTGCAACCAGTCCTTGCCCCATTCGTACTGAACGGGCCAGGCCAGGTCGGTGTAACCCAGCTCCGCAGCCTGACGCTGAGGCCAGTTTGCGTCGGCCAAAAAGCCACGCGACAGGGCACACAGGTCAGCACGGCCTGCAGCAATAATGCTGTTGGCGTGATCCGCTTCCATGATCGAACCCACCGCCATGGTGGCGATACCGGCTTCGTTACGGATACGGTCGGAGAATGGTGTCTGGTACATGCGGCCGTAAATTGGCTGCTGCTCCAGCACCACTTCACCCGAGGACACGTCGATCAGATCGGCACCGGCTTGCTTGAACAGGCGTGCAATTTCCACACCGTCGTCCGCCGTGTTGCCGCCTTCGGCCCAGTCGGTTGCCGAGATACGCACCATGATGGGCTTGTTCTCTGGCCAGACGGCGCGGATAGCCGCAAACACTTCCAGCGGGTAAGCCATGCGATTTTCCAGACTACCACCAAACTCGTCACTACGCTGATTCGTCAGCGGCGAGATGAAGCTGGACAAGAGGTAGCCGTGGGCCGCTTGCAATTCGATGCAGTCAAAACCGGCCTGATCGGCGCGCTTGGCCGCAGCCACAAAGGCGTCACGAATTTCGTCCATCTGGGCACGGGTAATCTCGGCAGGCACGGCAGTTACGCCCGCCTGATACGGCAGGGCGGAAGCCGACACCAAAGGCCAGTTGCCTTCAGCCAGCGGCTGATTGGCTTTTTCCCAGCCCAGTTGCGTCGAACCGCGACGGCCCGCATGGCCCAGTTGCACACCAATCTTGGCACCCTGTTCGTGGGCAAAAGCCACTACAGGTTTCCAGGCATTGGCCTGCTCGTCGTTCCACAGACCGGTACAACCGGGAGTGACACGGCCTTCAGGCGTCACCGCCGTCATTTCAGCCATGATCAGGCCAGCACCACCCATGGCGCGGCTGCCGTAATGCACTTGGTGCGTAGCACCGGGCATACCGTCCTTGGCGCTGTACATCAAGGTGGGCGAGAGCACGACACGGTTCTTCAACTGCATATCGCGCAGCTTGAAGGGCGTGAACATGGGCGAAGGGGCCTTTTCACCGTCGGCCAGCGTCATGCCGGCTTCGGTCGCCATCCAGCGCTCGTATTTTTCCAGCCAGGCGGCGTCACGCATGCGCATGTTCTCGTGCGAGATGCGCTGCGAGCGGGTCAGCATGGAGTAGGTGAACTGCTCGGGCTTCATATTGGCGTAACGGGCCACGTTCTCGAACCATTCGGTCGAGTTGCGGGCAGCATTCTGAATACGCAATACGTCCACGCTACGAGCGGCTTCGTAATCTTTCAGGGCCTCTTCCATGGACTCGTGGTCCATGTGCTGGGCCAGGGTGATGGCATCTTCCAGGGCCAGCTTGGTGCCGGAACCAATAGAAAAGTGAGCGGTGTGAGCAGCGTCGCCCATCAGCACCACAGGAACTTTCTTGCCGGTGCCGTAATCTTGCCAGTGCACCCACTTGTTGCAGATAACGCGTGGGAAACGGATCCAGATGGCCGAACCGCGCAGGTGGGTGGCATTGCTGATCAGCTTGTTGCCATCCAGATGATCGGCAAACAGCTTTTCGCAGTAGGCAATGGCATCTTCCTGCGACATTTCGCCAATACCGGCTTTCTGCCAGGTCTCTTCAGGCGTTTCCACGATGAACGTGGACAGGCCGTCCTGGAAGCGGTAGGCGTGAGCCTGGAACCAGCCGTGCTCGGTTTCAACAAAGATGAAGTTAAAGGCATCGAACACTTTTTCCGTACCCAACCACACAAAGCGGCAGTTACGGGTGTCGATATCAGGCTGAAACACGTCTTCGTAACGGGTACGCACAGCACTGTTGATGCCGTCAGAAGCGATCAGGATATCGGCGTTGTACTTGCGGGCCAATTCAGCTTCGTCCGTGACCACGGTCTCGAACACCAGCTTGACGCCCACTTCTTCACAGCGAGCTTGCAGGATGTTCAGCAGTTTCTTGCGACCAATCCCGATAAAGCCATGACCGCTGGAGCGCACGGCGCTACCTTTGAAATGGCACTCAATGTCGTCCCAGTGGTTGAACGCGTCACCGATGGTCTGCGCGGACACGGGGTCAGCTTCACGCAGGTTTTCCATGGTGGCGTCCGAGAACACCACACCCCAGCCAAAGGTGTCGTACGGTCGGTTGCGCTCGACAACAAAAACCTCGTTCTGAGGGTTTTGCAACTTCATCAGCAAACCGAAATACAAGCCGGCTGGGCCTCCGCCAATACATACGATATTCATGATATGTCCGTATGGTCTGAATACATGCTTTCGAGCATAGTATATTTATTAATAAATATTATACAAGTCAACTATTTAAATCAAAAAAAATAGCTGACCTGCACACTGCCTGCTACTACTTCAAACTAGATCAAGCCTTGCTGCTTTCTGGCTGGGCAATCACATACTCTTGCATGGGGTTGCGCAGAAAATCAGGGATAGAAATACCCAGGTGCGTCTCCAGCGAGGTGGTCACCACGGTCTGGCGCACTTGCATACGCAGCACACCATCTTTACCGATGCAACGCAACAGCAGCGTCAAGGAGCTATTGCCAATGCGTTCCACACCCAGGCTCATCACCACATCATCACCCATACGGCTGATGGACTTGAACTCGGCCTCAATATGCACCGAGGGCATGCCTACCCGTTTGCTGGCGATCATGTTGTGAAAACCCTCGGGGGTCATGGAGTCGATCCATGCTTCCATCAGGTCGTTAAACATCACAAAGTACTGCGGATAAAAAACGATACCCGCTGGATCGCATTCCGAAAAACGGATGCGATGTTCTTGTTCGTACAGCTTGGAAACCATGTTGTAGACACCTTTTTAGCAAGTGTTTTGTGCGCCTGTTCGTGACGCTATCCGCATCCTGCCCGGTTCACAGGCCTGGCAGGATGCACCTTATGCTAGCCAGCAGCGCTTTGCAGATGGACCCGCAACAGGCCCAGATGCTGATGGATGTGCACGACTTCCTCGGTACCCAGTCCTTCAAACATTTCTGCAATCCAGTCGCTGTGGGCCTGGGCCATCGCCTCAAAACTGCTTTTGCCCTTGGGGGTCAGTCGCAACACCCAGGCACGTCGATCTGTCGGGCTACTCTGACGAGACACCATGCCCTCGCGGGCCAGCTCGTCAGTCAGTCCGGTAATATTGCCGCCGGTCACCATCAGATAGCGCGACAACTCACCCATCTTCAGGCCCTGCGGGTAGCGGTACAACTGGGCCATATAGTCAAAACGGGCCAGCGAAATATCAAAATTCTGGCGCAGGCGGCGACGGATTTCGTCCTCGATCTGCTTGGTGCAGGTCAGCATGCGCAACCACAGTTTCAGGCTGGCCGGGTCCTTGGGACCGACGCGCCCTTCAAAACCGGCATCGGCCGGCTCTACCAAAAATTCGAGTGCTGCTTCGCTTTGATTCATATTGTTTTTCCCCCAAGCTTTGGCTAATTCAGTTTGACCAACAGGCGGGATATTCTTGCTTGAACAAGTGGCCAAGTAGACACAGGATCTATGGCTTTCAGGGCCTTGGTCACAGTGCCAATCCGAATTTATATTCTACTATGAATATTTTAGAAATAAAGTATTTGGGGGGTTAAATCCGTGTCCTCAAGGGTTTTCACCGAGGCCGCCCGAAAGCGGCCCGGTGTGACCCTTTACACCAGAGCGTACTGGCGCAGTGCCGCCTCCAGCTTGGTGCCGTGCTCGTCGGCCAATGCCGCATCACGCAAGGCACCCAAGATGGCAGGTGACAGGGTGCTGGGGTTACGCTCCAGCGCCGACATCACGGTCTGGTAATTACGCAAACCACGGGCATGCGTATCGCCATAACCTTTGACCAGACGCTGGCACTGAGCAATTTCCAGCGCCAAAGCCGGGTGGGCATCGGCAGCCTGTTCGATCTGCTTTAGCCAGCCTTCAATACGCTGCTGCTCGGCCTGGTAACGCAGCGTACGACGACGCCAACGCTTAAAGCCCGACAGTACGTACAAAGGAATGAAACCGCGCACCGAACTGGTTTGAATAACACGACCGGATTTGGTCTGCGACTTCACCAGCTTGTTGCCCCAGGTAGGACGCATCAACCAACGGCCCACACTGGCAAAAGGCAGGATTTCGCTGATTTCTTCCACACGGGGATGCATGTATTCATTGATCGCCACGATCTGGCCGTCAGTTGCACGCACTTCTTTATGTACACGATCAAAACGGCTGGAGCGGGTTTTCAGTTCGGCCACGCGAATGGCGTCCTCATAGGACATCCACAACGCCAGATAACGGCCTGTTTCACGGATCAGGGCCACATCGTCAGGACGGGCAAACTGGCTGATCTTTTTCAGGCGGTCCAGATACAGATTGGCGTAGGCCACGTCCTGGAAGTCCAGAACCCGACGCACCCCTTCCACCACGATAGGCTGGGCCTGCTCGGGCACTTCGGCACGGACACGGTCAATCAGCTTGGCCACTGCAGGATCGCGAGGGGCCAACGTAGCCATATCAACCGGCTTGGTTTCCGAATCGGATTTGCCTGCATCGCCTTCAGCAACACGGGCGTAAGCGGCACCAAAAGCCTTCAGGCTGGGTTTGACGCCCACACCACCGCGCTCGATGGTCTGCTCGAACTGCGAGCGGCTAAAGGGCAGCACGCCGGTGCTGGCCAAGGCGCCAAACAGCACGGCGGAAATCACGCTGCCCGAGTCCTCGGCCGCTTTTTCCATATTGAAGTACACAAAACGCTTGGCCGCCTGGCTTGCGTGCGCAATCAGAGCATTGTCGTCCACACGGCCATCGCCCATGGCCGATTTTTCGGCAATGGAATAGACACGGTGCGTAGAGGCAATCAGCGTGGTGCGGTCCTCGGTGACCAGCCCACGTTGTACAGCGCGACCGGCTTCCATCAGCTCGGAGGCCAGCACCACATCCACATCACCGGGCATAGGCATCAGGGCCAGCACCGGCTTTTTGCCATCCACAGCCGCCGAATGCGGGAACAGTTCCACGTAGTAAATCGTGGCGCCGGTACGCTGAGCCACGCCAGGCACCGAGGTGGTCTGTGCAAAGTAGCCGTTTTGTTCGCCCAGATTGACGATCCAGTCGGCCAACACGCCGCCACCTTCGCCACCCATGGCCAAAATAGCAATCTTGATTGGTTTGATCTGCATGATAAGAATCTCTACGGGTGTACTTAGAAGGCCAGACGATCACGACGAGCAGCGTCACGACGCTGCAACCAACCGATAAAGCCACGGCGGGTTTTTTCGCGGAACTTGTCCCAGCCTGTCGGGTTGCTGACCACTTGTGCACGGTAGAAAGACGGGCACAGAATCGCGGCGTGGGAAACCTCACCACACAGACCGCAACCCACACAACTGTTCATCACATTCGCTACGGGGTCCTGACGCAGGGCGTCCGGATTGGGGCGAATCGACAGCGAAGGGCAACCGGACAAACGAATGCAGGAGTGATCGCCGGTACATGTATCCGGGTCCACACCAAAGCGCTCGCGCACCACACGTTCGCCAGCAGCCACGGCTTTACGCACCTGGCCTTTTTCACGACGCTGACGGTTCAACATACATTCGCTTTGCGCCACCAGCACCTTGGGACCTTTTTCCTTGGTCGTCAGGGCTTCACGCAAGGTGGCCGTCATGGTCTTCAGGTCGTAGGTGCGACGAATCATGCGCAGCCATTCCACACCCACACCCCGCGCCGCTTTCTCGATCAGGTGACCGGTACTGCGGGTTTCGTTCTTGGCCTTGGAGGACAGAATATCCTGACCACCCGTGGCTGCGGTGTAGCTGTTGTCGATCACAATGGTCAGGTTGTCACTGCGGTTGAACACGGCGTTGGCAATACCGCTGGTCAAACCGTTGTGCCAGAAACCACCGTCACCCATGACCGAGATCGCGCGCTTGTCCGAATCCACATTCAAAGCAGCCGAACCGGCGCCACCCAGGCCGTAACCCATGGTGGTGTTACCCAGGTTGAAGGGCGGCAAAATGGAGAACAGGTGGCAACCAATGTCGGCCGACACGTGGTGTTCGCCCAATTCGCGCTCCACCAGCTTCAAGGCAGTAAAGATAGGACGCTCGGGACAGCCGGTACAAAACCCGGGGGGTCGGGCGTGGACGTTCTCGTCCAGGCTGCCCAAGGGTTTGATCTCAGCCGCTTCGACTTCCACCAGACTGGCTTGTTCAGCTTTAGGACGCTCCACGGTCTCGACTTTCATCGGAATCACGCGTGGCTTGCGAGGGGCCAGAGGCTCGACGCGGCCGTATTTTTCCATGAAGGCACGCAGGCCCTTCAACATGGTGGCAGTGTTGTACTCACCGGCCAATGGCAGCAGATCCTTGCCGTGCAGCGTCACATCCACATTGTGACGACGCACGATGTCGGAGATGTTCTGTTCCACAAAGTTGGGCTGACCTTCTTCCAGCACCAGCACCGCACGCTTGCCTTCACAAAAGCGAACGACTTCAGATTCAATCAAGGGGTAGGCCACGTTCATGACGTACATGGGCACTTTGGATTCGCCGAACACATCGGCCAGATCCAGATGCTCAAGCGCACGGATCACGGTGTTGTAGCCACCGCCCTGAACGATCAAGCCCACATCATCGGTGCCATCTGCAAAGAACTCGTTCAGCTGACGCTCTTCGATGAACTTGACGGCATTAGGCCAGCGCTGTTCGATCTTTTCTTTTTCGTGCATGAAGCTGGCAGGCGGCAACACAATGCGATTGATATCGCGTGTGGGTTGCTCCATGGCTTCTTTAATAGTGAACTTGGCGCGGCGGTTGTCCGAGGCCACAAACTGGCCATGCACGTGGCAGGCGCGAATCCGCAGCTGCAACATCACCGGGGTATTGGACGCTTCGGACAGATCAAAGCCGTCTTTAACCGCTTGCACAATACAGGGCAGGTTGGGGCGGGGATCGAGCATCCACATCTGGGATTTCATGGCAAAAGCGTGGCTACGCTCCTGCATGATGGACGAGCCTTCACCGTAGTCTTCGCCCACAATGATCAGCGCACCGCCCTTGACCCCACCCGAGGCCAGGTTGGCCAGCGCGTCCGAGGCCACGTTGGTGCCTACCGTTGCTTTGAAAGTAATGGCGCCACGCAGCGGGTAGTTGACCGACGCAGCCAGTGTTGCCGCCGCCGTCGCCTCGCTGGCGCTGTTTTCAAAACGGATTCCGTTCTCTTGCAAGATGTCCTGGGCATCGGCCAAGACGTCCATCAAGTGCGAGATAGGTGCACCCTGGTAACCGGCCACGTAGGACACGCCTGATTCCAGCAGGGCCTTGGTCACCGCCAGGATGCCTTCGCCACTGAATACGTCTCCATCACCCAGGCGCAGCTTTTTGACTTCTTCGACAAACGATCGCTCAGCCATTTTTCTTTCCTTACTTACCGCTCATTGTGAACATGGTATTTATTTTCATATGAATATGTTTATATCTCAACATATCCATCCTCATGGTTTTCCCTAGTAAAGTCAGCAAACTATTTGCGACACGCAAACGGACAGCTTGGTTATAGTGAGCCCTGTTGCCACCATGTGGCACCCACTAGCCCGTAATGACAATAAGCACATGAGCCCCACCGAACACGACACCGTCTTTGTCGAAAACTACCTGCCCGCCTTATTGGCCCAGGCCAGCCAACTGATCTCTGCCGAGTTCCACGAAGTGGTGCTAAGCAACGGTTTGTCCATTTCCGAGTGGCGTGTCCTGTCCACCCTGTCGGGCGCGGGCGAAGTCAGTATCGGCCACTTGGCTCGTATTGCAACGACCAAACAACCGACCGTCACCCGCTTGCTGGACAGACTGGAAAAACAGGGTTTGCTGCGCCGCGTGGCCCACGATGTGGACCGCCGTATCACGCTGGTCCGTATTACCGAAGAAGGCCAAACCCTGATCTCCGGTCTGATTGCCAAGGCCCGCCTGCACGAGCAGGAAGTGGTGCAGCGCCTGCAGCCACTGGATGTCGGTGCCCTCAAGACCACCTTGCGGCGCCTGATCTCCGAGCAGCACGACTACAACGATCAGTAAAACGCAGCGACACCCGTCACACTATTGGTTCAAACCCTGCAAGGGGCTGCTCTGACGGTTCGAGTCCGGTCTTTAACGGTCGCCAACGTCATGAAACACCACCCGCGCACCACTGGAACAGTGCGTGGGTGGTGTTTTTTTGTCCGCTCAAGCCATTCAGTCTCATCACACCCTGTCCGACCAACAGGCCGGCACAGGGTGCGATCAAACAACCCGCCTATTCAGGCTGAATACCCAGTGTAGGAATCAACTCAGCATAGACCTTGGAGTCATTTTGCACGCGCTCCAGAGTCTGGGCCGGGGTGGTGTAGAACTGGGCCAGTCCACGGCTCTTGAAAGCGGCCAGCATCTCGGGCGTTTTCAGGGCCGCATCGACCTGTTCCTGAATCTCCTTTACGGTGTCATCCGGTGTGGTACCAGGAGCGAACAGCGCAAAGGTGGTCGTGGGGATGCTGTTGGCATGACCGCCTGCTTCCTGCACCGTCGGCACGTTGGGCAGCAACTCCGTACGCTTGTCTGCCCCTACCGCCAGCACGCGCACCTTGCCACCATCCACGTGTTGCGAAGCCAGAATACCGCCAACCAGCATGGCATCGGTCTCACCGCCCAAAATGGCATTTGTGGCCGGGGCCATACCCTTATAGGGAATGTAGGTGAAGTTCACGCCTTCTTCACGGGCCAGCAAGCCCATACCCAGGTGCGTAACGTGTCCGCGACCACCTGTACCCACATTGGTATCACCATTGGCTTTCTTGGCCTGAGCAATGAACTCCTTGTAATCCTTGGCCGGGAAGTCATTACGCACCAGCAGGTACAGATTCACTCCGGCTACGGTGGTGACCGGCTTTAAGTCCTTTTCCCATTTGTAGGGCAGGTTACTGTAGAGCAGGGGATTGGTGGAGACCGCCAGACTGTCCACCATCAGCAAGGCAGAACCGTCACCCTTGGCTTTGGCAACATTATCAGTACCGATAATGGCATTGGCACCCGGGCGGTTTTCAATCACAAACACCTTGCCGGTGGCCTTGTTCAAATGCACACCCAGATCGCGGGCCAGAATGTCAGGCTCAGTGCCGGGTGGGTAAGGGACCACAATACGAACCTGATCCGTCGTCGGCCAGGCAGCCTGAGCCATCATCGGGGCCAAGGCCCCCACACCTGCCACCAACAGGGCCAGCGTCGTATTTTTAAGCTGCTTCATTGTCCACTCCTTATCGTTATTGATTGCGGTCCGCCACCCACTGGTAGCCCCCGCAGCGCATTTACCATCGTCCAATCAAGATATTCATCATGCGCTCGTGCGCATTGGTACGATCCTCTACCGCAGCCCAGCTCTCGCTGGCACGTCCTTTCAGGGTGTCGTGCCAGTCCAGCAGGCCTTCTTTCATACGCCGACAAACCGCTGCATACGCCGGGTCTGCGCCCAGATCGTGCAGCTCGTCAGGGTCTTGCCTCAAATCGAACAATTGTGGCCGGTAACCCTGCCAATGCATGTATTTATACTCGCCATCACGCAACATCAGGCCACGGCATTCGTCCACGCCACGACCCAGAATCTGGCGGGCTTCCCGATAGGCATAATCCAGGCTGGCCACGGTGTATTCACGTGCCCAGTCCGACTGACCGTGCAAAAGCGGAATCAGGGAGCGGCCCTCCACCCGGTGTTCCTGGGCGGGCAGATGCAAGGCATCCAGAATCGTGGGGGTGACATCCACACACTCCACAAAGGCATCGCTGCTTTGGCCGCGTGTGGCATTGGCCAAGGTCCGTGGGTCCACCACGATCAGCGGTACGCGAATGGCGTTTTCAAAGAAGTACTCTTTCTCGCCCAGCCAATGGTCGCCCAGTAAATCGCCATGATCGGAGCTAAAAATGATCAGCGTGTCTTTCAGGCGATCTTGCTGCTCGAGCATGTCCAGCAAACGGCCAACTTCATCATCAATCTGCTGGACCAGCCCCATATACACGGGCTTGATGGTGCGCCAGACCTCGTCCTGGGCAAAAGACTGGGACTCTTCATGCTGCTGATAGGCCGCATGCACCGGATGCGCATTCTGGCGCTCGTGTTCCGCACGCAAGGGGGTACAGGCGTCTTCCGGGCCGAAACAGTCGTGGTAGGGCGCCGGAGCTTTATAAGGCCAGTGCGGTTTAATGAAAGACAGGTGCAAGGCCCAGGGCTCTTCAGCTTTGGCCGTGATGAAATCCATGGCCCGCTGGGTGAAGTACGCGGTTTCAGAGTCCTGTGCCTGTACCCGTGCGGGCAGGCTGGCATTGCGCATGTACCAACCGGACGCAAACTGCCCCTGAGCATCCTGGCTGCCAATCACATAGTCTTCCCAGGGACGCTCGCTGTCGTAACCCTGGGCCTGCAAATACTGGCGATACTCGCTATCCGGGCCCATTTCAAAGTGGCCGTCATAACGCTCAATCGCGGTAAAACCACCTTGCCAGAAACGCTCGGCAGCCTCGGGCTGAACCTGAAAACGTCGAGCATTGGCGCCAGCTGGGTCCGGTACATGGTGCGTCTTGCCCAACAGATGGCAGTCCCTTCCCGACTGGGCCAGATAATCGCCCAGATACAGCTCGTCGATGGGGTGAGGGACGCGGTTCCAGGTGACCCGATGCGACAAGGGGTAGCGGCCGGTGTAGTACGAGGCGCGTGACGGTCCGCAGACAGCCGAGTTCACATAGGCGCGATCAAACCGCAGTCCCATCGCCGCCAAACGATCCAGATTCAGCGTCTTTAGCGCACCACCAGGGCGATAACAGGACAGATGATCGGCGCGTAACTGATCACACATGATGAACAGTACATTTTTAATTTCCAACGACACTTGGCTGTGCTGTGCCTGATCCATGTCCACCTCGTCAAACCGGGGCCGGGTCCATAAGGTGCCCAGCGTCACAAAAAGAGTAGGCCATGTGTAAGCAAATACAGAACAGACCCGCTTATATTCCCGATTATTACCGCAGTCTGAGAAAAATTTCCGAATAATCCGATTGTTTAGGTATAAACCAGTAGAGCGGAGTAAGGCTCGCTGTTGCTCCCCACTGACAGGCCTGAGCGTGGTTAGAATAGGGAATCAACCACTCCGTTTTTACGAGGGCACATGAATAGTCTACGACGCATGCTGCAAATTCTGGACTTGTACGGTGCACATACGCCGGTGCTGGATGTGGAGACCATCTGCACCCGCCTGGGCTACCCTCCCGCCACCACCTATCGCTATCTGAAAGAGCTGTGCAATAGCGGCCTGTTGATTCGCAGCCCAGAAGGCTACGCCCCTGGGCCACGGTTTATAGAAATGGATTTGCTGATCCGCGAATTTGATCCGCTGGTCAGCCGCTGTCGCCCCCTGTTGCGCTCGCTGGTCGAGCAAACCGGGCTGGACGTACTGATCGGCCAGCAATACGGCGAACGCATCTTGACCACCCATCAGGAAACCGGGCCGGGGCGTTTCGAGCTGCTGTTTGGCCGTGGCCGAACCATGGACATGTTCCGCAGTTCCACGGCGCGTATCGTTACCGCTTATCTGCCCACCCGCCACCTGCGTCGTCTGTACGAGAAAAATCAACATATTGACTATGTGCAAGGCCTGGGCAAGGAATGGCCGGTTTTTTCGGCCCATATGCAGGAGCTGCGCCGCGCGGGCTATTGCATTACCAAGGAGCAGATCAATCCGGGTATCGCCGGGATTTCCGCGCCTGTGTTTGACGATGCCAAACGAATCTTCGGCAGCCTGACCTTGCTGGGAAGCCTGGAGCGCTTTGAGGCCATCAATCCCGACGCCCTGGCCAGCCTGATTCAACCCGCTGCACGCGCTGTTAGCCGCGCTCTGGCCCAAGTCTGAGAACTGTGAGCCGACAAGAACCAAGCCGCGCCTGGTCCCGCATCAGCTCGCGGCTTTGTCTTGGGCGGTTTTAAAACCAAACGCACTTGGCACTAAGCCCGCTGCAGCCGCACTAGCCAATCACAGCACCTGATCTACGGCTTTGATTTCCGCTGCTCCTGTTTCCGACCCTTCTTTTTCTCCGGCTCCGCCACTTTCACCGGCGGATGGTTCACCACCCCAAACGGAATATGCACGGAGGGCAAGGTCTGCGCGGTCGGAATCAGGTGCGTGGTCTGATCATCAAAGAAGATATGCGGCTGCAAGACTTCCAGCACCCGCCGCTTTTCAATGCCGCCCAAAAAGAAAGCCTCGTTCACCTCAATGCCCCAGCTACGAATGGTATTGATGACGCGTTCATGGGCCGGGGCATTGCGCGCTGTCACAATCGCAATCCGCAAACGCGGCACATAGCTGGCATCCTGCTCCTGACGCTGCTGCTCCACTTCCTGAATATGCGCCAATTTCAGCAAAAACGCCTGCAACAGGCCCGGATTATGGGGCTTTTGCACCAAACGCACTTCGTGCTCGAAAAAGGCCGGTAGGCCGCCTTCTTGCTGATACACGCGCTCGGACTCGTCGTCCGCGATCACCCCGTCAAAGTCAAAGGCCACCCGGATAGGCTGGTCATCGTAGGCATCCTCGTAGGATGAATTCAACACTTGGCCTGCAGGATAACCTTGCTGCACCGCCCGGTGCACATCCTCCTGGTTGGCTGACAGAAACAGGCTAATGGACAGCGGCTGAATATAAGGGCTGGGGTCGCCCCCTTGCAAAAACACCGCCCGCGTAATGTCCAGATCATGATGGCGGATGGAATTCATAACCCGCAAACCGGTATTGGGATCGTTACGCGACAGCAACACGACCTCCACCAAGGGATCGTCGGGCGACAAATCATTCAAGGCCAGCAAACGCCGGATAAAGGAAAAGGCCACACCCGGCTTTAACGGTTCGTGCTCGCGTGCCAACTGGTAGTCGCGATAGGCCGCCTCCCCTTGCTCCAGAAAGACCTGATGAGACTGGCTCAGATCAAACAAGGCACTGGAGGCCAGGCCAATGACCAATCGTTTTTCCAGGTCATACGCCATGGACGACTCCACAAGTCAGTAAAAAAACCACGTACCAAAACGGCAAGACGGCGCCAGTACTACCCAAACAGATCAAAGCCAACTACAGTGCAACCACCATCCCCTTCGTAAACCCGTGCCACCATGCAAGCTTCCAGAAACTATACCCTTGTCCTGGGCAATCCCCACTACTCGTCCTGGTCTTTGAGACCCTGGTTATTAATGAGCCACTTGGGCATGGATTTTAACGTGCGCTGGTTCAACTTTGGCCATCCCTTTAGCACTGTGGCCTTTCACGAAATGGCCCCGACAGGCCAGGTCCCTGTGTTGCATACCAATGGGCAAACTATTTGGGACAGCCTGGCCATTGCTGAATATCTGGCCGAACAGCACCCCGGCGTCTGGCCGATTGACCCCATTGCACGCGCCTGGGCTCGCAGCGCCAGTGCAGAGATGCACGCCAATTTTTCCTCGCTACGTAATCTGTGTCCCTTTGCCGTTGCCTTGCGGGCCCATCACCATCAGCACGATATGCGCCTGCAAGGTGAACTGGATCGCCTGCAAACCCTCTGGCAAGAAGGTTTGAGCCGTTTTGGTGGCCCCTTCCTGGCCGGCGAGCGATTCAGCGCGGTCGATGCCTTTTACGCCCCCGTGGTATTTCGCTTGCAAACCTATGGTCTGACGCTGGACAAGACGTGCCAAAGCTACATGAGTCGCTTATTGGCACTGCCTGCCATGCAACACTGGCATCAAATGGCCTGTGAGGACACCTGGCGCGACCCGGACCACGAGGCCGAAGTCTTGCATGTGGCTGAGGTACATCTGGATTTGCGCCAGCCAACCTAGTGTCAGCTATTTGCCATGTAAGTACAGACACGAAAGAGTATCCTTGATGGTCCCGAATGATTTCGCTGTCAAGGATTGCGTCGCATGGGCGATACGTACTTTCGTACTACACACTACCATTTCACCGATTTGGATCTGCAAGCGCAGGATACCTATACAGGCTCGCTGGCTGAACAAGCCCGAGCCAACACCGCCTGTTTACGCTTCGATGTATTGCGCAAGGACCAGCCCCCCGGACACTGGGTGCTGCACGAAAGCTGGCAAGACGCCCAAAGCTGCAAGGACTTTCACGCCAGTGCCCCCGCCCAGACCCTGCAACAGGCACGAGTCGAACATCACCTGAACCACCCGAGCCAAGCAGCGGACGCTGACAAACCCGCAACGCCACGGCCCCCCTGCAAAAAAAACAAGTGGGACCCTTACGTGTGGATCAGTATCGCCATGTGTATCGGGGTAATGGGTACGGCCTTGGCCAGCCCGCTGTATCCGCTGTACCAGGATCGCTGGGATCTGAACGCCAGCCACATCACCCAACTCTACGTGGCGTATATGGCCTCCGGCTTGACGGGCCTGCTGTTTCTGGGCCGCTTAAGCGACATGAAAGGCTTTATGCCCGTGCTGCGTACCGGCTTGATTCTGGTCACCAGCGGCGTAACCCTGTCCGCCTTTGCCTGGGATGTGGGCAGCTTTCTATTCAGCCGCATCATGATCGGGATGGCCTCCAGCATGATTGTGACCTCGGCCTCCATCGGTCTGGGGCAATTTAACCGGGGCGGGGATGTGCAACGCGCTGCGGCCACTACCTCGCTGATGCTGGCCTTTGGATTTGGCCTGGGCCCAGTGGTAGGCGGCCTGATCGCACAATGGATACCGAACCCACTGTTCTCCAGCTATATCCCCTCCATGATCCTGGGCGTACTGGCCATCTATGCCCTGTTTCAAATCCGGCCCATTGCCAGCAAACAGCCTGTTCCGCAAAAGAACAGTTGGCGCACCTGGATGCCGCGCCTGACGCTGCCCGCCACCCATTTACGACGCCCCTATCTGATTGGCTGCTTGTCTGCCTGCTGCGCCTTTGCCATGTTCAGTCTGTTTGCCTCTCTGGCACCGAGCTTCATGGCGCAAATGGTGCCTTGGCACGGCCCGGCCACCAGCGGCTTTTCCATCGGGATTATTCTGTTTCTGTCCTCGGGTTTCCAGTTACTGATCCGCCGCTGGCCGGCCAAGCGCAGCGTCATTGTGGGGCTGCTGTCCTTCACCCTGGCCTGTATCGCCTTGCTGATCAATCTGTGGGCCAGCTCCTCGCTACTGTTCATTGTGTGCGTACTGCTGACCGCCTTTGGCCACGGCCTGTGCATGTACGGCGGCATGTCCATCGTGCAACGTGTCTCCCCCCCGCACCAGCGTGCCGGCCTGACCTCCACCTACCTGATCACGGGTTACCTGGGTGCCATTTTGCCTATTTTGGGCCTGGGCTGGCTGGCCGACCACTTGGGCCTGGATCAGGGTCTGATGATCTTTTGCAGCTTGGTCGCCACTGCCGCCCTGACGGTTGCCGTCATCGCCTACCTAACGCCGGTCCTGCATAAACCGACCTCTGCGTGACCCCGTCCCTGGACAAGCCACCGCCTTAGGTCGTGGCTTGTCCCCGTATATTCCCCTAGCCGATTTACGCCCCTTACTAGGGTTAGACCTGAACAAGAAACGCGTTTGCACTCAGTAGAATAAAGCCACTCCTGCAACGCTTCGCAACACCACGCGACCGGATCCAGGTATCTCCCAAAAGAATAAGCAATCCTTATCAAGGAGGCATTATGGCTGTTGCATTAAACAAGCTGTTTGTCAGTCTGGGCGCGGCCTTGGCCTGCTCGGTCACCGCGCAGGCAGCGGGTTATCCGGACCACCCCATCAATATGGTGGTCCCTTTTGCGGCGGGCGGCCCCACGGACAACGTGGCACGCGCTCTGGCCGAAGCCATGCGCCCAGCCTTGGGTGAAACCATCGTGGTCGAAAACAAGGGCGGTGCCGGGGGCTCCATTGGCACCTCCCAGGTCGCCCGTGCCAAACCGGACGGCTACAACATACTGCTGATGCACATCGGCTTTTCCACGGCTCCTTCGCTGTACAAGAAACCCGGCTACGACGCCATCAATGGTATGTCCCCCATCGGTCTGGTGGTCGACGTTCCCATGACCATCATTGCCCGCGAGGACTTCCCGCCCAACAACATTCAGGAACTGGTGCAGTACTTGAAGGACAACCAGGACAAGGTTTCCCTGGCCAACGCCGGGATTGGCGCAGCCAGCCACCTGTGCGGCACCATGCTCACCGAAGCGCTGGGTATCGAGCTGCTGACGGTCCCCTATAAAGGCACCGCCCCGGCCATTGCGGATTTGATGGGCAAGCAGGTGGACGTCATGTGTGACCAAACCACCAATACCACCCAACAAATCAAATCCGGCAAAGTGAAGGTCTATGCCGTGACCAGCCCGCAACGCGTCCCAACCTTACCGGACGTCCCCACCATGCAGGAGTCCGGTTTCAAGGACTTTGAAGTTGGTATCTGGCACGGTATGTGGGCACCGAAGGACACCCCCCAGCCTGTCGTGGATACCTTGGTGAAAGCCTTGCAGACCGGCATGGCCGACAAGGACTTCCGAAGCCGCATGTCCACCCTGGGAGCGACGGTCATGGACAAAGAAGCCAACCCGGCCGCCTTGCAAGCCAAAGTGGAACAACAGGTTCCCCAGTGGGCCGCCTTGTTCAAGAAAGTGGGCGTAGAGCCCCAATAACGTCTGTTAGCCCAACGGCTTTTGAAAAGGACGCTTAGGCGTCCTTTTTTTAAAACCTACCCCATCTGCATAACCACAAAAAAGCGCCTGCAATAAACAGGCGCTTTACGTGGCAGGGTCGGCATAAAACCGTCAGGCGAAGTCGACAATCACCTTCATTGCTTTTTCGTCAGCGGCATGTTTGAACACATCATAGGCTTTTTCAAGCTGATCAAACGTGAAGTGGTGGGTTGCCAGTTTCTCGATGGGCAACTTGCCCGAGCAGCATGTTTTGAGCAGCATGCCTGTCGTGTTGGCATTGACCAGACCGGTGGTAATGGTCAAATTTTTGATCCACAATTTTTCTAGCGAGAAATTCACCGATTTGCCATGCACACCCACATTGGCCAAATGACCACCTTCCTTGACCACTTGCTGGCACACATTCCAGGTCGCTTCAACGCCCACCGCTTCCATCGCGCAATCTACGCCGCGCTCATCGGTAATGGCCATAATACGAGCCACGGGGTCTTCCTTGGCCGAATTAATGATGTGCGTGGCACCGAGCTCTTTGGCCATAGCCAGTCGGTTCTCGTCCATGTCTACCACGATGATCTGGCTGGGCGAATACAACTGGGCGGTCAACAAGCACCCCATACCCACTGGGCCGGCTCCCACAATGGCAATGGTGTCACCCGGCTGCACATTGCCATACTGCACGCCAATTTCATGCGCAGTGGGCAAAGCATCGGATAGCAACACGGCCACATCTTCATTCAGTTCGGCAGGCAAAGGGTACAGGGACGTATCGGCAAAGGGGGTGCGCACGTATTCAGCCTGTGTACCGTCAATCATGTAGCCCAAAATCCAGCCGCCGTCATTGCGGCAGTGCGCGTACAGTTGTTTTTGGCAGTTCTCGCAGGTACCACAACGGCTCACGCACGACACAATGACCTTATCGCCCACTTTGACGTTTTTTACCGCTGAGCCAACCTGCTCAATAATGCCCACCCCTTCGTGCCCGAGAATACGGCCATTGAAACTGCCGGTTTTTTCTTCGGCCACACGACGGATTTCTGGATTTTTTCCCTTCCAAATACCCAGATCCGTACCACAAATTGTGGTTTTAACCATGCGAATAATGGCATCGGTAGGTGCTTGAAGGTCCGGTTTCTCCCGTTCTTCAAAGCGGATGTCATTTTCACCGTAATAAACCATTGCCTTCATGATCACTCCTTTCAAGGTGCTGGGCCGTTACAAGACAGGTGTATCGACTAAATGCATCTTAATCTTATTTTTATAAATAGAAATTACGGCACCCAGCCATATTCTTGGAAACACTGACGACCATCAAACTCACCAATCTCATGGGCTGTTTTCCATCAACGGCCAAAGAACGGGGAAAATGCACCTCACACCGCACGAACCGACGCATCCAACTGACACAGCCGCTGCCAAACTTGAGCTGGTTCCAGATCCTGCGTAATGAGTACAAGACGCCCTTGCCGTTGCGGCCAAGGCCACTGCGACAAGGATCCGAACGGGTAGACCCGATGCTGCACGGCATGCACTACCTGCGCCGTCTCCCGGCCCTGCACGGCCAAGACCGCTTTCAAACGCAACAAGCGCGGACCCGCCCAACGACACAGCTCATCAAGCCAATCCGACAGATGCTGCGCATTCAGTGCCTCCGGCACGGCTACGCTGATCGCACTGACAGCATGCCCATGCCGCGCTTGCCCGGACAGCGCACCACCGGCGCCATGGTCGTGATGATGGTCGTGATAATGCTCATGGAGACAATCATGGCTGGACGCCTCCCACGCAGCCCACTGGCCTTGCTGGTCGCCCAGTGCCAGCAAATAGGGCGCCATAGATTGCCCAACATCCAAAACCAGACGCTGAGCGGCCTGATTCAATCCAGCCAATTGCTGGCTGACCTCCTGCTCACGATCGGCATCGACGCAGTCGCGTTTGCTCAATACCAATAGATCGGCTAAGGCGACTTGCCGCCGGGCCAGCTCCTCGCGACGCAAGGTCTCGCTGGCATGCTCCAGGTCAACGACCGTGACCACCGCATCCAGACGATATTTGCCCGCCAATTGAGGCTCGCCCAGCAAGGTATGAATAATAGGGGCGGGATCAGCCAGCCCCGTTGTTTCAATGAACACCCGACTAAACTGTCGCTGACCCGCCCTGGAAAACCGCCAGGTAATATCGCGCAAGGTCTGCACCAGATCGCGCCGTATGGTGCAACACACGCAGCCATTGCCCATCTCCTGCACCAGATTTTCCTGGCTGTGCGCCACCAGCAGATGGTCCAGCGCCGTCTGCCCAAACTCATTGATGATGACCAGCGTGTCGGCCATCTGCGCTTCTTGCAAAGCGCGATTGATCAGGGTCGTTTTCCCACTGCCCAGAAAGCCGGTCAACAGCGTGACCGGGATAGGGCCTTGTGCAGATTGGGGCATCGCATTTATCCGGCTAAGGGCCCGCCATCGGGCCATCAGCCATTATACGAAGCCCAATGCTGCCCCTTCTAGCGCAGGAATCGGGCCTCGATCTGACGCATATGGGCATCACCTTGCAAACCAATAATGGTTTTGACGGAGGGCAGACTGGCATCCACATTCTGAATGCCGCCATCCTGGCGAATCTGGGCAAACACCGCTTGCATGGCCCCTACGGCCGCACGAATCGCATGATTGCCGTAAATCACCACGCCCACTTTGCCCAATTGGGCAATGTCGGCCTCAGTCAGTTGAGGGTAGGCCGTAGGCACCAACACCAACGGCACCTTGCCTGTCCAAGCTTCTACAAAAGACAGAATCTGATCTGGCGTGGCCTGTTTGGAGTGAATCAAAATGGCATCTGCACCCGCCTGCTCATACGCCAGGCCACGCTTCAGGGCCTCTTCTTGCCCCAGGCCGGCAATCAGGGCTTCTACCCGCGCAATAATCAGAAAATCCGGATCACGGCGTGCGGCACAAGCCGCTTCAATCTTGCCCTGGAACTCTTCAATTCGCACCAACTCCTGACGCCCATCCGCTCGCAAACTGGTGTCTTTCGGAAAGGTTTTATCCTCCATCACAATGGCACTGGCGCCCGCCGCCTCGTACTGCGGTATGACATAGCTGACATTCACTGCATTACCAAAACCAGTATCAATGTCGGCAATCAAAGGGATGTCCACGGTCGAGGCAATCGCCCGCATCATCTCCAAGTGCGTTCCCATCGACAGAATGTTGGCATCGGGCACGGCATAACTGGCAGACAACTCAAAACCGCTCCCCCAAATTGCCCCGAAACCGGCATCCTGAGCCAGACGAGCCGCCAACGGGTTATGAGCGGCCATTGCCGTCATCAATCGCCCTTGGGAGAAGGCTGCTTTCAACACCTGATTTTTTTTACTATTCACACTGTTTCTCCGTAAGGGGTTCAGCTCAGTCGAGCAATAGCTTGGGCAATGCGGCTCATGGCCTCTTCCAGCTCCTGGTCACTGGAGGCGTAAGACACCCGGAAGTGGCCAGGCAGTTCAAACGCCGAACCAGGCACAACGGCCACCCCAACACTACGCAGGAAATACATGCACAAGTCCTTATCCGTACTGATCAACTGACCTGACGGGTCCCGCAAACCCAATACGCCTTGGCAACTAGGGAACACATAGAACGCCCCCATAGGCAGATCACATTCAATGCCCGGCATCGCATTGAGCGCGGCCACCACCTTGTCGCGGCGGCGACGGAACGCTTCCACAAACTCAGGCAGAAAATCCATGGGGCCATCCAGTGCGGCCACCGCCGCCGCCTGGCTGATGGAACTGGTGTGTGAGGTTGCTTGCGACTGCACCAGATTCATGGCTTTGATCAGGTGCAGCGGACCCGCTGCAAAACCCACTCGCCAACCCGTCATTGCATAGGCCTTGGAGACACCATTGATGGTCAAGGTGCGCGCTGCCATGTGGGGCGACAAAGCAGCCGGCGTTGCAAAGGGTTCGTCGCTATAACGGATTTTTTCGTACACATCATCGGCCATCACCCAGACATGGGGGTGACGCAACAGCACTTGCTCCAGTGCTTCCAGCTCCTGACGCGAATACACCGCACCACTGGGGTTGGAGGGGGAGTTGAGCATCAGCCATTTGGTACGGGGGGTGATGGCCCGTTCCAATTGGTCAGCTTGCAGCTTGAAGCCGGCCTGTGCACTGCACCGCACAATGACCGGTTGGCCACCGGCCAACAGCACCATTTCAGGGTAAGACACCCAGGCGGGGGTAGGGATGATGACCTCGTCACCATCCTGTACCGTGGCCTGCAAGGCGTTGTACAAGGCTTGTTTGGCCCCGCAACCCACCTGGATCTGATCCGGGCTGAAGTGCAGGCCATTGTCGCGCTCGAATTTGCGCACCACAGCCTCACGCAAAGCCAGGGTGCCGGCTACTTCGGTATAGCGGGACTCATTGCGATCAATCGCTTCTTTGGCCGCCTGACGCACATGCTCGGGGGTCGCAAAATCCGGCTCGCCCTGGCTGAGGGTAATAACTGACTGCCCCTGTTGCCGCATTTGATTGGCCAGGCGTGTCATCTCTTTGGTGGCCGATGCCTTGGCTCCCAATACGCGCTGGGCCAGCGCGATCTCTTCCTGACATTGCACAGAGCTCATTGTGTCCATCCTACTTTTACTTTGAAAATGAAACGGGTCAGCAGCAGCGGCAAAAATATCGCCATCAACAGCACCAGGCTATACGCACTGGCCTGAGCCAAACGTCCACTGTCGACCAATTGAAAAACCTCGATAGGCAAGGTGCTCATCCCGCCGAAATACAGAACCACCGTGGCGGATAATTCCGACAAAGTCGTAATCCACATCAGTACCGTGGCCGCAATCACCGCGGGCCAGACCAGCGGCAAAATGACCTTCGCAAAAGTTGGCATCGGGGCCACGCCCAAACTGATGGAGGCCTCCTCGATGGAATTGCGCACGTTATGCAAAGGCCCCATGGCCGCCCGCACACTGGTGGGCACCCGGCGCAAAAAGTAGGCCAGCGCCATAATGACCCAACTGCCCGTCAGCACCAGCCAGCCGCTGTTAAACACGTTGATCAGGGCAATGCCCAGTACCGTGCCGGCAATCGTCAAAGGCAGCATGACCAGCGCGTCCAGACCTGCACTCAGTCCAGACGGACGTTTGACGATCAGATAGGCGGCCACGATAGAAAACACGGCACCCGCACTGGTTGCCGCTGCCCCCAGCAGCAAGGAGTTGTACAAAGGTCCAGGTGCCTGCACCAAGGCTTGCTGCATATGGCTTAAGGTAAAGCCGCCATACTTGAGAACCGGCCCGATAGAGGGCGTAAATGCGGTCACAATGACCACCAGCACCGGCAGTATCGACAAGACAACCAGGATCGACACCAGGGTGGCGCACACGGTTGCCTGCCACGCACGCAAAGGCACCCGCACAGGGGCCCGTCCGGACTCCATCTGGTAGGTGCGTCGGGCCACCACCCACTTTTGGATCAACAGCAAAACCAAACCCAGAAACACCAGCAAAGACGCCATGGTGGTCTGCATTTGCGGGTTACCGCCCATTTCACTGACAAACTCGTTATACGTCTTGACCGCCAACACGGGGGTACGGGCGCCCAGAATGGCTGGAACGCCAAAATCCCCGATAACGTGCATGAAAACCAGCACCGCAGCACCGCATAAAGCCGGCACCATCAGAGGGAAGGTCACAGTGCGCAACGTGCGCCCCGGTGAGCTGCCCAGACTGAGACCCGCCTCTTCCAGGTTGCGATCCATGGACTTCAAACCTACCAGCACAGCCACATAGGCATACACGTAGTTGTTCAAGGTCATCACAAAAACCAGACCCCACCAGGAGTACAAGGAAGGCAACTCCAGGCCAAAGGGAGCCAGCAGGCTATTGAGCACGCCTTGTTTACCCAACACCACAATCCAGGCCGCGGCCACCACCACATCCGGAATGACCAAGGTCAGCAAGGGCAACACACCCAGACAGGCGGCCAATGGGAAGGAAAAGCGCGCGGCTGCCAGGGCCAAACCGGCGCCCAGCACCAGACTGAGCAGGGTTACCGCACCGCCCAACCACAAGGTGTTGAACAGGCTCTCCCGGTACGCCGGTTCCGAAAAAAACTGCACGTAACCATGCAAACCAAACTGACCGTCCTGGTTGACCAGGGAACTGGCCAGCATGGACAAGACCGGCCACAGCAAAAAGTAGCCCAGCAAGGCCACGGCCCCCAGAGCCAGCATCAGCCAGGCTGGATCGCGTCGCAAAGAACCCAGCATCATGTCCGCTCCACCAAAAGAGCCGACTCGGGAACGCGCAAGACCACCGCATCCCCTCGCTCCCAACTCTGCACGGCGCCGGTGTTCCAAACCACCGCTTTCAGAAAACCAAATTCCGTGCGCAATTGATACGCCGTACTGGGGCCTCGGTAATCCACGCTTTCAATCCGCGCGGCAATGTCACCCTCATCCAGCGGACGCAAGGCATCCACACTCAGGGTTTCAGGCCGCACAGCCAACATCGTCTGCTCAGAAAAACGTCCGGCAGACTGGATACGCACTATGCAACCCGCTGTCCGGAAGCGGCGGCAGCCATCTGCAGCCTGACCGAGTTCCTCTTGAAGCTCGATCAGATTGGCCCCACCCACAAAATCGGCCACAAAGCTGTTGTCAGGGCAGCGGTAAATCTGCTCAGGCGTGCCGACCTGACGGACACATCCCCGGTCCATCACGGCAATGTAGTCAGACACGCTTAGCGCTTCTTCCTGATCATGCGTCACAAACACGGTGGTAATGCCGGCTTCCTGCTGCAAGTCCCGCAGCATTTCGCGCAAGTCCGTGCGCAGCTTTGCATCCAGGGCAGACAAGGGCTCGTCCAGCAAGAGCAGATCAGGCTTGATCACCAAGGCGCGTGCCATGGCCACTCGCTGTCGCTGCCCCCCGGACAGCGCGGACGGCAAGGCATCCGCTTTATCCTTCAAACCTACCCGCGCCAACATGTCCAAAGCGGGACCACGGGCTTGAGTGCGAGACTGACCACGCGCCAGCAAACCGTAGCTAACGTTATCAAGCACGCTGCGGTCCGGAAACAAGGCGTAATCCTGAAACACCATGCCCACATTGCGTTTGTGCACAGGCACCTGCGTCATCTCTTTCTGGCCGAACAGCACCTTGCCATGATCAGGGCGCACAAATCCGGCCAACATGCGTAGCAAGGTCGTCTTGCCACAACCCGACGGCCCCAACAGGGTAAACAAGGAGCCGCTGGGGATATTCAGATCCAAACCCTGAAACAAGGTCTGTGCGCCGTAGCTTTGCTGAATGCCTGATAAATGTATCTGCATAGGAGTCCTGCCTAGCGCTGCGAAACCAGATCACGCCAACGCGCCAGGAAAGCCTCACGATCGGCACCCATACGCTCATCGTCCAGTGCATGCACACGGATCTGATCCATGGCAGGCAGGCTTGTCAGCGTATTGACGGCAATATCGCTGCGTAAAGGACGGCGAAACGCACTTTTGAATACCTCTTCCTGTGCAGGACGCGAGGCCAGGAAGTCGTACAACTTGCGGGCAGACTCGGGATTACGCCCACCCTTAATCAAGGCCATCCCTTCCGGCGACAGGAAAGTGCCCTCTTTGGGGTAGACCAGATCAATCGTATCCAGCCCACCGGCCACATATTGATAGGCGGCATACTCCATCGTTACCGCAACCGCGAACTCGCCATTGGCAACGCCTTCGTAGGCGCCCGCTGTCGTGCCGACCACCACGGCATTGCGAGCCACTTTTTCAAACACGTCCTGACCCATCAACTCCTGCAAACCGTACAGGGCGACATAGGAGGAGCTGCTGCGTGCCGGATCAGGAATCACGATCTTGCCCTTCCAGGCAGGATCAGCCAGATCCGCCCAACTGGCAGGAGCCTGGAGTTTGCCCAACTGACGCTCATTGACCATCAACACCGTGACATGGGTATTGGTACCCAGCCAGCGTTGGTCTGGCCCCTGAAACTGGGCTCCTACCGCCGAGGCTTCAGGCGAGGAGTAGGGCGCCAGGTAATCGGCATACTGCGACAAGGTGGAAAACCCACCCGACCAGAACAAGTCACCCAAAGGTTGATCGGCCTCTGCCTTGATACGCTGCATCAAGGCACCGGAACCCGCCCGCACCACGGACACCGCTATCTCGGGATGAACCTGACGGAACTGCTCAATCACCGTGTTCACCACATCGATATTATTAGAGGAGTACAACACCACCTCATCGGCCTTGGCGGCGCCCGAAGCCAGGCAAGAAAGCATGAGCAAAGCGGATAGATAAGGAAAACGGTTTTGCATGATTATTTCCTGAAATTTAAATAAAATCGCATGGAAATCATGGTATTTATCGTAGATGACCGTTCTGTTACACCCTACCTCCACCCCCTATTAGTCGTGACCCTATCATGAGTTTTAATCATGCTTGAGACGGTTCCTCTGGTTCCACTGCGCGTATTTGTCGCCGTGGGCCGACAAGGCAATTTCACCCGTGCAGCCCAAAGCCTGGGGATCACCCAAAGCGCAGTCAGCCGACATATCGCCACCTTGGAAAAAGTCAGCAAACAGGCCCTGTTCATTCGACGAGGTCCCTATATTGAGCTGACGGCAGCCGGCCTGCAGTTGTATGACACGGTCAAAGATGCAATGGCCACCCTGGAGATGGCCATTCAGCAAATCGCCCATCAGCCGGATCAGCACGGACGGCTGCGAGTCCGCACGTCCATGCCCAGTTTTTCAATGACGGTGATGGTTCCCATGCTTGGCCAGTTCACCGCCCAGCACGCCATGCAGATTGATCTGATCACCAATCTATCGCCACCACGCCCTAATGAAGAATTCGATGTCCTGATCAGCCGGGATTTAAACCTGCCCGATAGCGAAAGCTGGGAGCTGACACGTGAAGAACTCGTCTGTGTGGCCGCACCGGCCTTGATTCAGCAACACAGCGGGCAAACGTGGGAGCACTGGCCTATGGTGACCGCGCGCTCACGCCCCGACATATTGGGTGTATGGGCTCTGGATCAGGGGATTGAGCCTTCGCGTCTGCTGATGAGCGCCACCTACGATCACCTGTTTTTCGCCATTGCCGGGGCCATTGCCGGATCAGGATTTCTGGTTGTGCCACGTTTACTGGTCATGGACCATCTACGCGATGGCGTCTTGCGGGAAGTGGGCCCTGGCCAGGTTGCCACAGGCGCAACCTACATGGCCTATGTCAACGCACAATCACCCCAACAACGTGATGCTCGCCAATTTTGCCGCTGGTTGAAAAGCAGCTTGCGGCAACGCCTTGCCCCTTAAGGGCGTTCGCATCGGATCGCTGACTCGCTCACGTTCTGCGACGTCGCAGCTGACTGATCCAGCTATAGGCACTGACCAGGGTAATGCCCATCAGCACCAGTAAAGCGCCCATCACAAAACGGGGTTCTATGGCTTCGCCCAGCAAGAAAGCACCAAATAACACACCGAACAGTGGAGTCGCAAAAGAGAACACCCCCAGGCGCGAGGCCTGATAATTACGCAGCAACCAGAACCAGACCAGAAAGCTTAGAAAAGCCACCACCACGGACTGAAATACCAGACTGGCGCCCAGCAAACCCGACCAATGCACCTGGGTTTGACCGCTGACCACCGCAGCCACCATCAGAATCACAAAAGCACTGAACAGTTGATACAGCAAGGCCTCCGAAGGCGGAACAGCAGACAGGCGCGTGCTGCGGATCAACACGGTGGTAAAGCCCCACAAGGCCCCGGCTGCCAAGGCCATCAAGTCCCCAATCAGCATGCGACCCAGATCAGTCCCATCCATGCTGGCCGGGCCTAAAAAGGTAATGGCGATACCCGCCACCGCCAGGCCGATGCCCACCCATTGCAGGCGGGCCAAACGCTCCGAAGGCAAAAGTATATGCAGACCCAAAGCCGCAAACACGGGCGCCGTGTATAGAAACACCACCACGTGCGCTGCCGAGGTAAAACGCAGGCTTTCGCCCAGCAGCAAATACTCCAGCGCAAACAGCAAACCGGCCATCAAGCCCGGCCTCCAGGCCCCTTCTGTAAAGGCCAGCTTGTGTGTCCGCACCAGAACCAGCAAAGCGACCAGCACGCAGGCCACGCCCGAGCGCAGACCAATCTGGAAGATGGGGGCCATGTCCTGTGCCGTCGCCTTGAGCAAGATCTGCTGAAAGCTCCAGATCAGGCACAACACCAGCATGGCACCACTGGCCAATGCGTCCAGTGGTTTACGTTCTTCGCTCATGGTTTTTTTATCCGAAAAATAGCGTGCTTTTCCCTATGACCGAACAGGGGCAGAGGGGGGCAAAAAATGATTATCCGCGAAATCAGCCCGAATCAAAACGGGACCACTCTTTCTTTACCCTCGGATAAGCCTTAATTGATATATCAAAAAGCCCTCCCTAGAATCATTTAAGCCTAAAAAATAGCAATAGGCATGGGAGACAGACATGACGCTTAGCAATACCGACCGGGTACGGATCGAACTGGAGCACCGCATTGCCAGCGGTGATCTGCCGCCAGGCAGCGCCATTGATGAATCCTTGCTGTGCACGTTTTTCCGGGTATCACGCACCCCGGTGCGCGAAGCCTTGCTGCAGTTGGCGGCCACCGGGCAAGTTCGCATCGCCCCCCGAGCTGGCATTTTTGTCACCCAGCACACCATTGAAGAACTGGAAGAAATGCTGGAAACCCTGGCCTTGCTGGAAGGCGCCTGTACCCAACTGGCGGCCTACCGCATCAGCAATGCGCAGATCCGCGAGCTGGAGCGTTTGCAAAAACGCGGTGCCAAGGCCCTGCAGGAAAAAAGCCTGGCTGACTACGCCACGTACAACGCCGAACTACACGCCCTGATTCACAGCATTGCCGGCAATACCTTCATGGTGCAGCAAATTGAACATCTGCGCCGTCTGACCAACCCTTACCGCCACCGCCATCTGGATCAGGAAAACCGCATGGAGCAGTCCTGGCATGAACATCAGGCCTTGACCCAGGCTCTGGCCCTGCGCGACGGCCCCAGCGCCATGCAGGCTGCGGCCAGCCATGTGCTGTCCGGTGCCGAATCCCTGCGCCGTGTCGCCCAAGCCCATCCCGAGAAATGGGAGTTCGACAAGCGCGAGCGTTATAGCTGGCTTCATGCCCAGCTCAACCCATTAGCCGGGTTCTATATGCGGCACTAAATAAATAATTCGCTAAAAAAACTACCACTCATACCGAGGAGACTTTCTCATGTTTGCAAGCCGTTTCACACGGCGTGCGCTGGCTGCGCTCGCCCTGACATTAACCCCTCTGGCTGCGGTACACGCGGCAGAACCTATTCGTCTGGTCGTGGGTTTTGCACCCGGCGGCGGGGTCGACACCCTGGCCCGCGTGACCGCCCAGGCGCTCAGCAAAGAGCTGGATCGCACCGTGATTGTGGAGAACAAATCCGGCGCCGGTGGCACCATTGCTGCCGACTACGTGTCCAAATCCCAGGCTGACGGCAACACGCTGCTATTTGCCGATACCTCCTTGCTGGTCGCTCCCTACATCTACCCGGCGCTGCGTTATGACTTGCAGCGCGATTTCACGTCGATTGGCATGGTGGGCCAGTCTGATCTGGCCCTGGCTGTTCCCGGTGACAGCCCCGTCAAGACCGTGGCCGAGCTCATCGAAGTGATCCGCAAGGCGCCCGCTCAAACTGAAACCTTTGCCTCGGTGGGTGTGGGCTCGGTACACCACCTGGGTGGCGAGTTGTTCGCCTTGAAAACCCAGACAGAACTGGTTCATGTCCCGTATCGTGGTGGCGCTCCCGCCAGTCAGGCTCTGGCCGCCGGTGAAGTATCCATGTCCTTTGCCAGCCTGGCCTCTTCAATTGGCCTGGCCAACTCCGGCCGCATCCGTCTGCTGGCCACCTTGTCCGAACGCCGCTTTCCCGGCATGCCCGATCTGCCCAGCGTCTCGGAAACCATTCCCGGCTACAGCGTGACACCGTCGCTGTTCATGCTGGCCCCCAAAAACGTAGACCCTGCCCTGGTCGCCACCGTCAGCAAGGCGCTGGAAAACAGCATGCAGCAAAAGCAGGTACAGGATGCTTTCCTGGCTCAAGGTTCAGTCGCCGGTTACCAGAATGCCCAGACCACCGAACAATGGCTGGGTGAAGAGACCGAACGCTGGGCCAACGTGATCAAAAGCGCCCAACTCGACTTTAAACAATGAAACAAGCAGTGACTGTTATGACGACTGACAACTCTGACACCAAACGCCCCGTCCTGGGCCTGATCGTGCCACCGGCCGCCGGTCTGGTGCCTCCGGAAGGCCCGGAAATGTACCCGGAAATTGACTTCATCGCCCAAGGTCTGGCGCTCAGTTCGGTAGACAAGGAGGGCTATGACCAGGTCATTGACCAGGTTGTACAAGCGGCTCAGCAACTGGCTGCCCGTGGCGCCCAGGCCGTGTCACTGATGGGCACCTCGCTCAGCTTTTACAGGGGCTCGGACTTTAACGACGAACTGGTCGCCCGCCTGCGTGAAGCCACGGGCCTGCCATGCTCCACCATGAGCCACGCCATCTTGCGCGGCCTGCGTGTCAGCGGTATCGAGCGGGTCGCAGTAGCCTCATCCTACATTGACGACGTGAACCAGCGTCTGGTCCGTTTTCTGGCACAAAACCAGATTCAAGCCGTGTGCGCTTATGGTCTGGGCGTCAATGACGTCACGGCCATGTCGCAAATCAGCACGCAGGAGTTGGTCAACCTTTGCCTGAAAACCTGGGACATCGCCCAAGAGCAGGCTCCCGGTCAAGCACAAGGCTTGCTGCTGTCATGCGGGGGGTTGGTGTCGCTGGAAGCCGTGCGTCAGGTGGAAGATAAATTGGGCGTCACCGTAGTCTCCAGTTCTCCCGCCGGCTTCTGGGATCTGGTGGCAACCGCTGGCCTGGATTTGTTTCCGACCAACATGGGACGTCTGGCACAAGCGCGCCAAACCGCCTGATACCAGGTAGAGGTGGCCCCTCTCCACAACGATGGAAGGGGCACCTGAGGCTCTGACTCAACGCATGGTCGCCCATCACCGTGACCGTCACGCTGCGGCCATCATTGCGTTTCATGAATGTCTGCCCAAAGGATCGGAAAAATCAGCTCAGTGAGCGGTGGCTCCCATCACTGCGCGACAGGCGCGTGACGTAGCGAAATTCATAAGGGGGGTAAAAGCTGACCGACACTTCCATGATCTTGCCCGCCTGATTGCGGAAAGTACGGATAATCAGCAAAGCCGGATCGACATCCTCGTACCCCAGAAAGCGCGCGACATGCGGTGGAAAACGCGAGGCGGAAATCTCCATATCAATGGTCTCCACTACGTCTCCACAGCGCTCCTCCAACAGCGGATATACACCGCCAGGCTGAGTAGCTATCTGATCAGCTACCACTTGGTACTCTTTACGCAAATAAATATCGGTCCAGGAAATGCCACGCTTGCTGCCCGGCACACTACGGTAGGTCTCCACTTTTACCCAGTCAGTCGGATCGCCATCCAGCTCGGTTTCGGGCGGCTGCTTGTCTACACAGACCGCTTTTTTATACACGTGTAGATCGGTAAACTCCAGATAGCGCTGCAACTGGTCCGTAGTGTCCAGTGCCAGGCCAAACTGCGGCTTGGGATGCTGGCGAATCACAGTGGTACCGGCACGGCGGCGCCGCTCGATCAAACCCAGATCGGTCAGTTTGCGTATGGCTTCACGGGCCGTGTGCCGACCAACCCCGTACATCTGGCAAAGCTCCATCTCGGTGGGCAGCTTGGAACCGATGGGATAATGGCCTGAACGGATCAGCTCCAACAAGCGATCGCTCATGTTCTGATACAGGGTGGGCTTGGCGCTGG
Source organism: Alcaligenes aquatilis (assembly GCF_003076515.1). Classification (NCBI taxonomy): domain Bacteria; kingdom Pseudomonadati; phylum Pseudomonadota; class Betaproteobacteria; order Burkholderiales; family Alcaligenaceae; genus Alcaligenes; species Alcaligenes aquatilis. Next base: position 70,180 of record NZ_CP022390.1, on the reverse strand, counting down.
ACTGGGATTCGGTGTTTGCCATACGGTTTTCAGCTTAAAGAGACAGGCGGCGCATCGCAGCCAGGGTGTCACGGGTGAACGGCTCGGAACATTCACTTTGGGAAAAATGCCCAATGCTCGGCCATTCTATATATTCCACCGGAACTTTGCCTTTCTGCAGCACACGCTCGACCTCTCTGGCGAACTCTGGCGGCACCTCGCTACCGTCCACAATCACCACCGGACAGTGAATGTCTTGCAAGCTCTGTTGCAGGCGAGAATCGCCAACGGCACAGATATCCGCAAAGGCCACCGCCGGAATGCAACACCGGGCGTCCGTCACGACTTCCTGCGCACGGACGCAGAGCTGACCAAAAGGCAAAGCCTGACGCTCGTCCGAGACCACCACCTTGCCGGGGTGGCGCTGGGCATTAAACATGGCAACCTGGTAAATATTAGGCATGATGCGATGACTATGCGGCCCGGCCCAGATAGGCCGCCGCAATCTGCGGGTTGTTCAAAATGTCTTTGCTATCGCCCGCCAGACTCAAGCGCCCGGTTTCCAGTACAACAGCATGGTTGGACAACTTCAGTGCCAAGCGAGCATTTTGCTCCACCAGCACAATCGTGGTGCCGTCCTGACTGATCTGGCGAATCGCACGGATTACTTCCAAAATGACTGCCGGGGCCAGTCCCAGGGAGGGTTCATCCAGCAAGAGCAGGCGAGGCTGGGACATCAGCGCACGGCCAATCGCGCACATTTGCTGCTCGCCACCGGACAGGTGACGAGCCTGGCTTTTCTCGCGCTCCAGCAGGCGGGGAAAGTAGCCGTAAATACGCTCCAGGTCCACCGTAACCTCAACTTGATCGCGGCGCAGATACGCCCCCATCAAAAGGTTCTCGCGCACCGTCAGCTCCGGGAACAAGCGACGACCTTCCGGCGAGAGGGCGATACCCAAATTCACACGACGTTCGGCACTCATGTTCTGGATAGGCCGGCCTTCCAGCAGGATTTCTCCTGCGGCAACCGGCACCAAACCACTGATGGCTTTCATCAAGGTCGATTTACCGGCGCCATTGGCCCCGATCACGACGCACACACTGGCTTCTTCCACTGTAAAACTGACCTTGTCCAAAGCACGCACCGCGCCATAGGACACAACCAACTCCTTGAGCTCCAGCATGGGGGCAGGCTGGCTGGCCGTGGTCGCCACAACATCCTGGCTGGCAGCCGCTACCGAGGCCGAAAGTCTCGCTCCACTCTGGGCACTGGAGGAGCCCACAGGCGGTCTCAGCCTTGGCTCCCTGCCCAGGTCCGCGCCCAGATAAGCTTCAATCACCCGTGGATCCTGACGCATTTGTGCGGTCGGGCCTTCGGCCAGCAAACGGCCATTAACCAATACCACCAATTTTTGGCACAAACGCATCACCAGACCCATATCGTGCTCGACCACCATCACATCAATGCCGCTGGCGTGGATACGTTCAATCAGATCGGCCATCGCCACCGTTTCTACCGGGTTCAGACCCGCAGCGGGCTCATCCATTAAAAGCAGGCGGGGCATGGCCGTCAGGGCCATGCCCACACCCAACATCTTCTGCAAACCATAAGCCAGCGAATCGGCCTGCTCATCGGCGACAGACTCCAGGCCAATCAAGGCCAGGGCTTGCTCTGCCTGCCGCGCCGCTTCTTGGCGGCCACGGCGCACACTCCACGGGGTGAACAGCGACCAGGGCGAAGGAAACTGACGAAACAGTGCGACGCGATACAAGTTTTCAAATACCGTGTGACCCGCAAATACATGCGTCATCTGAAACGTATGTACCAGACCCTGGCGCGCCAAAGACTCCACCGGGTGACCCGTAATGGCGACGCCGTCCATGGTGACACCCCCCGCGCTAGGCTTGGTGGCACCGGCAATCAGATTGAACAGCGTGGTTTTACCCGCACCGTTAGGGCCAATCACGCCGGTAATCTGGCCGGGGACCGTGCTAAAGGACACCTCATCCACCGCACGGATGCCACCAAAATGTCGGCTAAGGCCATGGACACTCAATTGCACGCTCATGTAACCTCCTTGCGCGCGCCGCGCCTTTTGCGCCACACACCAGCCAGACCTTGCGGCATGAACAAGAGCAACAGAACCAAGGTCAGCCCATAGATCAGACGCTGGTACTGCAGCAAGTCGCGCAACAGCTCGGGCAGGGGGATCAAAATCGCGGCTCCCACCACGGCACCGGCCAGGGCACCCACACCACCGAGCACATTCATGATGACAACGTCCACGGCGGTCCAAAAGCCAAAGGCATCAGGCGAGATATACCCTTTGTAATGGGCGTACAGACTGCCCGTCCAGCCGGCAATCAGGGCGCTAAGGACAAACACGCTGACCCGAAAACGCAGCACATTCAAACCACCGGAGCGCACCAGTTGCTCGTTCTGATGCAAAGAGTCCGCCACCATACCCCATTCGCGGCGATACAAGGCTCGCAGCACGAAGTACACCACCAAGGCAAAGCTGACCGTCACCAGATAGATACCGTAACGCCCCTCAGGAATCGGCAAGCTGTCATGCAAGGACGGAATCTGCCCAAAGCCGTTATTGCCACCAAACAGTTCGTGGAACTCGACAAAGCACAGCACCACGGCTTCGCCCAGCGCGAAGGTCAAGAGCGCAAAATGCACACCCTTGATACGCATAAAAACAGGGCCGGTGATCACAGCTAACGCTGCCGTCAGTACTCCGGCGCCCAAAAACGCGGCTGGAAAAGACCAACCATAATCTCGACTGAGAATGGCCGAGGCATAGGCCCCCAACCCAAACAAAGCGCCATGCGCCAGCGAAAGCTGACCGATGCGCAAGACCAGATTCATACTCATGGCCAGGCAGGCGTACAGCGACACCATGATGGCCAGATGCAGAGCAAAACGCGGCTGTCCCGCCCATAACGGCCAACCCAGCAACACCACTACCACCACGACATGCCAGGCCCATTGCACAGCGCCATCGCGCGGATAAAAAGAAGCAGTTTTGATCGCGCTCATGACGACCTCCCCATCAAACCACGGGGTTTGACCAACAACACGGCCATCACAACCAGAAAGGACAGCATGGTGGCCACTGTCGCGTTATAGAAGGTGGACGCCACCGCCTCGGTAACACTCAGAATGAAGGCGGCAACCACCGCACCGGGCAAGCTGCCCAGCCCCCCCAGAACCACAATGATGAACGCCTTCACCACCACGGCTTCGCCCATATATGGATGCACGGTGTAGACCGGTGCCATCAAGGCGCCCGACAAACCGGCCAGGCCAGAGCTCAAGGCAAAGGTAAAAGCCATGATCTTCCAGGAGCTGACACCTTGCAGACGGGCCACTTCCCGGTCCTGCGCCACCGCCCGTATCGTCATGCCAATACGGGTCCGCTCGATCAGGAAGTAAAAGCCCGCCAACGCCAAAATACTCATGCCTACGATCAGCAATTGATCCTCGGCGAAAAAGGCTTGCCCAATTTGCAAGGCGCCTTCCACCGGGCGAGGGACCGACTGGTCATCCACCGAGAACAGCAACGAGATCCCGACCTGCAAGGTAATGGCCAAGGCCAGGGACATGATCATGCCGCCCATCTCGTCACCCACAAATCGCCGGAACAGGCCACGCTCGGCCAGCAAACCCAGGAGCCCCACCAATACGGCCGCTGCCGCGATAGAGGACAGGTAGGACCAACCAAACTGACCATAAAACACATACATGGCGTAGGCGCCCAGCATGTAGAACTCGCCGTGGGCGAAGTTCACCACCCGCAATATGCCAAACACCAGAGTGAAACCCAGGGCAACCAGGGCATACACAAACGTGGACATCAGGGCGATGATGGCGATTTGGATTGCGATCTGCATAATTGCTAACCATAGTAAAGTGCACTCCACCCCGGTGGCGCAGTGCGTACTGAAGCAAAACCGGGCACTAGGGGACGTCAAACTTGCTGATGACCTTGGCCTTGCCACCTTCGATCACACCCAGGTAGGCCGGGGTCGCAATCTGGTGGTTCACGCCATAAACATCCTTTCCACCCCAAACAATCGCGCCTTGAATGCCATCAAAGCTGCTATGCGCTTGAATGCGGGCACGTACGGCATCGGTATCGTCCACCGTGCCGGCCTCGTTAATGGCCTTGAACAGCAGGCGGGTGGCATCGTAAAAGTAGAAAACGAAGTCATCCATACTGTTGCTGTGGATCTTGGCGTACGCCTGGCTCAACTTCTGATAGGGCTCGCTGGACGGATCGGCAGACAAATACACCAAAGTCCCTTCCGCATTGTTCGCACCGGCAGACTTCACAGTTTCGGCCACGTTATTGCCACCAAACTTGGTGAACTGGCCCTTGAACCCCATTTCACGTGCCTGACGGATCACAATACCGGCCGGGCCTGGTGGCACTGTATCGAGCTCGATAAAGTCCACATTCTTGGCCACCATGCTGGTGAGCAAGGTGCGAAAGTCGTTTTGCGAACGCTCAAAGAACTTGGCCTCGGCCACGTCATAACCGGCGTCCTTATAGGCAGCGGTCTGGATCTTTTGTGTGCTCCAGCCGGTCGCATCGTTGGGCGACAAGATCGCCAGACGCTTGAGTTCCGGGCGTTCCTGTTTCAACCAGCCAATCAACTGGCGGTTGTATTCATACTGGGTGGGCAAAACGCGAAACATGTACTGTGTATTGGCATCCAGCACTTCGGTCGAGTAGCTGTTGGACAGCATGATGATCTTGTTGCGTTCGGTAAGAGGCTTCATGGCCATGACCGAGGCCGAGCCAATCGGCCCGATGATGTATTTCACCTCGTCCTGATCAATCAGGCGGTGGGTCGCCGTGACCGCATCGGCTGCTTTGTAATGGTCATCGTAGGTCAGCACTTGGACCTTGTATTTCTTGTCGCCCACGTCCAGACCACCGGCCTGATTGATTTCATCCACGGCGATTTTCACGCCACCATCAATGGCTAGACCCCAGGACGCCCCTGGACCTGTCATACCGCCCACTACACCCAGCTTGAGCGTTTCAGCCTGGGCGCCCAGCGCGGCCACCATCCCTGCTGCTGCCAGTACACCCCGAATCCTGTTTTTCATGGGTTTATCTCTATTAATTGACCGGACATAATTATTATTTAACTCGAGAAACATGATAGTGCGGCCATTCTTGTCTATGTGAACATGGTTAGATAATGATCTTAAAACCAGTATTCATGGGAGTTTACGCCTAAATTCTAGGGAAAATACCGACAAAATATGTCTTTTTAATTGTGCGGACTTTATGTTATACATTCATATAAAAAAGTAATGGCTTACCTAACTACCCAAGCAATCTTCCGCATCCACACAGCCTGCCAGCGGACAAAAAAAACCCCTACAGGGGCGTTTTTTGCCGGGGGCACCAAGCCTTGGGACGGCTACGGCGGACAAAAAAAACCGCTTTCCATCACAGAAAGCGGCCGTCAGTCCTACTACTGCTGCCTGTCATTTATAGAGACACGGACTGCATGTACTGGTCAAACCTTGCCTCAGCAAAGCGAAACCAAAGCAATTCATCTTTTTGAAAAGCACGATAATCGGCATAGATGGTGCGCCATTGCGGATTGCTTTCGTTCAACTCCGCATACAGTTCCTGACTAGCCTTAAATGAAACATCCAACACTTCTTTAGAAAACGGCAGCACTTTGGCTCCCATACCAACCAGCTCCTTCAAGGCTCCCGGATTACGGGCATCGTATTTCGCCTGCATATCCAGATGCGCATACGTGCTGGCTGCCGAGACAATATCTTTGTAGTGCTGCGACAAACCGTCATACGCTTTCTTGTTGATCAGTAGATCCAGTCCTACTGAACCTTCCCACCAGCCTGGATAGTAGTAATAGGGCGCCACCTTGTGAAAGCCCAGACGCAGATCGTCATAAGGTCCCACCCACTCAGCGGCATCAATGACGCCTTTTTCCAGAGCCTGGTATACCTCACCACCAGCGATATTTTGTGGAATGCCACCCAGCTTCTCGATAACTTTGCCCGGCAAACCCCCAATGCGAATCTTCAGGCCCCGGATATCCTCCGGGGTATTGATCTGCTTGCGAAACCAGCCCCCCATCTGCACGCCGCTGTTGCCACAGGGAAAGTTGACGATGTTGTAGTTGGCATAAAAGTCGCGCGTCAGCTTCAAGCCATTGCCGTGGTACATCCAGGCCGTCAGCTGGCGAGAGTTCATGCCAAAGGGAATGGCACAGCTCAAGGCAAACGCTTCATTCTTGCCAAAGAAATAGTAGGGCGCCGTGTGGGCCGCTTCCACCGAGTTTTGTTCCAGCGCATCGACCACACCCATGGCCGGCATCAACTCCCCGCCCGCATGCACGGAGATATTGAACTTGCCATCGCTTAGCTCACGCACTTTCTGCGCAAAGACTTCCCCGCCGCCATAGATCGTATCCAGGTGCTTGGGAAAGCTTGATGCCAGTCGCCAGCGCAAATTCTCTTGCGCCTTGACCACCGCAGGGGCCATGCCACTGGCCACAATGCCGGCCAGGCCGGTCAGTTTCAGCATTGCTCGTCGTTCCACGCTTGTGTCTCCTCGTTTTATTTATGCAAAGCCAGCAGCTTGCCCCCAACGGATCAAGCTGCCTGCGGGACGGGTCAATCAAACATATCGGGTTGGGTGCGCAACAGGTTTTCCCAGATAGGCTGAAAATGCAGCCAACCAATGTATTCGCTCCCTACGTGCTCGCGACTGTAGCGAGCGCGTTCGGGGGTCACCAATGTGGGTGTGATGCCCGTTGCGGCAATCATCAATTGCTGCTGGCAGCAACGCTCCAACGCAATAAACCAAAACGCGGCCGCTTCAATGCTGTGACGGCTGGCGGTCAGCAAGCCATGGTTCTGGTGAATGGCCGCTTTGACGCCCTCAAAAGCATTAGCCACTTTGTGGCCGGCTTTGGTTTCCACGGCAACCTGACCCGCTTCTTCACGAATGACGACATGGTCTTCAAAAAAGGCGGCGGCATCCTGCGTAATGGGCAGGATTTCCTGGCCCAGCGAGGCAAAAGCGGTGCCGTAGACGGTATGCGCATGACACATCGCCACAATGTCAGGATGAGCCTCATGCACAGCGGCATGGAGCACAAAACCAGCACGGTTCAGGGCGTAGTCTCCTTCCACAACCTTGCCTTCATGGTCAGCCAGGATCAGGTTCGAAACCTTCACGTCAGCAAAGTGCACGGCCATCGGATTGGTCCAGTACAAGCTGGGGTGCTCGGGGTCACGGATGGTCAGATGGCCTGCAAAACCATAGTCCAAACCATGCAGGGCGAAGGCACGGCAGGCAGCCACCAGGCGCTGCTTCAAATGTGTGCGTGCCTCTTCAAAAGAATCAAACTGGGGTTCTTCCGGGTAGATCAGGCCCTGCTGCTCGGGCTGATAAATCGACTTTCGGCCCGTCATGGCCAAAATTTCATTGATATCGGGTTTAGCGTTCATGGGAAGGTCTCCTTCGAGTTCGGCAAGGTGTTGCGTTGCCCGCACGCCAGCCCATCGAGCGCAACGTACGGGTGAAACGTAAAACCATGGTAGAGGTCGAAAACCATGAATGACAAACGAAGCTTTTTCAGCTATTGATTAAAAATATTCACCTTTTTAAGGCACCTTCATGCGAGCCATCCCTAATTTCGCCTGGCTACGAGCCTTTGAATCCGCTGCCCGGCTAGAAAATTTCAGCCTGGCCGCCGATGAGCTGCACCTGACTCCTTCCGCGATCAGCCATCAGGTCAAGAGCCTGGAAACTCATCTGGGGCGCAGCCTGTTCGTGCGACATAATCGGCGTGTCAGCCTGAACAGCCAGGGCCAGGAGTTCTATCGGGAATTGACCCCCTTGCTGGACAAACTGGCCCGGCTTTGCGAGGACACACAGGACGAGAACGGGGACACGCCCGCCTTGACCGTGCATTGCGCCCCTAGCCTGGCGGTGAAATGGCTAGGGCCACGTCTGCATGCCTTCATGCGGGAGCATCCTGGTCTGGCCATCCATCTGCGCACGGACGCCACACCGCCCGATCTGCACCAGTCCACCGACATTGATTGCGTGATCAGCTACGGACACGCCCCCAGCCACGATCCCCGGTTGGTGGTGGAGTCACTGCATCCTGAACCCTTGTTGCCTTTATGCTCGCCCAAACTCTATGCCGATCTGGCGTTGCACCAGCCCTGGTATCTGCATTTGCCCTTGATCGATTCCACCGTCAGCCCGGTTAGCTGGGCCGACTGGTTTGGCAGCAATGGCCTGGCTGCCTCACCCGGCCCACGCCTGTCCTTTGATCGCGGTGCCATGGCAGTCGCTGCCGCGGTGGACCGGTTGGGCGTCTGCCTGGAAACACCGCGTTTTGCCGAACGCGAACTGGATAATCGGGAACTGATTATCTTGCCCGCCCCCAATGGTCGCAGCCTGCAACGCGAGATGCATTTTCTCTACTACCGCAATCACCGTGACACGCTCAAACGCGTGGAACACTTGCGTGAATGGCTGCTGCGCGAGGCCAGCCTGACCCCGATGCGCTAAGCAATATTGCTGCCCTAGGGATTTCCCCCGACCTGCCAATTTTTCCTTGACACCTCGAATATTGCCCCACAATACTGAACTCTGTATACAGAACACAGAATTCATCAAAAGGAGGCAGTATGAAGGTGTTTTATGACAAGGACGGCGATCTGGCCCTGGTGCAGCAACGCCGGGTTGCCATCATCGGCTACGGCTCCCAAGGTCATGCACATGCATTGAATCTGCGCGATTCTGGCGTGAAAGTGGTCGTGGGCTTGCGCCCCAACAGTGCATCACGTCAAAAGGCCACCACTGCCGGTCTGGCTGTGGCCGATATCCCGTCTGCCGTTCAACAAGCCGACATCGTGATGATGTTGCTGCCTGACGAGGATATTGCCCGCGTCTATGAGCAGGACGTCGCCCCTCATATTCGCACCGGTGCTGCGCTGGGCTTTGCCCACGGTTTCAACATCCATTACGGCCAGATCCAACCCCGCGACGACCTGGACATCATCATGGTCGCCCCCAAGGCACCCGGCCACACGGTGCGCTCCACCTATGTGCAAGGCGGCGGGGTTCCCCACCTGATCGCCATTCATGCCGACCGTTCCGGCCAGGCTCGTGATTTGGCCTTGTCCTACGCCATTGCCAATGGCGGCGGGCGCTCTGGCGTCATCGAAACCGATTTTCGTGAAGAAACCGAAACGGATTTGTTTGGCGAGCAGGCCGTGCTCTGTGGCGGCATGGTGGATCTGGTCAAGTGTGGCTTTGAAACCTTGGTCGAGGCGGGCTATGCCGAAGAAATGGCCTATTTCGAATGCCTGCATGAACTCAAGCTGATTGTGGATCTGCTGTACGAGGGTGGCATCGCCAACCTGAACTACAGCATCTCCAACAATGCCGAGTTTGGCGAATACCAGGCCGGTCCGCGCATCGTGACCGAAGACACACGCCAGGCCATGAAAGCCTTGCTGCGCGACATCCAGGACGGCACCTATGCCAAGAATTTCATCCTGGAAAGCCGTGCCGGCCAACCCTCTTTGAATGCCCATCGACGTCTGAACCAGCGCCACCGTCTTGAAATCGTCGGCGAGCAACTGCGCGCCATGATGCCCTGGATCAGCGCCCAGGCGCTGGTCGACCGAAACGTAGCCTGACCCTTTCCACCATTGATCTGTACACGAGGACGACATGACCGAAAAGAAACTGATTCCCTACGGCGGCTATTACACCAACCGCATTCCTGATCACGACCCTGAGTTGACCGAAGTCGGCCCTGGCACGCCCATGGGCGAGTACATGCGCCGCTTCTGGCATCCCGTGTGCATGGCAGCGGAACTTACCGATACCCCGCGTTTTCTGAAAATCATGGGTGAAGAGCTGGTCGCCTTCCGCGACAAAAGCGGTCAGATCGGCCTGCTGCACGCCCATTGCGCCCACCGTGGCGCCTCCCTGGAGTACGGTGCCATCCAGGAAAAGGGCATTATGTGCTGCTATCACGGCATGGTGTTCGACGTAGACGGAACCTGTCTGCATGTCCCTTACCCCAAAGGCGAAGAGGCCGAGGGCGAAAAATACGCCTGCTCCATTCGCCAGGGAGCTTACAAGGCCTTCGAGCGCCATGGCCTGATTTTTGCCTACATGGGCCCGCCCGATGCCGAACCTCCTTTCCCCGAATGGGAGGAAAACTTCACCGTCATGCCCGGTGATGAGCTGGTGGCGTTCAGCAACTTCCAGCACTGCAACTGGCTGCAAGTGCAAGACAATGCTGCTGACAACTTCCACCCCACTGCCTTGCACGCTGCCAAGAACGTAGTAGGCGGCAACTACCAGGGCACCACCTTTGACGAAGTAGGCGCGGCCTCCATGGAAGTGGCGCCCGACATGCAGTTCATCCCTGTACATAATGGCCGCAGCCTGGCCTGCGCGGGTGCGCGTCGTGCCAGCAAGGACAATCTGTTTATCCGTGTTCAGCACCAGGTCCTGCCCAATCTGAGCCTGCATGCCTACACCTCCGAAGACGGTGCCCAGCAAAAGTTTTTCAGCCGCTTTCACATCGTGCGCTGGACCGTTCCTGTGGACGACCAGAACAGCAAGATGATTGGCTGGCGCGTCATGGGCCCTGGCATTGATACACGCGCAGTGGGCAACAAGGAGATGGTGGGCTACGAGACCATCGACTTTCTGGAAGGGCAGGTTGCCATGCGCCGTCCCGAACGCTTTGGACAATACAAGCTGGACGATCTGCCACCCATCCCGTCCGACCACCGTGCCCGTCACAACTACAAGGAATGCCAGCAGGCACCCGGCGATTACGAGGCCATCATCAGCCAACGCCCGATTGCCGTCCATGCCCTGGAGAACCCGACCAAGTTCGACGCTGGGCTGTACATGTTCCGCAAGATGTTGCGCGATGCCTTGCGTGGCTCCAACCCTGCGGCGACCCCTGAAGGCTTTGCCCAGTGGCTGAAAGATTGTGGTGGTGCACCCAACAGTTATTGCTCGGGCAATGTCCTGGCGATTCCCGAGTCCGAGGATTTGGCCCAGGAAGTCGCACGCCGTCGTCATGCCACCCGCGAAATCGTGCGCATCCTGACCTCGGCCGACAATCTGAAAGGCTCGGAACGCGAGGCTTTCGTCAAACAAAGCATGCAGGAACTTCAACAATCGCTCAGCGCTGTTGCTGCTGAGTCCTGATCGCCTGCGGCACCCGCTCCAACGGGGCGGGTGCCCCATACGGAGAGCGCCATGAACGCCATTGCAGAACCCGCCACTCCCGTCCAGGCGGCTACCAATCCGGACGGGCTGTTGTCACTGCGGATCCGGCAAATCCGCTACGAAGCGCAAGGCATCAATTCTTATGAACTCAGTTGTCCTCAGGGCGGCGAGTTGCCCGCCTTCGAGGCCGGTGCCCATATAGACGTACATATTCAGCCCGGCCTGATCCGCCAATACTCCCTGTGCAACTCGCCCCATGAGCGTCATCGCTACGTTATTGCAGTCCTGCGCGATGCCAACGGACGAGGCGGTTCACGCAGCTTGCACGACACCTTGCAGGTCCAGCAGCAGGTGACCGTCAGCACGCCCCGCAATCACTTTCGACTGGACTCGAACGCACGCCACTCCATTCTGTTGGCCGGGGGTATCGGTATCACGCCCATCAAGGCGATGGCCCACTTTCTGGAGTCACAAGGCCAGCCCTTTGAATTGCACTACTGCACTCGCAGCCACGACACGGCCGCCTTTGGTTCCGAACTGACTCAGTGGCAAGAGCAAGGCCGCCTGCATCTGCACCTGGACAAGGGCAACCCCGCACAAGGTCTGAATCTGCAGAACTTGCTAGCCAATGCAGTTGAAGGCACCCATGTGTATTACTGCGGTCCAGCCGGCTTTATGCAGGCCTGTGCCCAGGCCAGCTCGCACTGGCCTGCCGGTTCCGTGCATTGCGAACACTTCAAGGCACCTGAACCCGCCCCCAGTGCCCATACCCTGCCTCCCGGTGCCTTCATGGCACAAATTGCCAGTACCGGCCAGTGCATTGAGGTTGCATCCGATCAAACCCTAAGCGATGCCTTGACACAAGCCGGTGTGCCAATTGCCACCTCCTGTGTATCGGGCCTGTGCGGCACCTGCCGCGTCAACTACCTGCAAGGGGATGTTGACCACCAGGACTACATCCTCAGTGCCGACGAGCAAAGCCATTGCCTGACCGCCTGCGTTTCACGCGCACGCTCGGGCGTCCTGGTTCTGGACCTGTAAGCCCATCTCCGGGTCCTGGCTCCCGCCAGGGCACACCCCATTTACGTCGGGCCCGCTCGTGGCCCAAGGAGTCACCACAGCACCTGCTACAGAGCGGCTTGCACACGGCCGCCATCACACACTCCCCGGCAGCACAACGACGAACACAACAATATTCGCGGAGACAACAATGACTGCATTGAAAACCATGGTGGGGGGAATAGACCACCTGAACCGCTGTATCGGATTCATCATCAAATGGCTATTGCTGGCCACCACCATTCTGAGCGCCAGCAACGCCATTACCCGCAAGGCCTTTGACCTGAGCTCCAACGGCATGCTGGAAGCTCAGTGGTACCTGTATGCGGCTGTCTTTCTCTTGGGAGGAGGGTACGCATTTCTGCACAACAGCCATGTTCGGATCGACTTCATCTCCACCCGCCTGGGCGCGCGTGGACGCAACCTGGTCGATATCGTCGGGATCGCTGTCGTCCTGATCCCGTTCTGTCTGTTTGTCATCAACCTGAGCTGGGGATTTTTCACCACCGCCTGGCATTCGGGGGAAATGTCCGGCAACGCCGGAGGGTTGGTGCGCTGGCCTGCCTATCTGCTGATTCCTGCCGGCTTTAGCCTGCTCTTGCTTCAGGGCCTGGCCGAGCTGGTCAAACGACTCCTGTTCCTGACAGGCAAAGAGCCCGATAGCATTGCCGAAGAGGGCTCCCAGGACACGCCTATCCATGTGCCTGCCCAAGCGCTATCGACCGCCCAGGAGGGCTCACGATGATCACCTCCTTTATTACGGACTACTTCGTCCCCATCATGTTCCTGAGCCTGGTCGTGCTCTTGCTGACCGGCTTTCCCGTCGCATTCGGCCTGGCCGCAACAGGTCTGGCCTTCGGAGTCTTGGGCATCGCCCTGGAATTGTTCCCCACCAATCTGTTTCAGGTCCTGCCTTTACGTATCTTCGGGATCATGCAAAACGAGACCATGCTGGCCATTCCCTTTTTTACGTTGATGGGCATCATTCTGGAACGTTCGGGCATGGCTGAAGACCTGCTCGAGACCATGGGTCAGCTCTTCGGGGCGGTGCGCGGTGGTCTGGCCGTCTCGGTTGTCCTGGTCGGGGCCTTGCTGGCTGCCTCCACCGGTGTCACATCGGCTGTCGTGATCTCCATGGGCCTGATTTCCTTGCCCGTCATGCTGCGCTACGGCTACAAACCGGAAATGGCCACGGGCATCATCACCGCTTCAGGCGCACTGGTACAGATACTGCCGCCCTCGTTGGTCTTGATTGTGATGGCTGATCAATTGGGCCGATCCGTTGGGGACATGTACGCAGCCGCACTCGGACCTGGCCTCCTGCTTTTGGTGATCTATATTACTTTCATCATCGTCCTGGCCTTGATCCGTCCTTCCTGGATGCCAGCCTTACCAGAACAGGCCAGAAGTCAGGTCACAGCCACTGGCGCAAGCGGACGACGGTCGCTGGGCATGCTGGTCCTGCTTTGTGCCTTCATCGGCTTTACCTGGGCGGGCCTGCACAACGAAGTCATGGCCCAGGTCTTTTCCCAGCCGGCTCAGGCCCCCACTGATCAAGTTGCCATCACCGCTCTGCTTGTCGCCTCCATGAGCGCGCTGCTGTTTGCGACGGTGAATCGGGTTACCGGCTGGGGACTGCTCTCGCAACTGGCCGAACGCTTTGTATTCGCCCTGATCCCCCCCGTCGTCCTGATCTTTCTGGTGCTGGGCACCATCTTCCTGGGAATTGCCACCCCAACAGAGGGCGGGGCCATGGGTGCAATTGGCGCGTTGATACTGGCCTTGATACGCAAACGCCTTAACGGGGCCTTGCTTAGCCAGGCCCTGGAAAACACCGCCAAACTGGCTATTTTTGTGATGTTCATCCTGATCGGCTCGACCGTCTTTAGCTTCACGTTCAGCGCAGCAGACGGCCACGTGTGGGTAGAGCATCTGTTTGATGCCATTCCCGGTGGCGAACTGGGTTTTGTCATTGCCGTCAGTGCCATCATCTTTGTGCTGGGCATGTTTCTGGACTTCTTCGAGATTGCCTTTATTGTGGTCCCGCTGTTGACGCCTGTCGCCAACAGTTTGGGCATTGATCTGATCTGGTTCGGGATTGTCATCGCCCTGGTCCTGCAAACCTCCTTTCTGACCCCCCCATTCGGTTTTGCCCTGTTGTATTTGCGCAGCGTGGCACCCCGATCCGACTATATCGATTCCGTTAGCCGGCAAACTATTTCAAGGGTTCGTACCCAGCAAATATGGAAGGGCTCAGCCTACTTCGTCGTACTACAATTGCTGGTGGTAGGCATCGTCATCGCCTATCCGCAACTGGTAACGGGAGGCTTGCACAAGACAGTCAGCCTGAGCGAAGACGAAATCCTGCTCCAGCTGAACCGTCCCGCCCCCATGCTCAACCCAGGAGCGATACAGGCAGACGATCCGCTAAGCAACCCGTTCGAAGTACAAGCGACGTCAAACCAGGATCCCATGGCCGCGCTCTTGCACTCCATGCGGACCACACCCTGATGTCAATCCAGGGCCGCAGCCAGGCTGCGGCCTTAACTTGTTTTTTGTTTGTAGCGGAGTTCCAGACCCCATGCATGCCAAGCTTTCCGGTAAGTTGCAGGCCCGTCCACACTATGTTGACGAGGTCTATCGCATCCTGCTCGATGCCATCAGCGACGGCTCCCTGGCCCCCGGCTCACGCATCACTCAGGAAGACATTGCTGAGCAGCTCAAGGTGTCACGCTCACCCGTCTTGCAGGCCATCCAGTTGCTGAAAAAAGATGGACTGCTACAAGACGCTGAAGGGCGAGGCGTTATGGTGGCTCCGCTGAGTCTGGAACATATCGGGCATCTGTACCAAGTGCGGGGTGCCTTGGAAGCATTGGCAACCAAGCTGGCGGCACGTCAAGGCGCCGTGCTGGATCCGGACCTGATCCGTCTGGGCCGCAAAGTGGCTCGCGGCCACGACGTACGCGCCATGATCGAAGCCGACGAGGCCTTTCACAAAGCAATTTACGAAGCATCGGGCAACCCCATGATCGCCGAAAGCGCGCAGGTTCATTGGGTACACCTACGGCGTGTCATGGGTGCTGTACTGCAATCGGCAGAACAACGCCTGTCCATCTGGGACGAACACGAGGAGCTGGCTGCGGCCATTGCGTCGGGCGACGAAGCCAAAGCACTGACCATCTGTGAGCGACATATGCACAATGCCAGTGAAAAATTGCTAAGCCGCTTGCAGGAAATCCTGGAGCAGCCCGCCTGAAACCAACACCCCCCTTTTCTTACAAAGGGGGTGTTGGTTTCCGGTCCTCGGAATTAACTTCATAACGCAACCAGCCCGCAATCACAGAAGCACCATCTGCTCTATCCTTGGGATGAGTGCGACCTTCGTAAACAGGTATCTCCTTAAAGTCGAAGGGGCTCATCGCCTCGATGCACGCCACATTGACACCATATTGTTCGGGATTGGAGCGGCGTTGATGGAAAGTATAGATTCCGCAGTGCGAACAGAAGTAATGCCTGGCCTGCCCTGCGTTGAATTGATAAAGCGTCAGCGCATCCTGGCCTTGCTCGACCTGAATATCAGCCAGATTCGCCGACACAGCTACCGCCCCACGCATACGACAATAAGAGCAATTGCAGCGACGCGCGGATCTCAAGCCGTCACAAAGCCGCACGTTAAAACGGACCGTGCCACAGTGACAGGCGGCTTTGTAAATGGAGCAGGCATCAGGATAGGTTTCAATCATGGAAGGCCTCTCTAAACTGCAAGCCAGATTATTCGAATAAGTGCAGAACTGTATAAAAGTCACACCATTCTACCGATGGCTATGCAACCGGGGAGTCTGCAGTGAGAAACTTGAACTGAAATGCAGAGCCATGTGAAACGACGTGACCCGCTGTTGGGCCTGCAAAGTGGCCGGTCAACAATATCTTCGAGTTATCGGCACAACTCTCAAGCAGATTCAGTCGGGAACGCAGTGCGGCTGCTTCATTAAAATCAGCGGCATTAGACAAATGAGGGCGTGCGCACTGGATCGGATGATGGATGACATCTCCCGACATAATGGCGTGCTCATGGCCGTGGCAAATATGTACAAGCAAGTTTCCGGGAGTATGGCCAGGCGCACTTTCTACATACACATCGGTTCCTAACTCGGTCATGACCTGATCACCAGCATCCACGAAAATAGCCCGGCCTGCTTCGACTATCGGCAACACACTATCGACAAAGGAGCCACGATTGATCGGCGCGGTCGGATTATCAAGGTTGAGGCGGTGGTAATGATCGAACTCCTGCCGACCCATCAGATAACGAGCACGCGGGAAAGTCGGTACCCAACGACCATTGTCAAGCCTGGTATTCCAACCGACGTGGTCTGCATGCAAATGTGTACACAAGACCAAGTCTATGTCTTCGGGCCGCAGACCTAAGCGTCCAAGATTGTCCAGATAGCGTGTGTTCAAACGATGCCATGCAGGCATTGAAGGGCGTTCTTTATGGTTACCGTTGCATGTGTCGATAAGAATATTGCGGCTTGGCGTACGAATCAGGAAAGAATGAAAACTCAGCTTGAGCTTTCGGCTGACCTTGTCGATGCAGCTAGGGTCCAGCCAATCAATCTCAGCGTCAATATCCTTAGCTTGAATATTGGGAAAGAGCCAGTCCCCCGCCAGATCCATACTGGCGATCTCAATGACCTTTTCAATACGGGCCTTTCCTATGTCGATCGGTATCATAGAAAATAACTCTCTGTCTTTATTGTGGGTAACGAACGACTATCCGTAAAGGCATGGGCCTCTATTCAAGATTGAGCTTTGCGTTAGCGATGACCTGCCCCCAACGGGTTTTCTCATCTGCAATGAAGCGCGCCAATTGGGTGTTGTCGGCCAGAAACGGCACCATCGATTGGGCCTTTAACGAGTCGAGCATCGCAGGGTCCGCCAACGCTGTTTGGATGAAATCGCTTACTGCTTCGATCACGGCCGGTGATGTCTCTGGGGGGGCGGATACGGCGAACCAATTGCCAAGATCAACAGAAGGCCCGCCTTGCTCTTGAAGGGTAGGCAATTCAGGCCACAGTTGGCTGCGCTGTGCTGCGGCGTAACCTAGTGCCGTGACCGATCCCGAGCGGTGAGCCATAGCCAGTGGCATGGGAGCCAGGAATAGATCCACTTCGCCTTTTAGCAGGGCTTGCATGGCATTGCCGCCTCCTTGATAGGGAACATGCACCATTTCAGGGATCTTCATCTCCTGCTCCAAAAGCAATACGCCCAGGTGAGCGCTACAACCCATACCCCATGAGGAATAGGTGAGACTCTGGGTTTTGGCAAGTGCCGCCAATTGGGCCAGATCACGAACGGGTAAACCCGCACGAACCATAAGTACCGTACCAATACGGGCGATGGAGGCCACCGGAACAGCGGCTTCGATCTTTTGCCGACGACTTGGATACAGAAAGGTGTTGAGCACACTCGTATCAAGATTGGTAATTTGATACGTCAGCCCGTCGGGTTTCGAGGCATAGATGAGATCGGCAGCGATATTGCCTGCTGCGCCAGGACGGTTCTCAACAACCCAGGGTTGGCTGGAGATCCCTTGCAAGGCCTTGGCAAGAATGCGTCCCACAATGTCCGCACCACCACCCGGCGTGTAAGGAACCATCAATCTGACTGGCCTGTTAGGGACCCAGGTAGATTTCGCAAAGGAAACAGGTAAGTGTGCGATGAGAGGGATTGTCCCAAGCAGGCCGAGCAGTTGGCGGCGCGAGGATGAGTAGTGGTTCAACCTTGAGTGATGACGCATTGTTGTCTCCATATATGGATTGATGCGGTCGTGGTTCGACCGTCAATGTCTGCTTATCGTTGCCAGACCTGTTGCAAGCCAGCTCTGGCCCGCATGGTTACCGTGAAAAATTCGCACGGCAAACGCAAGCTCAACAGGGCGGAAACCTGCATTTTGCGAAGATTAAGTCGCCTGATTCATTTAAACAATCAATATTTTTATATTTTTATATATTTATTTTTTTAATGTATTTGAACTCATTGATTGCTCTGATCTGTACCAATCAGACGACCTAGGGCTCCGTTCTTATCCATACGGCAAGACCGTCAAAATTGCGTCGCAAATAGTGGACGCACACCTCCATGCGATCCCTGCTTATTGGGACGCAGGCCCAGATAGCCTCATTGAAAGTTGATTCATGGAGAACGTTTTAGCTCTAAAAACATTAATTTTATTGATGATAAACAATCAAAAATTGTCGATTGTTTTTATGTATCTACGGACTTAACCTACTGGCAATAAGCAAGAACAGAGGCATCGCGTAGGCAAAATGAATGAGTACGTAGACTACATAATTGTCGGCTCCGGGCCGGCTGGATCGGTTATCGCCAGACGGCTAAGCGAACAGACCTCTAACAGCATTTGCGTGTTGGAGGCCGGCCAAAACGACAACAATTTTTTCATCCGCGTCCCGGTCGGTTTCGTCAAAACGCTATACAGCGGCAAGTTCACCTGGAACTACCAAACGGAGCCTGCACAGGCAACGAACAATCGCATCATTGCGATGCCGCAAGGGCGAGTCGTGGGTGGGTCAAGCTCCGTTAACGGACTGGTGTACTCACGTGGCCAACGCGAAGACTTCGATGACTGGGAAAAACTGGGAAACTCTGGCTGGGGATACGCCGATGTTCTCTCTTATTTCAAACGCTCGGAGCGTCGGGTGGGAGAATGCGACCCTGATTTTCGTGGCTTGACGGGCGAGCTTCCTATTACCAACCCAGATTGGAGCTCACCATTGTGTGAGGCCTTTATTCGAGGTTGTGAAGAGTTCGGAATCCCGCGCAATACGGATTACAACGGTGCAGAGCAGCTCGGCACAGGGTACTTCCAACGCTACATTTACCAGAATAAACGTGTCAATTGTTCGGATGCTTTTTTACGTCCAGCACTCAAAAGTGGGCGGGTACAGCTTAAAACGAACGCCACTGTTTCGGAAATCTTATTTGAAGGTCGACGCGCCATTGGCGTCAAATATCTGCGTAATGGCCAAACGCATACGCTCTATGCCAACCGTGAAGTTATCCTCAGCGCAGGAGCGGTAAATTCACCAAAAATATTACAACTGTCGGGGGTCGGACCTCACGAACTGTTGGCAGGGCATGGTATTGAGGTCAAACATGCATTAGCCGGCGTGGGCGCCAATTTTCGTGATCACTATACCGTTCGCAGTATCTCGCGAGCCAAATCAGCGCTCACGCTCAACGAACTGTCCAAGGGGTGGCGATTAGGTAGAGAGATCGTGAGATGGTTTGCAGGCAAGCCCAGCATCTTGGGGTTGAGTCCCTCAATGGTGCATGTGTTCTGGAAAACACGTTTCAGCCCTCAGCGCGGCGATGTTCAGATCTTGTTTACCCCAGCCAGCTACAAGCCCGGCAGCAACTATGTCTTGGACGATATGCCAGGCATGAGTACCGGGGCGCGCCAACAACGGCCAGAGAGCAGCGGCTATGTACACATTCAGTCTAAAGACCCACTGCAGGCACCGTTGATCCAGCCCAATTTCCTCGAACATGAATTGGATCAGCGAACCCTTGTCGAAGCGCTCAAGCTTGCACGGCAGTTGATGACAACAACGGCGATGGCCCCCTATTTGGTCAACGAATTGCAGCCGGGCAAAGACGTGCATCGAGATGACGAATGGCTCGATTACGCACGTCAAAAAGGCACGACCGGCTATCACATGGTAGGCACATGCAAAATGGGACGCCAGGACGATCCCATGGCTGTTGTGGATGCCCAACTACGCGTCCACGGTATGGAAAATCTGCGCATTGCGGATGCGTCGATCATGCCGCAAGTCCCTTCTGCTAACACCTTGGCAGCCAGTTTGATGATAGGCGAAAAAGCCGCTGACATGATTTCAGCACAGTAAAGCACACTATTCTTGGAGGTACCACGATGCCCACAGATTTTCCCGACGCACTTGTTAACGTTTCTTCATTGAGTTTAATCGCCGGTGTCCGTGTGAACAGCGGCGCGACCTTTACGGTCTACAACCGCTACACCGGTAAAGCCATCGCGCAGATCGATCAAACTTCGCAAGAGCATATCCGGCAAGCCGTGATCGCAGCACGGCTTAACCTAAACAAAGCACCTGATGGCTATGAACGTTCGCGCATTTTGCGTAAAGCAGTAGAGCTGATTACGGCGAGAAAGCAGCAATTTATCGACGTGATGACCCTGGAGGCCGGCTTCACCGTGAGTGAAGCATCCAATGAGATCGCTCGGGGGTTGGATACGCTGGAAATCTCGGCAGAAGAGGCCAAGCGGATTTGCGGTGAAATGATCCCTATGGATGGCAATCCAGGTCAAAAGGACCGTCTCGCCTTTACGCTGCGTACCCCTGTCGGAATCGTGTGTGCCATTACGCCATTTAACGCGCCTTTCAACGCGTTGTTGCATAAAGTCGCCCCCGCGATCGCTGCTGGCAACGCTGTCATTATCAAGCCTTCAGGGTACACCCCATTGACGGCCAGCCTAATTTGCGACGTCTTGCTCGAAGCCGGTTGGCCGGCGGAATTGTTATCGCTGGTACACGGAGAAGGCGCACAGGCTGGCGAGTGGCTATTAGACGAGCAAGATATCAACTTCTATACCTTTACGGGCAGCACACGTGTGGGCCGCCTCATCCAGCAAAAGGCAGGCCGACGCCGTACGCAGTTAGAGTTGGGAAGTATTGCTTGCACAATCATCTGCGACGATGCGGATCTCGAGTTTGCACTGCCCCGCATTCTGCGTGCAACGTTCCGAAAGGCAGGCCAAGTATGCACATCTATTCAGCGCTTATACGTGGCGCAATCACGTGTCGCTGAGGTAACGGCAAGTTTAGAGAACGCGGTTCGCGCTCTCAAAAGTGGGGATCCACGATTGGGCGACACCGATGTGGGCCCGATGATCACCGAACAAGAAGCGATACGCGCTGAATCGTGGATCAAGGAGGCGGTCAATATGGGAGCGCAGCTCGTTGCAGGAGGGCAGCGCGACAAGTCTGTGTTGGCACCCACGATTCTGTCTAACGTGCATTCAGGCATGAGCGTATTTGACCAGGAAATTTTTGCGCCAGTCGTCACACTCTTGCCTTTTGAGACAGTCGCAGAAGTGATCGAAGGAATCAACTCCACCCCTTATGGCCTTGCGGCAGGCGTGTTTACGAACGATGTCAATACGGCCTTTCATCTGGCTCGTCATTTGCAAGTGGGCGGTCTGCACATTAATGAAACGTCCAGCTCTCGTAACGATGGTATGCCCTATGGCGGTGTCAAGGATAGCGGCTACGGTTTCGAAGGGCCGAAGTATGCAGTGCGGGACATGACTGACGAGAAAGTAGTGACATTCTCGCTGCGTCATCCTAAGTAACTCGTTGGTGTTGAGAAAAAAATTTCTAATAAAGAGGAGATAAAACCATGCAACCAAAACCTATTATCAAACGGCGTTGCAACCTGACCAGCCGTGTGTGTACGGCCATATTCGGCGTGATCTTGGGAGGCAGCGTACAAGCGGGTACCTATCCAGAGCGACCGATCAGTTTGATCGTTCCGTATACCGCAGGCGGGCCGACCGATGTGTTGGCGCGTGCGATCGGCGAAGGCTTGGCTAAAGAGCTCAAACAAGCCGTGGTAGTGGAAAACACTCCCGGCGCAGGTGGCATTATTGGCCAGTCTAAACTAGTCAGGGCCGCACCCGATGGTTATACATTATTGTTGGGTAACGTTGGCACATTGGCGGCGAATGCGTCCGTTTACAAGGATTTGCCATACAACAACCTGGAGGATTTCACTCCAATTGCTTCAGTTGGTGATGCCCCACAGATTTTGTCGGCACGTATTGATTTCCCTGCCAAGGATTTGGATAGCTTTGCCGCTTACGCGAAAGCCAATGCCGCATCCATGAATTTCGGGGATGCGGGCGTCGGGTCGGGTGCCTTTTTAGGGGCAGTCTTACTGAACGCAACATTGGGTATTAATGTGGGGGCTGTCCATTATCGCGGTGCGGCGCAAGCGACGGCAGATGTGATGGCCGGCCACATTGACTACACGGTGGAAAGCAGCAGTACCGCAGTGTCGTCGATTGCCTCGGGTAAGGTAAAGGGGCTGGCCGTGCTCAGTCCAGAACGGGTGTCGGTTTTGCCTGACGTGCCTTCGGCTGGCGAATCTAGCTATAAGAATCTGAACTACACCATCTGGAATATGGTGGTGGTCAAAAAGGGCGTACCAGAAGAGATCACCCAGAAACTGAACGTCGCCCTTAACCATGTACTGGCTCAACCCGACTTGATGGCGCGATATCAGAAAATGGGATTGACCGTGCCCAGCGAAAGTCATCGCTCCCTGGCGGGCTCACGTAAACTGCTGACAGATGACATCGCTCGCTGGCGTCAGTTGTTACGCGACGCAGGTATCAAGCCGGAATAAACAAGGGTCGGTCTTGATATCCGATGCAAACGCCTGTGGGCGGGATGGCGTCAAGACCGACTTAACGAAAGGTGGAAATTGTCTTGGCAATATCCACCAATTTGCGAATGACTGTCTGGCTTTGATCCATGCCCCAAGCCGCATTAAACGGAATAGGCGCAAAAGCAGGAGCATCTTTTAGTACTACTAATTCGCCGCGCTCCAGCTCAGACTCAATAAGAGGGGCGGTCATGAGTCCGACGCCCGTCCCTCTGCAGATCAATTCCTTCAAGGTCAGTATGCTGCTGCAAATATCGACCTTCACTTTCAGATTATGGTCTTTGATGAGCTGCATCAAGACCGGATGCAATGGCGACTCTTTTGAAAGCGACCATACAGGCTGACTTTGTAGAATCTGTAGCCAATTTTGGTCGGACTGTTTACCATTTCGCCCCACAAGGTCAGGCGCTCCTACCAGCAACACATCGGCAACACCGATCGGCTCGACATGAAACCGATGATCCGTGTGTAGGGAGTGAGTAGCCAGAAAGACCAAATCCAACTGCCCGTTCTCTAGTTTGCTGACGCTTAATGAGGTCTGTCCGACCTCTACTTCAAAGCTAAGCTGTGGCATCGTGGCTCTCGCCGTCTTAATGAACGTTGAAAACCACGTTTGCCCTATCAAGCCGGCAATACCCACACAGATCAAGCCGGATGCATGCGATGCATCATCGAGCGAATAAATGACGTCATCAATGGCAGCCAACAAGGGTTTAATCTGCTGAACAAGCTCACGCCCTTGTGTTGTGAGATCCATCCTACGTCCACGCTTATGAAACACAGGAAAACCTATACGGTCTTCGAACTCGCGCATACGCGCCGAGACCGTAGGTTGAGTGGTGTGCATATAATCGGCTGCCGCCTGAAAACTGCCCTGCTGGGCAATACGGCACAGCGTCTGAAGATGCAAGATAGTGATCTTAGTCATCAATTTCTTATGAAAATTAGCTTGTCAAAAGCTAGAGCAATGGCCCGTGACGCTTCAAACCCATAGTCTAACAGGGTCAATAGCTCCAAGCGTTGAGAGGATGGAGCCGCTATGGGCAAGCAGAGCGAGGCTTTCCGGGGGTGTCATCAATTCCGTATTCAAGGCAGGTTGAACATCCGACATCAGACACAAGGCGGTTAAATAAAGCAGGGCACCGCGCCACCAGCCCCTTTGACGATTGATGCAGGTACAAAAAAGCGCTCAAACAAGGTATGTTTGAGCGCTTTTTCATGACTGGTCTCCCAGAACTCAGGCATCCAAGCTCTGGACTTGATACGTCTTTGGCTTGCCACAGCAAGAACCAAAGGCCAGGAGAGCGTTAACCCTCTTCTACAAACTGCTGCACCTCGGCAGGAGTTAAGTAGCGCGACTCGCCTGGCTCCAGGCTGTCGTCCAAGGAAAGGGAGCCAATACGCTCACGATGCAAGGTCTGAACCAAGTTCCCCAAAGAGGCAAACATACGTTTCACCTGATGGTATTTTCCTTCCTGAATAGTCAGCCTTGCGGTGCGTTCATCAATGCGTTCCAGCACGGCTGGCAGCGTCGGTTTGTCCTCGCCATTCAACAAGATACCGGCCTTGAACAATTCTTCTGCATTGTCAGGCAAAGGCTCTGCCAACGTTGCCACATAGACCTTATCGCACTGATGGCGGGGCGAGATAATGCGATGCGTCCACTGGCCATCATCCGTAATCAAAATCAAGCCGGTGGTATCCACATCCAATCGACCGACAGTATGCAAACGCTCACGCTTGTCTACATCGATCAGCATCATCACGGACGGATAGGCGCTATTTTTAAGGCTGCACTCGTAACCAGCGGGCTTATTGAGCATGATGTAACGCAGGCCAATCAGGGCAAGCGGCTCATCATCCCAGCACACTACATCACCCTCTTGCACAACGTGAGTGCCTTTGGTCACTACCTCGCCATTGACGGTGATTTCTCCGCTTTTAAGCACTTTACGCGCGTCTGAACGACTCAGATCCGTACTCTCACCAAGAAACTTGTCCAGTCGCATTCCATTTCCACACAAATAGTTATTGAATAATTTACAGCGTCATCACGATCGATCAGGGGGCCTTGCAAGGCCGACACCAGATTTCACCATCAGATCCCCACGCCCCTTCTTTTTCGTTCATTATGAAGCAGGGTGAATCACTGCAAGTAGACCACATCAGCTTGATTTCGCGCTGTTCCCTTTCTAGAGCGCATGACTTCAAAGCGGCTAACTGACCCAGCCATTGATCAGCGGTGTGCGCGCTAGCAGATTCATTGAACCAGCCCAAAGACACCTAATCCTTAGGACTCAGAGCGCATCACCCATCACCAAAAAAATGAGCCCCAGCAAGCACGCCGGAGCCCATTTTATTCATCCGCATCACTGCGGGGTTTTTCACAAGTTCCTGAGGTCGGTTTTCATCAAACCGGGAAGCTTTCAGGAACGGTGAACACCGATAGCCTTAAATATCCAGGTTCCCCGCCTGTAAGGCATGGGATTCGATAAAGGCACGACGTGGCTCAACGTGATCACCCATCAAGGTGGTGAAGATTTGATCCGCATCGATCGCATCAGCGATCTGGACGCGCAGCAGGCGGCGCACGGTGGGGTCCATGGTGGTTTCCCACAGCTGGCTGGGGTTCATTTCACCCAGACCTTTGTAGCGCTGTTTGCTCAGGCCACGCTCGGCTTCGGTCAATAGCCATTGCATGACTTCACGGAAATCATCCACCTGGGTTTCACGACGCTTCTCGCCTTCACCACGGGCAACCATGGCACCATCACCGATCAGACCGGCAAAGATCTCGCCAGCACGGGCCAGGGTTTGGTGATCAGCGCCGCGCATGAAGTTGCGGTCAAACACCGTGACGCGGATATTGCCGTGGTGCAAACGTTGCACCACTACGCGCCAGGCTTGGCTGCCTTCATCGAAGGCAGCAAAAACTTTAACCACGTTAGGAAGGGTTTCATCAAACAGGACTTTTTCCAGATCCTGGGCGCTTTGTTCGGCCGCTTCCTGCGTATCCAGGTTCAGCTTCACGCCTTCGGCCAACGCCGATAAGGCATCGCCGTCCATATGACGCGACAGACGTTCAATCACGCCCTTGGCCTTCACGTAGCGGTGAGCGTAATCAGAAAGAGCCTCGCCGGTGATAGGCGCACCGCCTTCGGAGGGGGTCAACACCGCATCGCGCAGGGCCAGCTTCAGCATGAATTCGGCTTCCTCGGCGTCGTCCTTCAAGTAAAGCTCTTCACGACCCACCTTGACCTTGTACAGTGGCGGCTGAGCGATGTAGACATAGCCGCGCTCGATCAGCTCGGGCATCTGACGATACAACAGTGTCAGCAGCAGGGTACGAATGTGAGCACCATCCACGTCCGCGTCAGTCATGATGATGATGCGGTGGTAGCGCAGTTTGTCGATATCAAAATCCGGGCCGATGCTGGTGCCCAGAGCAGTAATCAGAGTGGTGATCTGCTCGCTGGAAATCAAACGATCGAAACGGGCTTTTTCTACGTTCAGCACCTTGCCACGCAACGGCAAAATGGCCTGGAACTTACGGTCTCGACCTTGCTTGGCCGAGCCGCCTGCTGAGTCACCCTCCACAATATACAGTTCGCACAGGGCAGGGTCTTTTTCCTGGCAATCAGCCAGCTTGCCCGGCAAGCCAGCGCCTTCCAGCACGCTTTTTCGACGTGTCATTTCGCGGGCTTTACGGGCCGCTTCACGCGCACGGGCTGCTTCTACAATCTTGCCGCACAACGCCTTGGCGTCGATAGGGTTCTCCAGCAACCAGGTTTCCAGGGTACGGCCCACGGCTTCCTCAACCGCTGGACGCACCTCGCTGGACACCAGCTTGTCTTTGGTCTGGCTGCTGAACTTGGGCTCGGGCACCTTCACCGACAGCACGCAAACCAGGCCTTCGCGCATGTCATCACCCGAGGTGTCGACCTTGGCTTTCTTGGCCAGTTCGTTGTCGGCGATGTACTTGTTCAGCACGCGGGTCATGGCCGCACGCAAACCGGTCAAGTGGGAGCCACCGTCACGCTGGGGAATATTGTTGGTGAAACACAGCACGGTTTCAGCGTAGCTGTCGTTCCACTGCATGGCCACTTCAACCGATACCGGTGTGCCACCGGCACTGGACTCGGTCGCCACGCTAAACACGTTAGGGTGCAGCGGAGTCTTGTTGCGGTTGATGAAATCCACAAAGCCTTTGACGCCACCCAGGAAGGCGAAGTCCTCTTCCTTGCCCTGAATTTCGTCAACCAAACGGATCTTCACGCCGTTATTCAGGAAGGACAGCTCGCGCAGACGTTTGGCCAGAATTTCGTGGTGATATTCAATATTATTGAAAATCTCCAGGTCGGCCAGGTAACGCACGCACGTCCCCGTGCGCTCGCCCGCCGGACCTGTTACCGCCAGGGGAGCTGTACGCTCGCCACGGCGAAACTCGACCTGGTGTTCATTGCCGTTGCGCCAGATGGTCAGCAACAGCCATTCGGACAGGGCGTTCACACAAGACACACCCACACCGTGCAGGCCGCCAGACACCTTGTAGGAGTTCTGGTCGAACTTACCGCCCGCGTGCAGTTCGGTCATGACGATTTCAGCGGCGCTGCGCTGGTGTTCGTCATCTTTGTGGATATCGGTTGGAATACCGCGGCCGTTATCGCACACCGAAATGCTGTTGTCGGAGTGGATGGTGACGACGATATCGTCGCAATGACCGGCCAAGGCCTCATCAATCGCGTTATCCACCACCTCGAACACCATATGGTGCAGACCGGTGCCATCGGAGGTGTCCCCGATGTACATGCCTGGACGCTTGCGCACGGCCTCCAGGCCTTTGAGCATTTTGATGGAATCAGCGCCGTAATCGGCTGGCTGGGCGGTCGTGGTTTGATCGGTCATAGCATAAAACCTTGTAATAGCCTGTCTGCTTCAAGCCGGTATGGCCCGGCGGGCCATACCTGTCGAACATGCCGCATTAGATGCGCATCGGCATGACCACGTACTTGAAGTCTTCTTGCTCGGGCAGCGTCATCAACACAGAGGCGTTGGCATCAGGCTGCACAGACCAGCGGACTGTTTCATCCTTGATGCTGGCCAACACATCGAGCAAGTAGCTGACGTTAAAGCCAACGTCCAGACTTTCGTGTTCGTAATCAATATCCAGCTCTTCAACAGCTTCTTCCTGCTCGGCATTGGAAGCGGAGATCTTGAGCTGGTTTTGCGACAGTTGCAGTCGCACGCCACGCAGTTTGTCCGTGGTCAAAATGGCAGCACGTTGCAAACTGCCTTGCAACACTTCACGGCTGACATCAAAGTGACGGGTGTAGTTGGAAGGAATCACACGCGCAAAGTCGGGGAATTTGCCTTCAACCAGTTTGGAGACCAGCTCCACATCGCCAAAACGGAAACGGATCTGACGGCTGGACACATCAATATTGACCAGATCGTCGGTATCGCCCAGCAGACGCTGCATTTCCAGCACGGTCTTGCGCGGCACGATGATGTCGTGGCGCTCCTGCACGCCATCAATTGCGGTGGCATTATGAGCCAGGCGGTGGCCGTCGGTGGTAACCGTACGTACAAGACCGGGTTCAAACACCAGCAACATGCCGTTCAGGTAGTAACGAATGTCTTGCTGGGCCATGGCAAAGTGCACCGTGTTGAACAGGTGCTTCAAGGTGCGCTGAGGCATGCTCAGCGACACGTCCCATTGCTCGGGCAGGTTCAGCACTGGAAAATCCGCCGCATCCAAGGTCTGCAACTGAAAACGGCTCTTGCCGGACTGGATAGTCAGCTTGCCGCTGTCCAGGCCCAGGCGCACATCACCAAAGTCGGGCAGGGCTTTCAGAATGTCGAGCAGCTTGCGGGCCGCCACCGTGGTGGCCGCATTGTCCTCACCCACGCCAAAGTCGGCATTGGTGGTGATCTGCACTTCCAGGTCGGTTGCAAGGAAAGAGACATCAGAGCCGTTTTTACGCAGCAGGATGTTGGCCAGAATCGGCAAAGTATGGCGGCGCTCCACAATGCCAACTACTGTGGATAAGGGCTTTAGCAATGCGTCGCGGGTAGCTTGAACGAGTTGCATGGTCATCCTTTGAGAGTTTGTTCCAGTACGTGTAATGCGTGATTCAGTTCGGCTTGCTTGGTGCGTGCATCCGAGATTTTACGCACCGCGTGCAGCACCGTAGTGTGGTCCCTGCCACCGAAAAGATCGCCAATTTCCGGCAAACTCTTTTGGGTCAGTTCCTTGGCCAGATACATGGCCACCTGGCGCGGCATGGCGATATTGGCGGGGCGGCGCTTGGAGTACATATCCGCGACCTTGATTTTATAAAAATCGGCCACGGTTTTCTGGATATTTTCCACTGTGATCTGCCCATTGGAGACCGACAGCAAATCCTTCAGGGCATCCTTGCACACTTCCACCGTCAGGACGTCGCGGCCATGGAAACGCGCGTAGGCCGAAACCTTGCGCAGCGCCCCTTCCAGCTCGCGCACGTTGCTGCGCAGATGCTTGGCAATAAAGAAAGCCACTTCTTCGGGCATGGCAATGCCTTCGGCCTGAGCTTTGCGCAGCAAGATCGCTACACGCATTTCCAACTCGGGCGGCTCGATTGCCACGGTCAGACCGGAGTCAAAACGCGAGATCAGGCGGCTATCAATATTAGCCAGCTCTTTGGGATACGTATCCGAGGTGATGATGATCTGCTTGCGCTGGGCCACCATCGCTTCAAAGGCGTAGAAAAACTCTTCTTGCGTACGATTCTTGCCAGCGAAAAACTGAATATCGTCAATCAGCAGCAAGTCCAGCGAATGGTAGTAGCGCTTGAACTCGTCAAACGCCTTGCGCTGATAAGCCTTGACCACGTCCGACACGTATTGGTCGGCGTGAACGTAACGGACGCGCACACCATTGCCATTGGCGACCAGCGCATTGCCAATCGCATGAATCAGGTGGGTCTTGCCCAGACCCACGCCGCCATACAGAAACAGTGGGTTATAGGAGACACCGGGATTCTCGGCCACCTGCAAAGCGGCCGCGCGTGCCAACTGGTTGGCTTTACCCGTAACGAAATTATCGAAAGTCAGTTCGGCGTTCAGTCGCGAGCGATCCTGTACCGCATCCACCACCGCCGTCATGGCCGGGTTGGCAACAGGCGGGGCCAGATTATCACCGGCCGGGCTGCCTGCAGGCACAGGAGCGGCACGATCGGCCAGGGCGCGACGCGGCGCCGCGCTAGCCGAAGGCAGCTCGAACTGAACCGTAACGGGACATTCGTAGAAATCCGAAGCCAGTTCCTCGATACGAGTGGCGAAATTCTTGCGAACCCAATCGAGCTTGAAACGATTGGGCGCAGTAACGCGCAACACCCCGGCTTCGCTGTCGAAGTCCAGGGGAACCAGTGGACGTATCCACGCACTTATTTGTTGTGGGGGAAGCTCCTGCTCCAATTTCTGAACGCAGGACTGCCAGAATTCATTCATCGGTCATCACTTCTGTAAACCTCGATTCTACCCTGAGCTGTACCAAGTTATCCACAGGCTAACAAATTTAGTTGCGTAATATCGGGCTAAATAATTGACACAACAGAAAGAATTTGCTGAAATGACGGGCTTAACACGATTTTCTGTTGCCAGATCCCAAGCCTTTGCGCAGTCGGGGTGGAGATTTTCTGCGATTTCTGGCGGCTCATTTTTTTGGATACACCATGAAACGCACCTACCAACCCTCTGTTACCCGTCGCAAGCGTACCCACGGTTTTCGCGTTCGCATGAAAACTCGCGGTGGCCGCGCTGTTTTGAACGCACGTCGCGCCAAAGGTCGCAAACGTCTGGCTGTATAAGCCATGTCGGGATGCGGGGCCCAGGGTGATGGATCTCTTATCTAAAGCCCGACTCCCACGATACGCATCATGCGTGCCTCCTTTCCAGCTACGGCTCGCTTACATAGCCCCACCGAATACGCGCAGTCATTAAAAGGACAACGCGTAGGTCGCGGGGCTTTGTTCGTGGTCACTCGCTCTCGTGGCGAGGACCCACACCAGACCGAAGGCGCCCGTTTGGGACTGATCGTCCCCAAGCGCTTTGCCAACCGCGCCGTCACCCGCAACACCATCAAACGTATCTTGCGTGAAACCTTCCGCCACAAACGCGAAGGCTTGCCCAATGCCGCCTATGTCTTTAGGCTGCACAGCAAGGTGCCTCTGGTGTCGCTGACCGCTTTAAAGCAACTGGTTCGCGATGAAGCCAACACCTTGTTTTCAAAGGTACGGCCATGATGCGCAAACTGGCTTCGGCACCGATCCGCTTTTACCAGTTTTTTCTGAGTCCCTGGATCGGTAGAAACTGCCGCTTTACCCCCAGCTGCTCCAACTATGCCTTGCAGGCCATTGAGATTCATGGCCCGCTCAAAGGCTTATGGCTAGGTGGTGTACGCATCTGCCGCTGCAATCCCTGGTGCAAGGGAGGGCATGATCCTGTGCCCGCTCGCACGCCCGAAGACCGCAACACTTTCTAAAACCGTCCTGGTCTGCGCCTTGTTTTTCAAGGCAACCCCCTGTTTGCTGACCAGCTACGTTAAACTGCTAAGCTTTTGCTCAGCTTTATAAATGTGATACAGGCGCTATGGATATCCGACGCACCATCCTATGGATGATCTTCTCCTTTGCACTGCTGCTGCTGTGGAACAACTGGCAGGAATATAACGGCAAGCCATCGCTGTTCGCTTCCACCCCAGCCACCACACAAGCGCCAGCAGCCTCCGACGAACCTGCCGCAAACGGTGGTGTTCCCGCTGCTCAAGAGCCGACTGCGTCTGCTGCCTTGCCTTCGAGCAACAGCGCGGTGTCTGCCACAGCGCAAACCATCGACATCACAACAGACGTCTACAAGCTGGGCTTTAGCACTGAAGGTGCCCAACTGATCAAGGCTGAACTGTTGAAGTACGGTTCGCCCGAAAACCCCGAGCAGCCCATGGTGCTGCTGGATAACTCGCCCGCCTCCACCTACCTGGCCCAGTCCGGTATTGTGGGTGCCGCCGGCCAGAATCTGCCCAACCACCTGACCCCGTTCACTCTGGTCTCGAGCCAGCACAACATGACGGGCGATACCTTGGATGTGGTGTTTGAAGCCACTTCGGACGACGTGAAAGTCACTAAGACCTACACGCTGCACAAAGGCCGCTACGACATCCAGGTTCGTCACGATATCCAGAACAATACCGGCTCGGCCATTGACCCACGCCTGTATCTGCAACTGACCCGTGACGGCAACAACCCACCCGATTCGTCCCGCCTGTACAGCACCTTTACCGGTCCTGTGGTCTATTCCAGCGGCGAAAAATTCCAGAAAATCACTTTCTCGGACATCGACAAGAACAAGGCCACCTACGCTCGCAGCGTGGATAACGGCTGGATCGGCATGGTGCAACATTACTTTGCAACGGCCTGGGTTCCTGCCCAGGACCTGCAGCGCACCAATGAAATCCTGAAGCTGGGCAACAATCTGTACGCCGTGCGCACGCTGGAGTCGGTCGGTTCGATCGCTGCCGGCCAAAGCAAGGCAGTGGACGCCGCCCTGTGGGTAGGCCCGCAAGACCAGAAAGCCATGTCGCAATTGGCTACCGGTCTGGATCTGGTTGTGGACTACGGCTGGTTGACCATTATTTCCAAGCCTTTGTTCAAGCTGCTGACCTGGCTGCATTCCTTGCTGGGTAACTGGGGCTGGGCCATCGTGGCGCTGACAGTGCTGATCAAGCTGGTGTTTTTCCCGCTGTCGGCTGCCAGCTACCGCTCCATGGCCAAGATG
The DNA here is from genome assembly GCF_003076515.1 of Alcaligenes aquatilis. Taxonomy (NCBI): domain Bacteria; kingdom Pseudomonadati; phylum Pseudomonadota; class Betaproteobacteria; order Burkholderiales; family Alcaligenaceae; genus Alcaligenes; species Alcaligenes aquatilis. The sequence continues at coordinate 37,535 of NZ_CP022390.1, read as the reverse complement.
AAGCAATTTGCTCCACGCATGCAAGCCCTGCGCGAGAAGTTCGGTGACGACAAGGCCAAGCTGAACGCCGCCATGATGGAGATGTACCGCACCGAGAAGATCAACCCGCTGGGTGGTTGTTTGCCCATGCTGGTTCAGATCCCTGTGTTTATCGCCCTGTACTGGGTACTGCTGGGCAGTGTCGAGATGCGCGGCGCCCCTTGGATTCTGTGGATTCATGACTTGGCCGCACGCGACCCATGGATGATTCTGCCCGCCATCATGATGGGGACCATGTTCCTGCAGATCAAGCTGAACCCCACGCCGCCTGATCCAATGCAAGCCAAAGTCATGATGCTGATGCCTCTGGTCTTTGGTGGCATGATGTTCTTCTTCCCTGCCGGTCTGGTTCTGTACTGGTGCGTGAACAACATCCTGTCCATCGCTCAGCAGCGCTACATCATGGTGCAGATCGAAAAGAAAAGCGCGAAAGCGGCCAACAGCTAATTCGCTCTGAGACAAAAAACCCCGCTATATTTTTTAGCGGGGTTTTTTTTATGCCTGCTGCCAGCCAGATGACATGAAGCAGAGCAAGTAAACAATGTTCAAACGTAGCACTGAACACGGCTGTCATTTATCAGACTCAGGCACAGCCCTAGCCAGACAGCCAGGCCAATAAAACGCCCCAACACTGATTCAACACAGCTCGTGTTCTGGCCTTATAGAATTGGCCCGATCTTGCTGCCATATCCTGTCGCACAAGTTTCATGCATAAGTCCTGCACTTACCGCTATGATCGGGATGAGAATCCCTGCCAATAGCAAAAAACTATTCCTTCGCTAAAATCATTTGATTTAACTATTTTGAACAAGGCACGTAGACTGATCCTAACTTCTTAAAACGACCCGCCCCACTCGGTTCGGGTCAGCTTCAACGGAGAATCACAATGAGCAACAAAACCCTGACGACTGCCGCTGGCCGCCCTGTGGAGGAGAACCAGAACTCCATGACAGCCGGCCCTCGTGGTCCCGTCCTGATGCAGGATTATTGGCTGCTGGAGAAGCTGGCTCACTTTGACCGTGAACGCATCCCCGAGCGTGTCGTACACGCCAAAGGTTCGGGCGCTTTCGGCACGTTTACCGTCACGCACGACATCAGTCAGTACAGCATGGCCAAGGTCTTTAAACCAGGTAGCCAGACCCCCGTTTTCTTACGTTTTTCCACCGTAGCTGGTGAAGCAGGAGCCGCCGATGCAGAACGCGACGTTCGAGGATTTGCCATCAAGTTCTATACCGAAGACGGAAACTGGGACCTCGTGGGCAATAACACTCCTGTCTTCTTTATACGGGATCCACTGAAGTTCCCCGACTTCATCCACACACAGAAACGCGACCCGCGCAGCCACCTGCGCAATATGAGCGCCGCCTGGGATTTCTGGTCCTTATCGCCCGAGTCCCTGCACCAGGTCACCATCTTGATGAGCGACCGCGGCTTGCCCTGTAACCTTCGTCAACAGCATGGTTTCGGTTCGCACACTTACAGCCTGATCAACGACAAGGGCGAGCGCCACTGGGTGAAATTCCACTTCAAATCCCAGCAAGGCATTGCCAACTACACCAACGAAGAAGCGGCCAAAGTCGTGGGTCAGGACCGCGAAAGCTCGCAGCGCGATCTGTACGAGAACATTGAAAAGGGCAATTTTCCACGCTGGGCGCTGCGCATTCAGATCATGACCGAAGAGCAGGCGCGCACCTACCACATCAACCCCTTTGACGTGACCAAGGTCTGGCCACATGGCGACTTCCCGCTGATCGATGTGGGCATGCTGGAACTGAACGAGAACCCTACCAACTACTTCGCCCAAGTTGAACAAGCCGCCTTTACACCTGCCAACCTGGTGCCCGGTATTGGCCACTCGCCCGACCGCATGCTGCAAGGCCGTATCTTTTCCTACGGCGACACTCAGCGCTACCGTCTAGGCGTGAACCACGGCCTGCTGCCGGTGAACGCACCACGTTGTCCGTTCCACAGCTACCACCGCGATGGTGCCATGCGTACAGGCGACAATAACGGCGGCACGATCAACTACGAGCCCAACAGCCAAGGTCAATGGCAACAGGCTCCCCGCAGCGAACCGCCTCTGGCGTTGGACGGTCAGCCGGCAGATCACTGGGATCACCGCGTAGATGATGATTACTACTCGCAGCCCGGCAATCTGTTCCGCCTGTTCAACGACGAGGAAAAGCAGCGTCTGTTCAGCAATATTGCCGACGCCATGGCCGGTGTTCCCAAGGAAATCATCGAGCGTCAGCTGGGCCACTTCACCAAGGCAGACCCTGCCTACGGTGCTGGAGTAAAAGCAGAACTGACAAAACGCGGTCAGCTTTAAACCCTGATCGGGCTGTTTAAGCCATCCAAGAATCGGCTCCCCCTCTACAATCGGGGGGCCGATTTTTTTTGCACTGGCCCTGCGTTCTCCTACCGAGCCCCACTATGAAATTTGGCTATACCATCATCTACGTTCCCGATGTCGGCCAGGCACTGGACTACTTCAACCGTGCGTTTGGTTTGCCTACCAAAATGCTGCATGAAACCGGGCTGTACGGCGAGCTGGAAACCGGCCAAACCACCTTGGCCTTTGCGGGCGAAATGCTGGCCTACATGAACTACCCAAAAGGCCATTTGTCACCGCACGCGTCAGAAGTACCGCTGGGTATCGAAGTTGCCCTGGTCTGCGATGATGTACCTGCCGCTCATGCCAAGGCACTGGCAGAAGGGGGCACAGAACTGGCGCCGCCGCAGGACAAGCCTTGGGGACAGGTGGTGTCTTATGTGCAGACGCCGGAGCGCATTGTGGTGGAGTTGTGTACGCCGGTGAAATAAGCTCAACAGCCTGCTCGACAAATGTCTGTGGGCATCCATCTGTCGGCTCCCGAATGGAAGCCTTAAAACCAGTCGTGGTCGGCATGAGACAAGCCTATCAATACCAATACTTGGGCCAGGCTTTCTCGTGCCCCACGTTGTTGATCACCACAGCGATCGCCACCAACACGATAGAGCCCAGCAAAGAGGGCACAAACAAGTAAGACCACGAGACCTCACCGGCCAGCAAGATAACCAGCGGATCAGCACCAGCCGGGGCATGCAAGGTACGGCTGGCATGCATCAAGGCAATAGCCAAGCCCACCGCCAGTCCCATCTCGACAGGACCGGCACCCACATACTTGGCAATCACCACACCCACCAGGCTGGCAATGAAATGGCCACCGATCACGCTGCGTGGCTGCGCCAAGGGTGAGTCGGGTGCTGCGAACAGCAGAGCACAGGTCGCTCCGAAGGGCGCCATCATCAAGGGCAAGCCAAACTGCTGTGTCAAATAGGCAATCACCATGATGCCTATAGTTCCTCCCAGAAAACTGAGCAAAACCTGCTTGCTTTGTGGCCGAGGCGGCAGTACACCGCCCCCTTGAATTCGAGAAAATAGAAAGCGCATCCGAAGCTCCGAAACAAAATAGACCGATCGGTATATCTACCGGCGTGTACAATAATCATTCTGCTGGAGGCTGTCAAACTTTCCCAGGCTACCTTCTTGAGTCAACGATGATGAAAAACACGAAGCGCGATACGATTTTGGAAACGGCCCTGCGCCTTTTCAGCCAGTACGGCTACGGCAATGTCGGAATTGAACGCATCATTTCCGAATCCGATGTGGCCCGCATGACGGTCTACAAGCAATTTGGCACCAAAGATGGCTTGATCAAAGAGACGCTGGAGTTGCGACACCGCAATTTCATGGAAGACTTGCTGCAGTATCTGGAGCCGCATGAACGCTATCAGGACAAGATTCAGGCGCTGTTCCAGTGGCATCAAAGCTGGTTCCAGTCACCGGATTTCCATGGCTGTATGTTCATCAAGGCATCGGAAGAATTCGGGGCGGTGAACCCTCAGCCTTGCGCGATTGCACAAGAGCACAAGCTAGCTATCTTGGCACTGATAGAAGCGATTTTGCAGGAGCCTTTTGGTGACAAGGCCCACCAGCAAGCTTTGCTGGTTTTCATTTGCCTGGAAGGCCTGATCGTCCATGCCAATATGTTCCCCGGCAAGGATCTGACTCAAGACATTTACCAAGCCTTACAGCCTTTGCTGGCACCCTGAGCAGGGCGCTCAAGCCATGCATTCTCTCCAGCGACAGCGTTAGCCTCATGGGCCTGGACAACTTACCGTCGCCATCATGAAAAACACCCCAGCGCTTGAATAAAAAACCAAGCGTTGGGGTGTAATGACGGCATGTTTTTGGCCGCTTTATGCCTTACTGCTGCAAATACCCCGACTCCTTGATGATGGGTCCCCAAGTATCCAGATCATCCTGAACAATGCGCGATAGCTCCTGCGCATCGCCCGACTCGGGTCGGAAGCCAATCGGCACAATCGCGCTTTCAATGCGTGGCAGCTTGGCCACTTCATTGAAGGCATCCTGGAACTGTTTGACCATCTCCGGCTCCATGCCCAGCGGGGCAAAAATCCCCATCCAGCCCGACGCTTTCAGGTCGCCATAGCCCATTTCTGCAAAAGTAGGCACGTCCTTCAAAATAGGCAGGCGTTCAGCCCCGGTAATTCCCAGCACCCGCACCGAACCGGCGGCGACATGCTCGGTAATCATGCCCACCGCATCCACGCCAGCAGGGATATGGTCACCCAACAGGTCGTTGATCAGGGGGGCGCCCCCTTTGTACGGTACGGGGGACATCTGGATATCGTTCTTCTTGGCAATGCTATAGCCCATGAACTGGGGGGCGCTGCCAGGAGCGGGAATACCGTAATGGCCGTACTTCTCCGGTTCTTTACGGACCAGTTCCACGTACTCCTGCAAGGTATGGGCCGGCGTGGTTTTACCGACCACAAAGATATGCTCGAACTTGGCGATCACCGCCACCGGCGCAAAATCTTTCATGGGGTCGTAGCTGACGGTTTTCACCGTCAGGGGTAGGGTGGTCATCATGTGATTATTGGCAACCAACAGTACCGAACCATCCGTAGGCGAGCGCAAAAAACCTTGGGCAGCAACCTGCCCACCTGCGCCAGCGCGGTTATCCACCACCACATTCACACCCAGCTTTTCACGCAGTTGCTCGGCATATACCCGCGCAACAGCATCCGCAGTTCCCCCCGCCGGATAGCCCACGACCAAGCGTATGGTGTCCGGCAATTTGCTGGCAACAGACATACCTGCTGCCAATGCCAAGGCCGTTCCCAACACGACCTGCGCCCATTTCTTTTTCATTACTTGTCTCCCTACCTCTTGATGACGCGATTAAAGTTCTACTACTCGTCCATTGCCTTGTGCGGCATGACGGCTTAACAAGGCAGCCGCCGTCAATACATCCTCAAATGCCAATCCCAAGGATTTAAAAATCGTGATTTCTTGGTTGTCATTGCGGCCTGCGGCTTGCCCCTCCAGGACCGCCCCCAACTCGTTCAGCTCAGTATCGGCTGACAAGTAACCCTGTTTACACGCATTCAAAAATTCGCCCGACTCATTGCGAGTCGATTGCGCGCGGTCCACAAATAAACGGCCTGCCGTCATGGTGGGTCCATCCAGTTCACTGCTGGCAGGTGTGCTGGAACCCATGGCGGTGATGTGCGTTCCAGGGCGCAGCCATTCGCGCTGCAAAACAGGCGTGGCAGAGCTGGTGGCCGTCAGTACCATATCCGACTGGGACACGGCTTCCTGGGCCGAGACGCCCGCTATCAAGGGGCAGTTCAAAGATGCCTGGGCTTGCTCAATAAAATGCTGGGCCGATTGTGCAGAGCGGGTAAGCACAAACACCTTGCTCAAACGACGCACTTGCGCCACGGCGCGCAATTGCCACAAGGCTTGATGTCCGCCGCCAAACAAGGTCAGCACGCTGGCATCCGGACGCGCCAACATATCGGTGGCCAAGCCACTGACCGCCGCAGTGCGCAATGCCGTCACGCTGCTGGCATCCAGAATGGCACGCGTCTCGCCAGTCAAACCGCTCATCAAGAGCACGCAGCCTTGATGGGGGTCTTTACCCAAGCGCACATTGTCTGGAAACAGGGTGCCCATCTTGGCACCGTACAAAGGCTCGGGATAAATCTCCGGCATATCAATGCAGGCAGGCATCATGCCCAGAAAACCGCTGGACAAATGGCTGCGCACAATCGTACGCAAGGGCTGGTCAATACGCCCTTGCTGCATGGCGATAAAACCCTGGCGCATCAGATCAATCGCCGCCCCCATATCCAGCCCTTCATATACTTCCTGGGCCTTTGCTACATAAACGCTAAGCTGCATGGTTAGCCTTGCGCCAGTGGCGTGGTGATATGGCGGATAAAGGTATCGGTATCCGTGTTGGAACCACAAAACAACACGCCCACTCGTTGCCCGGCCAGATGTTTGCGCAAAGGGAACATCAAGGCGGCTGTGGCCACCGCGCACGCCGGTTCAGTGGCCATCTTGAATTCATTGAACAGGAAGTGCATGCCAGCGCGGATCTGGTCGTCGTTGACGGTCACCAGCGTGTCGATATTGTCCTGACACACGCGGAAGCTGAACTCGTCGGTATGGGGGGCCATCAGACTGTCTGCGATGGACTGCATGGCACCGATTTTTTGCGGCTCGCCTGCCTGGCGGCTTAGTGCCATGACGTTCGCGCCTACCGGCTCAATGCCATAGACCACGCAATCAGGCTGCCACAGCTTAACGGCAGCCGAGACACCCGCAGCCAAACCACCACCACCAATGGGCACCAGCACCGCATCCAGCTTGCCCGCTTGCTGCAACCACTCGTAGCCCAGCGTGGCGGTTCCCAGCACGGTGGGGTAGGTGCTGAACGGATGGATAAAGGTTTTCTGTTCATCCTTTTCAATCTGGCGCACCAGCTCAAACGCCTGCTCACCATTGTCTGCAAAGACAATCTCGGCCCCATATTCACGGCACAAGGCTACCCGTGCCGGGCTGGCGGTCTTGATCATGACAGTCTTGGCTTTCACCCCCATTTGATGGGCAGCATAGGCCACGGCCACGGCGTGGTTGCCTGCGGAGACGCAGGTCACCCCTTGCTGGCGAGCCTCTTCAGACAAGCTCAGCAAGTTATTGAAAGCACCACGTGCCTTGAAGGTGCCCGAGGCCTGCAAATGCTCGAACTTGAAATTGACGGCGCTATCCAGACGCCCGGTCTGGTAATCAAACACGGGCGTCTGGCGCACATAGGGACGCAAACGCTCGTGCGCCTGCACCACATTTTCCTGGGTAACTTTTTCTGTTGTCATGGGTTTGCGTTGAAACCTGTTTGTCTGTTTTTAATCGGTCACGGCCTGGCTGCGAATCAGAGCACGCAAGAACTGCTCGCACTGCTCCACCTGGGCCAATTCCACGTACTCATCGGGGCGGTGGGCCTGCTCGATATTGCCGGGGCCACAAATAATCGAAGGGATACCGGCTTGCTGGAACAGACCTGCTTCTGTGCCATAGGCCACTTTTCGTACCGTGTCGTCCCGCGTCAGTTCACGTACCAGCTTGGTAATGGCAGCTTGTTCTTCGGGATTCAGGCCGGGGGCGCTGGCCAGCTTTTCCAGCTCCACCACAGCATCGGGATGCTCGCGGCGCATGGCGGGCAGGACTTTCAGGTCGATGAATTCGCGGATCTCTTGCAAGATCGGCTCGGGGTCCACACCGGGCAGATTGCGGTATTCAAACTCGAATTCGCATAGGTCAGGAACAGTATTCAAGGCGATACCGCCCCGGATCATGCTGGTCTGCAAGGTGGTGAAGGGCACGTCGAAATCGTGGTCGTAAGGGCCCATGCTCTTGTAGTCGTCGGCCAGATCACGAATAGCCGTGATGATGCGTGCCGCATGTTCAATCGCGTTCACACCCTTGGGGGTCAGCGAGGAATGAGCGGCATGACCATGTACGCGGCAGCGATAGGCGTTAATGCCCTTATGTGCCACGATGGTACGCATGCTGGTGGGTTCACCCACCACGCAACCTTCGGGCTGAACGCCGCGACGGACCAGATCATCAATCATGACAGGCGCACCCACACAACCCACTTCTTCGTCGTATGAATAGGCCAGGTGGATGGGTTTGGCCAGCCTGGTCGCCAACATCTCAGGAACCAATTGCAGGGTCACACCGACAAAGCCTTTCATGTCGCACGTGCCACGGCCATACAGACGATCGTCACGAACCTCAGCCTTGAAGGGGTCGCTGCTCCAGTTCTGGCCATCTACGGGCACCACATCAGTGTGGCCCGACAGAACAATGCCACCGGTACGTGTGCCATCGGCTGCCGGAATAGTGGCAAACAGATTGGCCTTGCGGCCGCTGGCGTCATGCGTCAGCACGGTTTCCAGCCCTTGCTGCTGTAAATAGGCCTGTACGTCGTGAATCAGTTCCAGGTTGGATTCCCGGCTTGTCGTATCATAAGCAATCAGTTTTTTTATCCATTCCACCGAGGTAGAGGGATAAGCAGTAGGATCAAACAACGCAGTCATGCCTTCTTTCTCCCAACGTAAAGCGTGTAGTTCTATACAATAGGACAGAGTTTTCTTATAAGAAAATCAATAATATTTATAAGAATGTTGTTTATTACTTCTTTCGGTTATGACAAAAGACTTGGTTAACACCACCCCCAACTTATTAAGCAAGACAGCCATGGGGGCGCGCATACGTGATGAACGCAAGCGTCAGGGCCTGACCCTGCTCATGTTGGCACGTTTATCCAATGTGTCTTTGTCCACCCTGTCCAAGGCAGAGCGCGGCCTGATTGGCCTGAGCTACGAGAAATTCCTGGCCGTCAGCCGGGCCTTGAAAATGGATTTGTCCGACCTGTTCAAGACGCCTCGTGATCAGAACGAGTCCGGCATGGACATCCTGGTGGGACGGGCTTCACGCACCGTAACCTACCATGCTCACCGCTATGAATACGGCATGCTGGCATCGGAATGGATCAACAAAAAAATGACGCCCATGCACGGGCGCGTGCTGGCCGGTAAACCGCGCGATGCCAGCGACTTCAGCCAACACGAAGGCGAAGAATTTATTTTTGTCATTGAAGGGCAGTTGACCATGCAGTTCCAGGACGGCCGCCGGCATGTACTGCAAGCGCGCGACAGCATCTACTTCAAAAGCAATCTGGGTCACCTGTATCTGTGCGAACACGGGGAAAGCGTGGAGATTCTGGTGGTTTGTGTGAACAATCACTAGGCTCAAAGAAGCGCAGACGGCTGGCCTCAGTCGCTTTGATGACACGTCCAAAGGCCTTTTGTTTGCCCTGGCCCTTTTTAGGTTCTCCCACACGACCGATTGCCTGATTGCCTGATTGCCTGATTGCCTGATTGCCTGATTGCCTGATTGCCTGATTGCCTGATTGCCTGATTGCCTGATTGCCTGATTCTTAAGAGCCTAGGCCACAGGGACATAAACACAAGCGTTTCAGATACCAACAAGGCTTAGCGCCCCAAGCCCGAACCGTCTACCTGCTCCATTACAATACGGTTCTGTTCCGCCTCTTTGATCGATCTGACCATGTCCAGCTCTTCCCCTATTGTGGCTATTGCCACCGCCCCCGGCCGGGGTGGTATTGGTGTCATCCGTGTGTCCGGCAAAGAGCTTGATGCTCTGATCCACACCCTGTTTGGCCGTACGCTGCAAGCGCGTCATGCCCACTTTTTGCCCTTCAAGGATGCACAAGGCGAGGCAATCGACGAGGGCATTGCACTGTTCTTTAAAGGCCCGCACTCCTATACCGGCGAAGACGTGCTGGAACTGCAAGGCCACGGCGGCCCGGCTGTTCTGCGTCGCCTACTGGATCGCTGCCTGGAAGCAGGTAAAGATCAGGGCCTGCGACTGGCTGAACCGGGAGAATTCACCCAACGCGCCTTCTTGAATGACAGGCTGGACCTGGCTCAGGCCGAGGCCGTGGCCGACTTGATTGACGCCTCCTCGGAGGCCGCTGCCCGCAGTGCCGTCGCCTCCCTGTCGGGCGTGTTTTCCAATAAGGTCAACACCCTGGCTGACCGCATCATTCACCTGCGCATGCTGGTGGAAGCCACGCTGGACTTTCCCGAAGAAGAAATCGACTTCCTGGAAAAATACCAGGCGGCGGCCACCCTGCAAGGCATACAGGACGAGCTGGAACGCATCCTGCAGCATTCGCGTCAGGGGGCGATTCTGCGCGAGGGCCTGCACGTTGTACTGGCCGGTCAGCCCAATGTGGGCAAATCCAGCCTGCTCAACGCACTGGCCGGTGAAGACGTGGCTATCGTGACCGATATTGCCGGCACCACCCGCGACCGTGTCATGCAGCTAATCCACATTGACGGCATCCCGCTACACATCGTGGATACCGCCGGTTTGCGTGACACCGAGGACACCGTCGAGCGCATCGGTATCGCCCGTACCTGGGACGAAATCGCCAAAGCCAACGTGATCGTGCACCTGCTCGATGCTCGCAACCCGCAAGACGAGCTGGACAGTGCCATTACCACTCGCCTGCCATCACATGTACCCGTGCTGCGCGTCTATAACAAGATAGACTTGCTGACAGCAGAACAACAGGCAGCCTTGCCTGCACAGGAAAGCGGCGCCACCGTGCTACCGATTTCTGCCCGTAAGGATATAGGTCTGGACACACTGCGCCGCACCTTGCTGGATATCGCCGGCTGGAACCCCGGCAGTGAATCCCCCTGGCTGGCGCGGGAACGACACCTGCGCGCCTTGGAGCGCGCAGAATACCACCTGGGCCTGGCCGCAGAGCACGCTACGCACAGCGATCAAGTGCTGGACCTGTTTGCCGAAGAACTGCGCTTGGCACATCTGGATTTATGCTCAATTACCGGCGAGTTCAGCAGCGATGATTTGCTGGGGGAGATTTTCTCCAGTTTTTGTATTGGGAAGTGACCTCATCAAAAGACTGAGCCATTGATGTGCAGAGGAACTAGGCATGAGCGGCAAGAAGCTGATTCGAAATAGCACCACTGAATTTCTGATCTTTACTGGTCAGGCTGGTGAACAAAGCATCGAAGCTCGCTACAAAGACGGACTGTCTGGTTGTCTCAGAAGCTGATGGCGGAGCTTTTTGGCGTTGATGTACGCACGGTCAATGAGCACTTAAAAAATATCTTTGCCAGCAATGAACTGGCTTCCGAGGCAACTATCCGGAAATTCCGGATAGTTCAGCAAGAAGGTAATCGGGACGTAAAGCGTCTGGTGGACTTCTATAACCTCGACGCCATTATTTCCGTTGGCTACCGGGTCAACTCCATCCGTGCCACCCAATTCCGCCAATGGGCCACCCACATCCTGCGCGAATTTGCGATCAAGGGATACCTGATTGATCGTCAGCGCATGGAGAACGGCAGTTTTCTAAACGAAGACTACTTTGAGCAGTTGCTGGCAGAAATCCGCGAAATACGCCTACGCGAACGGCGCTTCTACCAGAAGATCACCGATATCTACGCAACCAGCGTGGACTACAACAAGAATGCCCCGACCAGTAAATCCTTCTTTGCCAAGGTGCAGAACAAGCTGCATTACGCCATTCACGGCCAAACTGCAGCGGAGCTTATTCATCAGCGTGCCGACAGCAGCCAAGCCCATACGGGACTTACCTCCTGGGCCAATGCTCCCAATGGAAAAATACTGAAAACAGACATCAGTATTGCCAAGAACTACCTGAAACAAGACGAGCTGGATGCCTTGGGGCGCATCGTCAATGCCTATCTGGAGCTGGCTGAAAACCGTGCCCGCCGCAAAATCCCCATGACCATGGAAGACTGGGCCAAACGCCTAGATATGTTTCTGGAGTTCGACGACCGGGAAATTCTGCAAGATAGCGGCAAGATTTCTGCCAAGCTGGCCCAGACTCATGCTGAAAGCGAGTTCGAGAAATATCGCGTCATACAAGATCGCTTGTTTGAGAGTGACTTTGATAAAGCAATAAAAGAACTAGGCTCCTCAAATTCGGAAGCTGATCACTAAGCTGATCACTCCCACACGGCTTGCCCCCACCTCAGTAAAAACCCGACATTCGTCCCTGAATTAAGCACTATCAAAGCCTGCCCTGATCAATCAGGACTATGCTGAACACTCCATTGTCTCCTGCGGGAGGGCATCATGCGCACACTCAACAAGTGGGTTTTGATGGCGGCTTTGATTCATGGCGCTGGGGTAGTACAGGCTCAAGAACTGATACCTCTGGAGCTGGAGGCAGAACAGCGTTCCGTCTCCCGTCTCAGCGTGGCCCAGTGCCTCAATACGGTTCAGCAGACAGCAGCGCGAGAGGGCTTCCAGCAGCACAATGACTCCACAGCCAGCGATCAGTTAGGCGTCTATATTGGCTCGGCTCCCTTGGGGGGCGGCTCGCTGGTGGTGTACTGCATTGATTTGAACCCCTCGACCGCCTACATCATTCGCACCAAGGCACAAGTCACCGCCAATTTGATGTCTCCGCATCAGCTCAACTGCAAAATTACGCGAGCTTTGACGGTGGCAAACCAGCCTTGAGCGTCAGCAAAAGCAGCCCCTGGCTGCTTAAAGTAAAAAAGGGGCGCAGCCCATGTCCATGCAGGCCTACCGCCTAGGCACACCCGCCTGCGCCCCCAAGGGCTCCCAAAACCAGTTGAACGGTTTTTTTTTACGCCATCAATAAATCCCCAACTTCCATACGGGCATCACCGTCCAACTCAATGTCGTCCATGACCTTGTTCAACATGGCATGCGCACTGGATAAAGCACCGTTCAAGCTATTGAGCTCGCTTTGCACACGATCCAATTCCTGCTTTTTTTCCGCTTCGCTGCTTTTGTTGCTGGCCTGGATACGCTGCAGCTCCATCAGTTTCTGTTGAATCTGCTCTTTCAGATCACGAATACGTTTAAGTATGTCCTTGATGCCATCGGGCAAAGAACTGCTATCAATATCCTTGTCACGACCCTTTTTCTGAGCTTGCTGACTGGTCAATGACAGATCTTTTCCCATGGGAGACAGGTGCACCTTGATACGTCCCGATGAGTCTATGGAGCCAGACTCTTCTTGCTCGGGCACCACAGGGGGCGTCATGGCCGTCGCGTTTAATGGCTCGGCCACAGGCATAGTTTGTCTATGTATTAAACCCTGTCCACTGATCTCTATGGTCATACTTTCCTCTCTTGTACACATCATCCCCTAGAGGGTTACGGCTGCAACCCGCTCGTTCTTTACCGTGATGTGTGCACTAGGTGTTGCGCCTTTTACTCAGATGTTCGGCACAGCTCAGAAATAAGTAGCAAGAAAAGACACTTTTATTTACTTTTATACAAAAAATGCCCCCTAACCATTGTCTTCACATTATCTGAATCACATGGACTTCAAAATCAAAGCGCTACTAGGCCACACCCTGCTGGCCTTGAGCTGGGCCAGCAGCGCCCATGCTTACCAGACAGAATCCATTTTGAACAAACAAGGCCAGCAGGCCTTTGAATTGCGGATCTATGGACCTGATGATGGGGGCTACGATACGTCGGATCAATCCGATCCACGCGTTTCCCCCTGGAATATTGACGAGAATGGTCGACTGAAAATTCGTGCCGCGCTGGAGCGCTGGGCCGAAATCATTAATTTGCCCGTAGGGTACACACCGGCTGTGATCAATCTGGGCACCATGAATGACCAGAACGCGAATGCCTACGGTGCTTCACTCTACAACCCTGACCATCCCAACTTCACCATCTCGGCCTTGCAAGCGCGCTTGCAGGGAATATTCCAGGGCGATCCGAATAACCCCGATGCCGTTATCAGCGTCGGCAAGCTTGATCTGGATACGGCTCCGGTCAACCCAAGCCAACTGCCCTTAACTGGCAAGGCTGACTACAACGCAGTGATTTTCCACGAGCTGGCCCATGCCTTGGGCATCAGCAACACGGTCACGGACAACCTGCCTGCAGACAGTTTCGATCCACCCGACCCCTTCTTCCAAAATGACCTCAGCCCCTGGGCCTTGGGTTTGCGCGATGATCAGGGTCGAGCCCCCAGCCCTGGGCAGAAAATCCTGTGTTCGGTTTGCACCAATCCGTATGACCCAGACGCTTTTGATCTGCGCCAGGACAAGGGCTACTTCACCGGCGATCACGTACAGGAAGTCCTGAATGGCGCCATGCCGGGCATTCCCGTCAGTATCCTGAACTTCCACGACCAGCCACAGTATGGAGTGGACCGCAACTACATGAGCCACACCGAGCTGCGCAACAGCCTGATGAGCCATCAGACCTATCGCAACTACGTGAATCTGATGGAAGCTGAAATTGCCGCCTTGCAAGACATCGGGCTGAGCATTGATCGCCGCAACTTCTTTGGCTATTCGGTCTATGGCGACGACGTCACCTTGAACAATACCAATGGCTACTTTGCGCGCAATGAAGACGGCACAGCCTACTTGCCCGGTCAGTACAACATGGCCACACAAGGCTTGGGTCTGCACATTTATGGCGAACGCAATACCATTACCCAAGCGGCGGATCTACTGACAGCCGGGCCAGGCGGGGTCGGTGTACGTGTGGATGGTAGCGAAAACACGCTCATCATTCCCGAGGCGACGCGTATTCATGCCCAGGGCTGGTATGGTCGTGGCCTGCAGTTCAGCTATGGTCGCCATCACCATATTGTCCAGCAAGGAGAGGTCCGGGCAGATGGCCAGGATGGCGTCGGAGCCTTATTCGATTTCGGCCAGAACGCCATGGGCAGCGACGATGAATATCACGGCTCCTGGATGCTCATGGCTAAAGGTCAGCTGCGCGCTGTACCGGAGATATTGCAAGGTGCCTTGATCAGTAATTACGATTTGTCCGGCACCTTATCGGGTCAGAAGGCGGCCATCCATATCGCGGACAATGCCTGGGTACAGAACATCAATATTTTGCAGGGTGCACAAATCACAGGTGACATTACCTCGGATTACAAGCGCCGCGACTCCGACCAGCAACCGCTGCTGACCCGCATCAGCTTTGGTCAAAAAGCTGATGAGAATGGGCGCGCGACCAGCGCTGCCGACTCCAGCTTCCAGATGCGTTATGACGGCAATATCAAGGGCCTGAACAGTCTGGCAGTCGTCATTGCCGGGGGCGCAACGTCCTTGAATGGCCAGCATGAGCTGTACGGCTTGCGCGTGGATCAGGGCGCGACCCTGTATGGCAATAGCGAATTCACCCTCAACCCTGAATACAACTTCACCAATAACGGCACACTCAGCCCCGGAAACTCCTACGGGAACATGACGATCAAGGGCAATTTTGTCCAAGGCGCCGATGGCCGGATTCTGGTGGAAGCCTCGACCACCCAGAATGATCATATTGATGTGCAGGGCCTGGCTCAGCTCGATGGCGAGTTGAACGTGGACCTGCAGCCAGACTGGTATCAAAACGGCTGGACCTTGAATCAGGACAAGGTGTTCACTGCCAGCCAGACACAAGGGCAGTTTGCGGTGCTCAGCGCCACGTTGGCATCCCCCACCCTGAATGTGGAAAGTACCGGTGATGGCTGGACTGTCAGCCGTCATCAGAATGCGTATGCCCAATACGCTGCATCGCCCAATGCCGCCGCTGTCGGTACCAGCCTGGCGCAGGCTTCCTCGGGTAATCAGTCCCTGGCAGCCGTGTATCAAGCCATGGACTTCTCGCGTGCAGATGGCAGCGATATTGGTCTAGCCCTGGATCAGCTAAGTGCAGGTGCCTACGCCGCCCAAACCGCCGCTTCCTTGCGCCGCGAACAGTTGGTGTCCGAACAACTGCGTCAAACCGACGGTATCGATAAGAGCGGCTGGCAAAGCTTCATCCAAACCTATGGTGGCCGCTACCACTGGCAGTTGGGCAGCAACGATGTTGACCACCGCAGCCAAACCTATGGGGTGATGCTGGGGGCAGAACATCGCGCTCAGGGCAGTGACTGGAGTCTGGGCGTACACGGCAATGCCAACGAACAGCGCGTCAATGTAGACGCCCCCTTCCAGGCCAAAAGCAAGCTGACTGGCTTGGGCCTGGGTGTCCATGCCCGCTATCGTGCCTACAGCCAGGAAGGCTGGAACGGTCTGGCTCAGCTACGTGTGGGTATTGAACAAGGCAAGATGAACCGCACTATCAGCTTTGCGGACTATCAGGCGCGTCCTGCTTCAGATTGGACAGGCCATACCTTCTCACTGGGGGTACAGACTGGCTACAACTGGGCGCTAGGTGAAAACGGCAGCATCGGCCCGGTTCTGGCTCTGGATTATCTCCATTACCGTCGCCCAGGGCTGGAAGAAAGTGGCGATGCCGCCAGCCGCCTGCGTTTGGATTCCAGCCGTCAACATGCCTTACAGGCTTCGCTTGGCCTGGCCCTGCGCCAAAACTGGAATTTAAGCCAGGATCGCCAATTGCAAACAGCCTTCTCCATCGCTTGGGAGCAGGCTTTGCTAAGCCGTCATCAGACTCAGGAAGCGGCTTTTGCCAGTGCCCAGTCTGTGGGTTTTGAAGGGCGTTATGCGCGAGTGGATCGTCATGCTTTATCGCTGGGAACCAGCATCAGCTTGCAACAATCCGAGCGCCTGCGTTTAGGGCTGTCGGCCAATACCCGTTTACTTGGGGATAGCCGGGCCGATATAAACGGTAAATTGTTCCTGAACTGGACGTTCTAAACGCGCTGGAATGTAAGAGGCCGACTTTTAGTCGGCCTCATTGGGAGATACAGGAGCGGGTTGAACCCGTTTCATGCCAGACCACCGGTCAACATCAAGATACTGACCCGGAATCAAGACCCGAATCTGTCGGCGCCACCATGTTCCACTGGAGACTTCGATCGAACCTGTATCCACCGCAAACGTCATTTGATCGCTGTTCAAAAAGGCCGAAAACTGCCCCTTGTTGCTGCGCGCCTGCGCAAAGCTGGAAAAGACCGTCACGCTCTTTGGTGTGGGGTCAGCCAGCAGCAAAGTGACCTGACCGCGTAATAGTTGCAGATTCAGCCTGTCCTCGTACTCGCGGATTTCGAGAGCGGAGTCGGGGCCCAATTGCACCACCGCGCCATCCACAAACCGCTGCTCCAGCGTTTGTGCCCCCGAAATCAGATGCTCTTGTCGTAGTACCCGCTCCGGCCAAAAGAAAAACACCGTCAGCGCCAAGGCTAAAACAAACAAACCGGCCAGCAGACCTCGGTGATAAGGCTTGAGCAACGCCGCCTTCTCACCCGAACTGGCCAATAAACGGCGGATTTCATGCTCGGGCGCATCCAGACTGGCGTCACAAAAATAGCAAATGTATCGATATGAACGTTCATTTTCTGGATTGTCACGACGCCAATCTTCAAACTCTCGTAATTCGGCTGCAGTCGCCTCGCCGGAGTTCAAGCGAGTAAACCAATAAGCAGCTTGTGCGTGAGCCTGCGTATGCTCCAGCAGCTCCCCTTGATATGTCGTCATAGCGGCATCTAACCTTGTTCAGTTACGCCAGCAATAGGGTGGTTTCAGCGTGGCGGCAAGTCCCTGCCGCTCGAGCCCAAAACCTCAGGAAAGGAAACCAGTAGCCACCAACTTTTTAGCTGTCTAGCTGTCAACGTTTGAAAACGTTACGTTTTTATTTTATACAAACGCTTCAAATGCTTACATTAACTCAAATTGAGCTAATCAAAACAAATTCGCCTTATTTAATTACACTCACTACAAAAAAAATGCAGATTACAGGTAAAAAAAGCCAAAATCAGGCCGTTAACTAGTGAAAATCGTCCAAAATTTGGCCGCTGAGCAGTTCGTGGAATTGTTCTTTACTGTGATCCGAACCCTCACCCGCCGGCAATACCATTTTCAATAAAAGGGGCCACTGCGGGTAAAAACGATAGTTGGGTGTAGACACACGCGTACCGGCCAAATAGGGAAATCCACCGAATTGAATTTCCTGGGCCAATCGCGCTTGGGAGAGATAAAGCAGGTCTTTATTCTTATCGACCGAGAAATAAGCGCGCTCCAACGGCAAGTTCCAGGCACGGACCTGCAAACCCTCTGCCTCAACGCGCACCATCCAGCGATCCTGATCCCGCTCTCCATTCGTATACAAGGTCCCAGCGGGTCTGGACTGCACCAAAGTACCCGCAGGTAGCTCCAGAACGAAGTCTGGAGCCGTACTCATATTGGCGGCCGCCGCATAAGGACTCCAGCCTGTAATTTGATTGCCTTTGGCCAAAAAACAGCTGACAAAACGAAAGCCGTTCATTTCCATAAGATCTTGTTCCATTTCAAGCACTTGATTGCCATCACACTGCCAACCCTCCAGCGTTGCATCGCCTGCCAGATGCAGTTTCCAACTGGAGTTTTGCAGATCGGGCCGGGGGCGCTCAAATGACAATACAAGAGCGTTGCCTATCTTCACAGCCTCTGGAAAACGGGCCCAGGACACGCTGTCTGGGTCGCCCCACACACTCAATTCCAGCTCTGTTCCGCTTGGCATATCCACCCCGGCAAAGCGGCCCGGCTCTTTTAAAACATGTTGCCGGCTAGCCAGCTCCTGTTGCTGCTTTTTTTCAAACCGATAGCTCTCCCATTGAAAAACGCTGTAGTAAGCCGCCAATACCAACAAGGGGAGCAAAAACAGGATTCGCGGCCAGGGGTTTTTCTTAAAGTTTGCCCGGCGTCGTGGCTGCACTAAAAGCGAAACCGCCCAGACCAACAGAAAAAACAGTGCGATCGGGCCAAGCGTAAGAATCAGCAAAAGTATCGAGGAGAAGGGCGCAACAGGAATCATAAGAGATCAAAAAAACATAAAAAGCCGTCATAAAGAAAACCGAACCAAAATACGCTGGCTTGTCTTTCTAACGGCTGTGCTGATAGCACGGTACTGCTGCAAGGAAAGGGCGTTACATACAGGGGAACAGCAATGCCAGGCCTGCTTATAACGCCTTAGGCCGTCTTAACCGACCTGGATATGGCCTTCCATATACATGACGGCCTGCCCCTTCAGAAACACGCGATCACCCTCTAAAGAGCAATCGAGCACCCCGCCTCGAGAAGAAGCCTGAAACGCCAGCAAATGGTTTTTCCCCAGAATAGGGGCCCAGTAAGGCAGCAAAGCACAGTGCGCCGAACCCGTAACAGGGTCTTCCTCAACACCGTGACCAGGCGCAAAAAAGCGGCTGACGATATCAAACTGGCCCGAGCCTGGCGCAGTCACAATACACCCTTCACAACCGCTGGCCAGCATGGCCGCCGTATCCACCTGCAGCTCTCGTACCTGCGCTTCCGTCTCCAACACGGCCAAATGGGTGAAGTCATTACGCCACAACTGCGCAACCTTGGTACCCAAGGCTTTTTCCAGCAACGGATTGTCATCCACACGGATAACAGGGCGCACAGGCAAGTCCATGACATAAGCCCCCCGGTCACGACGCACCGTCAACGCACCACTCAGGGTATGAAATACCACCTGGCTATCCTGGGGACGCACATGCTGCAGTACGACTGCCGCACTGGCCAAGGTGGCGTGACCGCACAAGGGCACTTCTACCGTAGGGGTGAACCAGCGCAGACCAAAGTCCTGGCCTTGTGGTACCAGAAAGGCGGTTTCCGCCAGATTGTTCTCTCCCGCAATCGACTGCATCAAGGCATCGTCAGGGAACTCGGACAACAACACCACGGCAGCAGGGTTGCCTGCAAACAAGGTGTCAGTAAAGGCATCGACCTGATAGATGGGTAAGCGCATTCTGCCTCCAAGCCTGGAAATTCAATATGAACCCTGAGTATAGAAAAATAGACTCTTTACAGGCAGGTAAATCTTGGAGCAAGCGTCTTGTTTTTATCCCTTCTTTTTTGTGCTGGGCATGCGGACTCGTTGGATAAATGCGTGTTTGCATTCCATTGCCTGGACCCGAACGCGTCCAACGCATTAGCTTCAAGCCAAAAGCTTATTGTCTACAGATACTGGAATTACACACAATGCATCACCGTATTATTGGTGAAATCAGACATTGGCGGCTTCTAACAGGCAGGCAGAAAGACGGTCAAAATGCAGCAAGGCCGCTTGGCTCAAATCAACTTGTTTGCGGCGCGTGTCCTCCGTATCACTGAGAACGATCCAGCCTTTCTCGCGCATGGACTTGAGCCGGGTGTGTATGGTCGCTGGCGATCCCAGCCGCTCTACGGCCATGACATCGCGTACCGACAAACGCAAACAATCTTTTGACGCCTTGGCAACCAGCACCAAGATACGCTCTTCAAGAGGGTCCAGGCAGGGCAAGCAAGGCAGGGTATGCAGCGAATCGGCGAGCTGCAAAAAACGCATATATATATCAGCAGGTCTGGTAGCAGTTTTCATAACAAAATCTTTATTCCTTTAAGAGCCGCTACAACAGCGCCTTTTCTAGAAATAAGTTCTGGTTATTATTGTTTTTATTCCGATCAGGCAAAGCAAAAAACAACCCTGCTTTATGGCCGGAGTGATTGGAATGGTTTTTTGTGCGTATCACGCATCTAAAATTAAACGCTTGAGACCGGGCCTGCATCCTATGTAGAAAGAGGTCTTGAGTCGGGCAGTTTGGCTAGCATTTTATCAGATAAGCCCTTGATTTAGCTTGGACACTACGGTTCCGAAGAAGCTAAATTGTAAGAAGGTGCAGACTATCAGACAGATAGTAAGCTGCCTCACATTAAACGCTAATAAAGAGACTGGGTGCAAAGAACGAGGGCAGTTACCGAACCCAGGCTCTTTGCTATAAACATCCTTACCAAATCGTTTCCCGCACGCTTGACCTGACCGCCACCAGACACTGCTCAATATTTTCAGCCACATATGTTTCAGACCGATAAAATGGGGTGAACAGGGCCTTGAGCACTTATCATGCCCCACAGATCACTATAAAATCTGGAACGATAAGAAATGATTCTTCACCTTGAGACACCACTTATTTACTCACATGCCTTGAGCGAACCACTAGGCAAACAAATCTGGTTGAAAATGGATGCATTGCAACCTAGCGGATCATTCAAAATTCGCGGTATTGGGCACCTATGCCAGCATCACGCTGAACAAAACAAGAAACGCTTTATCATTTCCTCGGGTGGCAATGCAGGGATTGCTGTCGCTTACGCCGGGCGCCGGCTCACCATACCCACCCTTGTCGTCGTTCCCGAAAGCACCAGCGAACACGCCAGACGCCTGATTCAACGGGAAAAAGCCGAACTACACGTGGTCGGCAAGAACTGGCAGGAAGCCCATGAATATGCGCTGACCCTGGTGCAAGAAGATGATGCCTTGATCCATCCCTTTGACGACCCTTTGCTTTGGGAAGGCCATGCCAGCCTGATTGCTGAAGTGGCCCAAATGGGCGTGCAGCCCGATGCCGTCTTGCTGGCGGTAGGGGGAGGAGGCTTGCTAAGCGGCGTCGCCCAAGGTCTGCGAGAGCAGGGTTGGGACAAGACCACCATTATTGCTGTCGAAACCGAGGGCACAGCCAGCCTGGGCGAATCAGTGCGGCAACGCCGGCACATCACACTAAGCCAGGTCAGCGGGGTTGCCACCTCGCTGGCAGCTCCTCGTGTTTGCGATCAGGCATATGCCGTTAGCCAGTCCCAACCCACCACCTGCATTCAGGTCAGTGATGCCCAGGCCGTCAGCGCTTGTTTACGTTTTCTGACCGACCATCGTGTTCTGGTGGAACCCGCATGCGGCGCAGCGTTATCGACCTTGTATCTAGATCACGAGGCCTTAGCCCCTTACAAAAATATTCTGGTTGTTGTATGTGGTGGCAACACCATGACGCTAGAGCAACTAGTGCAGTGGCGGGCAACTCCTTAAGCCGCCTCAGGAAAAAGATCTCACGCAGTAAGATTTATTTTTTTCAAGCCAATCTTATTCCTTAAGCCGGAGATTTGAAATAAAAAACCCCATCATATGTTTTTTTACATGATGGGGTTTTATTTACTTCTTTGTTTTTGAAACGATCTAATTATTAGATCATAACAAGAAAAACATATGTTTCACGTGGAACAAAAGCACCTAAAACAGCCTTAAAAGGGCTTTACGAGAGGCAAACCCTGTCGAATTAGGGCTGAGAAATCCTGCCCTTCCCGCTGTGACAAGGCTCTTGGATTGATGTAACCCAGTTGCTTCAGTTCCTGAAAACTATGGTCGGGTGCCAAAGCATTCAAACCATACACATACTCGTCCAGATAGCCCGACGCCAGCACACGCCAGTCCCACGGTACGCCATCCACGATCCTGGAGACCATGTCATAAACAATGGTGGTGCAGTTAGCCGTCAACGTGTTGTAGAAACGGGGAGTAGTCTGCAATTGCTGGCCTTGCTTTACATACGACAAGAACAAGGCCTGCATAGCGGGTTTAGCTAAATCCACGCTGTACATGTATACGTCTTCGCCGCGAATATTACTGCGAGTACGCACAATATCCTGCTCTGTTGCCGCGACCAGACTTAACTCAAAGTCTTTGAAAAAACCGCCTATTGCAGAAAAAGCCTCATGCTTTTCCTTGCGTATCTCTACCGAAAACACCACATGACGGCCATCTTCAAACCCGAAAGACACCAGGGTATGGGCAATCACTGGCCCCATCCAGTACGAAAGAAACATATCTACCGATTTGAGTGTCTGCAAATCATAGTCCTGGCTTATCCAATGCTCGTCAAAATCGGTCTCACTGCGCCAGGTAAAGTCACGCACATTGTGCAAAGTCACAATCGAACCATTGACCTGTCCATCGCTTATTCTGGCGACATCAGGAGCCCATTCCCGGTCATTACTAGGCACAATACTGCTCCACCAGCCCACCAGCACCAAAAAGCCCAGCGCCTGAGGCACAAAGAGCCAGTTCTTGCCCTTACCCAAGGCGTACAGACTCAGTACAGCCACCGCGACCCAGCCGGCCAATGCCAGCCAGCGTCCAAGGCTTGCCGAAAGCTGAAATTGCAGTGCAAGCGTCCCCCAGACCGCTACTACCAAGACCAATAACAAGACCAAAATCTTGATCACCATCGCCCCCCACCTTTTCATACCTACTCCACCTACACCTTAAATACAAATTGATTTTTAAGCGCTGAACCGTCAACCATGCCCCCACGCTACGCCTTCGGCTTGCTACCCCTCAGGGGGAGTTTTTTGCCGAGGGCACCGAGCCTTGGGGCGGCCCGACGACAAAAAAAACCTGTGTCCACTTGAACACAGGTTTTACTCATTAGAAAACAGGGTTTAGCCCTGATAGCCCATCGCCTGACCTTGACGAATGATGCCTTGCGGCTGCCAGCCAGGATCAAAGCGGTATCCGCTTTCTTTAGGAAACAGCATCACAACAGTAGAGCCCAGCAAGAATCGACCCATTTCCTGCCCCTTTTCCAAGGCGATACCCTGGCCGTCATAATTCCATTCGTGAATCTTGCCATCACGCGAGGCATTCACCACACCGTGCCAAACCGTGACCATACTGCCCACCACCGTCGCCCCCACCAGCACCAGTACGAAAGGGCCTTGCTCGGAGTCAAAAAAGCAGACCACACGTTCGTTACGCGCAAACAGGCCAGGGACACCACGCGCTGTCGTAGGATTGACCGAGAACAAGTCACCAGGCACATGAATCATGCGCTTGAGAACACCCGCGCAAGGCATATGCACCCGGTGATAGTCGCTGGGACTCAAATACAGGGTTGCGAACACCCCATCCTGATAGCGAGCAGCCTCCTTGGCGTCACCACCCACCAAAGCGATGGTTGAATAGCTATGGCCTTTCGCCTGGAACACCTCGGCGCCCTGAATAGGCCCCAGTTGGCTAATAGCACCATCGACAGGGCTGACCAGTGCCGTATCCGCGATAGGGCGGGCGCCCGGGCGCAAGGCGCGGCCAAAGAACTCGTTAAACGTAGTGTAGCTAGCTGGATCGGAGTTTTCCGCCTCACTCATATCGACCTGGTAACGGTCAATAAAGCGCTTGATAGCCCAGGTCGTACGCCCGCCCAAGGGCTTAGAGGCCAAGCCGCCTAGAAACTCGGTCAGAGCCTGTTTAGGAAGGAGATACTGGGGTAGAACAGCCAAACGGGGATGCATAAAATCAGCTCGCAAACAAATCCTGCTTCAACCTGAGGCCAAAGCATTGATGCCATTCAATGTAATTGTGTTTATCGCACCACATCCGGCCCGGGACAAGCACTTCACAGGCCACACACAGTCAGAAATCAGGCGGCAAACACTGGCAAGAACAGAACAATACGCACTTGTAGCACAGGTTGCTGCCATACGACATAAAAGGGTGGGCAAGCGTGCCCGGTCAAATGTACACAACCCGATCGCGGCCTTCTTCTTTGGCTTGATACAAGGCGCGGTCAACCCGGCGCAACGTACGCTCGTAATCCGGGTGGCCATCGTACAGGGCCACGCCAATACTGGCAGTGATATTCATGCTCTCCCCATCCACAACCCGGAAGGTTTCCGCATGAATGCGAAGACGCAAATTGCGGGCAGCACGCACTGCTCCATCCCCATCCACATCGACCAATACCAGGAGGAACTCCTCGCCGCCAAGACGGAATACATAATCACCGGCACGAGCACTATTGCTGAGCAGCTCGGCAAACTGACGCAAGATGCGGTCGCCCGCATCATGTCCGTAGGTATCATTGACACGTTTGAAAAAGTCTATATCCACGGCCAGCAGCGCAAAACGCGATCCCCGCTGCTGGGCATAGCCCACTTCACGGCTAAGCACTACAGGTAGGTATTTGCGGCTTAACAGGCGGGTCAACACGTCCCGGCCAGACTCCAGCTCGTTTTGCTGCTCAAACAAGCGATCCAGGTGCAAACCAATCGCCCGGGTTCGATCACGCAGCTCGTGCAAGCGCGAAATCTGTCCTTTCGTGTCCCCTTGTTCGAACGCGGGCATCAACTCGGTATCAATCAGGTTCATCAGATCCAGGATCTCACGGCTCTCTACCGTGCCCTGAAACGCATGAGCGCCCTTATGTTTGAACCAAATACCGAAGTCCGAATCTCCAATTCGCGGGGCAGGCGTCACGCCATTGTTGACCGCCATCGCAAACATAAAGAGATTTTCCCAATCCAGCAGTGCGGCACGCTGTCGCCCACGCTCGGCTGCCGCGTTCTGCACAATGGCAAACAGGCGATAAGACTCTTCAGCACGGGATTTACGCTCACGAGAATTGGCATAGGCATGGCTCATCAGCTCCATCGCCAAGTCAATAAAGCTCTGAACGTAACGAAAGCACTCCCACGCTTGCTCAGAGCTGACAGTCGAGGACTCAAACAAAAAGCGGGCATAACGCCCCTTGAGCAAGCGTGCGCCGCGCAGCACCAGATGAACAGGTACCCCCACCCGTGCGTGGACCTCGCCAACCTGATTTTGCAGCCTGACCTGGTCCTGCATATCACTGTGCTCATCTACCGAAAACAGCTGAACCAACCAACTGCGCAAGGAACGATGCAAACGCTTGTGCACCTGTTCATGTGACAGATACACCTGCGCAGCAGGATGCTTGAGCATATGCGTATAAAAGTGGGTCGCAAGCTCGTCCTGGTTATCTTGAGTGATAGTCAGCACATGAGCACGGACTGCCAGGGGCACTTTCTGGAGCAAGCCATGCCAATCCTGAGCGGCTTCTTCGATATTCGGTTGAGACATGAAGTACGGGGTGAGTAGCGAGACGATACTTAAGGATTAAACAGCCTTGGCGGCAATTGTTACATGAGGGGAGGTTTCGCGCTATTTCTTATAGCGATACAAGCCACAGGCTAGCAGGAGAATACCCTTGCTATTGCCAAGGAAAAAACATACCCCTTAAAGATAAGTGGGTGATACCACCCGCCACGACAGCAGCATAGTGTCTATGCACTCAAGCAAGCCCCTGTTTTGCCTTACTGTGGCGGCGATCTGTGCTTCAAACTCAAGGCTTTGTCGCCCCAATGCCCTGGAAGTTCCACGGTGAGCAGATTGTCCTATCAAAGCAGATAGCTGACTAAACAAATTACCCGCTATCGCCAAAAAGCCACGCTCGGCATCCAGGCTGAGAACGGTCGATCAAGCATGCCCAGGCTAAAGAAGCTGAAGCAGGCCGAGACAGAATCTGGGTTTATATCCAATACAGAGAAAACATCCAGATCTACATGGCCACAGCACGCCGGGTCGGGTCGGGTCGGGTCGGGTCGGGTCGGGTCGGGTCGGGTCGGGTCGGCAGATAGGTTCCACCGTTAAACCTGATCATTCAATGTTTATTGCTCTGCTCCAAGCCATTCTTTTATTTATCTACAAAGCGAAGAAAGAAATCAACTGATAATCAAAGCAAATAACTGGAGGACAGGGATAAACAGATTCAAATTATTGATTAATTTCTTTTTTTTAAAAAAATATTAATCAACAAAAAAACTGTCTATATAAAGGAAAGACGAATAGCAAGAAAACAATCCAACTAACAATTAAAAACAATAAATCGGACTGCTAATTTTTTATTTCCTGTAGATAAAAATAAAAACTAGGGTGAAAAACAAAACCAATATATTGAATCACAAAGATAGGAGTTTGTTTGGGCCAGAGAAACTAATAACGGTCGTGATAGGCCAACTTATCCACAGGCTTGCATAACAAAGAAATCCACAATTTTATTAACAAAATAGATTAAGCCAAAAATGAAAATATGGAATCTATTAAAAATAACCGTTAATAAGAAAGTGAATAGTTTGTGGATATTATAAAGGCTTAATTCTTGCTCAAACAGGGTACGGGTACAAACACCGACCTCAGCTCACCCAGACGCTCCCTGAAGGGGGGATCCAGCCAGAAAATCAGTCAAGGATTGGGCAAAAAAGCTATATTTAAGGCCACGACTAGCCTTGAAGCCCTGTGGATAAGCTCCAAGAAGGCCTGTTGTGGACGTGCTGTGGATGAAAGGGGGATAAGTCACCTATCTTTGTAGACCTCAAAATTTGTCCAGTTTTGGTCCACCGACTCCATCAAGGTGGTACACAGGCAAAAATGTTCAATAAGTCACTGAAATTAAAGGTAAATTTTCATCTATGCGACTTATCCACAGACACCCATTATCCATTACCAGTTATATATATAGTTATTATTAAATAAAGATATCTTCACCCATGCCCAACTTTCTTGTACAGCCCTTACCTTCAGGTTCTTTAGACATCATCGGCGATGTACATGGAGAACTTCAGGCCTTGCAACAACTGATCCAAAATTTGGGCTACCAAGAAAATGGCTCTCATCCAGAGCAACGTAGTCTGATATTCGTGGGAGATTATTGTGATCGAGGTCCAAACAGTCCGGCAGTCATTGAATACCTTAAGTTCTTGATAAATAAAAATAAAGCAAAAGGAATATTAGGTAATCATGAAATCAATCTGCTGATAGACGATGCAAAAGATGGATCAGGTTGGTATTTTGACCAACGATATCAGTCAGATTTAAAAAATTACTCGCCATTTACGCGTGTAAAACCAAAGAATAAAGATGAAATTAAAAAATTTTTAAGCTCATTACCTATCGTATTAGAAAGAAACGACCTCAGAATTGTGCATGCCGCCTGGAATAATTCAGCAATTGATGATATTCGATCGGTTAAAAGCGAAAATTTTCTTGATTTTTTCTTCGAATGCGAGCGTAAAGCGGATACTTATGCAGAAAAAGAAGGAATTCTGGATAAATATCTAGCTGCAAAACAGGAATGGAAAGAAAAAATCGAAGATCCAGAGGCGTTGGTGCCGTTATTGCAGGCCTACATTGACTACGATTTGATCAAAAATGACTTCAACCCCATCCGTTTGCTCACTTCCGGGACTGAAGGACCGGCAAATCGTCCCTTTTTTGCGGGTAACCGATGGCGTTTTTCCGACCGTACCCCTTGGTGGGACAGTTATCAGGACGATATTCCGGTGATTTTTGGTCATTATTGGCGCCAGCTTTTTCCTCAGCCGACAGCGAAAATGTCTAAATACTCCTTGTTATTCAAGGATATAGATCCTTTTTCCTGGCACGGAGCGAAGAAAAACACATTTTGCGTGGATTTTTCCGTTGGGGCTCGCTGGCGTGATCGCCGTAAAGATCAGGAGCCCGAAGACTCCGCCTTTCACCTGGCCGCTTTGCGTTGGCCTGAGAAAATCATCATGACGGACACCGGTTTTACGTATCCAACCCGCTAAATTCACTTTTCTGCTCGCTGTTACAATTTTCTTTTCTGTGGATAAGCTCTAGGAAGGGCATTGTGAACAGGGTGTGGATACATAAGGCATAAGTAGGTGCTTCTTTGTGAAGTATAAAAGTTGTACCTAAACCATCCACCGGTAAGCGTTAGATCTATCCCCGGAAAAAAAAGGTCTAAGTTCTTGTTTTATCGTTGTTAAAGACACTTGTTCGACTTATCAACAGGCCTCCATCCATTAATTCTAATAAAAGATTTAAGTGCTTGTTATATAAGATAAGTTCAACTCCTTGCAGGCCAGGCCCCAACCCTTTGCAAGCCAAAAGTTCTCGACTAAGATGCAGTCCATGAACAAAAATCACGATCTTGCTCGAAGCTGGCTTATGCGACTTTTGCATGCAGGAATTTGAACCGCAGAAGTTGAAAATTCATTTTCAGCATCAAGCAAGGTCGACTTTGCTATCAAGTCACTTGGGGTTTTCGTCAGTATGAGAAAAACTCAAATAAAGGGTCTGATAGCAAAAGAGGGGAGTTCTATCTGGAAGATTTGTTTGGCCAAGTATTAACTATGGTTTCAGGGATTGTTGCGCCTGGAGCTTGTACTAGGCCAATCTTGTTTGAATTTTTGACTTATCCACATTTTGTGGGTAAGGCGTGTGTTGATGCTCACACTCGTCTTACGTTGTTGGAAAGGGTTTGATGAACTGTGTATTTTCACAGATAGACAGTAAGTGAAAAGTACGTAGTTTTGTAATAAGTCCTTGTTTTATATCTATATTTTTCTTTATTTTAATGTTGAAGTCGTTTTCTTTGCTGATGGTGGGGACTGAAGCGCAGAAGCTGTAGCGTTGGCTTGTGCTTGTTTTTATCAAAAGAAAAGAAGTGATAACTGGGCAAAAAATCAGGTTTACCCCCAAAGTTATCAACAGGATGACTCTTGAAGACTGAATTGCTTGTTTCACCTTTGACGCTTTGCGGGGTGCAAAACACGGGTTTTGTGGTCCGTGTTCCATGTTTTGGGTCTCAAAACGCTTGCGATGTTTTGCAGTGCAGCGATCCGTCTTTTCTGGCTGCGAAAGGACAGATTAGCGCTGTCGTACTTGTCCACAAAAATCGGGAACAAAAAAACCCCACGCTGCGCCTTCGCGCTTGCTGCCCCCCAAGGGGAGCTTTTTGCCTTGGGGTGGCCCGGCGGCAAAAAAAACCGCCTATCGGCGGTTTGAAAAACAAGATGAAGAGAGGCTCTAGACCTTTTTTAAGCGTTCAATAGCCTGATCTAAGGTGTTGTGCTGCTTGGCAAAGCAAAAACGCAGTAAACGATGGTTAGCCTGTGCAGAATTGGGTTCCAGATAAAAGGCTGAGACAGGAATCGCGCCTACTCCGTAGTTCTGGTTCAGGTACTTGGCAAAATCCAACTCGGACAGCTCCGAAATATTTTCATAGCTGGCCAATAGGAAAAAAGTCCCTTCACTGGGCATAGGTGTGAAGCGGGTGTTTTGCAGACCTTGGTGCAAATGATCGCGCTTTTCCTGGTAGAAAGCAGGTAGGCGCTCCCAGGTAGCAGGATCCTGCATATAAGCGGCCAAACCGGCCTGTAAAGGGCTGGGAACGGTAAAGACAGTGTATTGATGGACCTTACGGATTTCCGTGCTGAGAATGGCTGGAGCACAGCAATAGCCTACTTTCCAACCTGTAGCGTGGAAGGTCTTGCCAAAGGAAGAAACAATCACTGCTCGTTCTGCCAGACGGGGACGGGTAGCCAGACTTAAATGTTCTTTCTGATCGAAGGTCAGATGTTCATAGACTTCATCGGACAAGATGATCAAAGGATGCTTTTCTACAATCTGTTCCAACGCATCCAGGTCCTGGGGCTGCAATAGGGTACAGGTCGGATTGTGCGGAAAGTTAATCACCAGCATGCGAGTCTTGTTGGTGATGGCTTTTTCCACACGCTCCCAATCCACGCGGTAGTAAGGTACAGACTCGCTAGGCGCTGTCATGGGCACGGTAACAGGAATACCTCCTGCTAGCTCGATGGCGGGGATATACAAGTCATAGAAGGGCTCGATGACAATGACTTCATCGCCTGCA
Organism: Alcaligenes aquatilis; assembly: GCF_003076515.1. Taxonomy (NCBI): domain Bacteria; kingdom Pseudomonadati; phylum Pseudomonadota; class Betaproteobacteria; order Burkholderiales; family Alcaligenaceae; genus Alcaligenes; species Alcaligenes aquatilis. The sequence continues at coordinate 7,287 of NZ_CP022390.1, read as the reverse complement.
TGCACAAAGGCTTGAAAACTGGCCATCAAGGCCTCGGTCGCGCCACTGGTAACGGTAATCTCCGTATCCACGTTATAACAGTGGCCATACCGAGCGAGTGTCTTGTTGGCAATAGCTGCCCGCAGGGCAGGGTAGCCAGCCATGGCGGGATATTGGTTAATACCATCGAGCATGGCTTGGTGTACGGCCTCAATCAGAGCCGGATCTGGATTGAAGTCTGGAAAGCCTTGTCCGAGGTTGATCGCTTTGTAATCCAGGGCCAATTGGCTCATGGTAGTAAAGATGGTGGTGCCCACAGAAGGGAGCTTGGATGTGATCTGCATGGGTCAACGGATAGGAATAATAAAAATGCACCCGTGCTTCAGATTTGAGCAAAAGTTGGGCGGCGTAGTATCAGATAAATTCTTGACGAAAATACCATAGATTCCACGCTTTTCCGTTGATCGTGGAACCCTGGGTTCAGGACAGTTTCTTACATCGATATAGCTGTTCCCTATATACAGTCCGAACTTTGTTTTTCTGGTGTGTCTGGCAGCCCCGTTGTGACTGCAGGAATTTTTCTGATAGACCTGTGTCTTAAACCTGAGCGTCTAATCAAGCTTCATATTCTCAGACAGACCGGAGATAAAACGGCATTTTTAAAGCACTGCCTGGTCTCGCCCACAAGCCTGGTCTTGTCTGAAGGATCTCTTTTTGTTAATTGATTTTGTCTGCAGACAAAGTAGTCAGATTGGCAAATTGGGAGCTATCCCTTCTCCTTCTCAGCGCAAATTCCCTTGTCACCTGACTGTTGCGCTGTGCTCCTATTTATCTGGCAGTGTTTTTTTGATTGTTCTGTTATCCACAATTTTGCTCTCTACTTGGATTGCCTTTACCCACTTGCTGGAGGGTAGCCGCTTAGATAGCTACTTTTATGGGGTTTAAGGGTGATAAGCGCGCCTTTTATAGCTTCGCTCCTGGGCGTGTTATGGTCAAAAAAAACCTTTGAAAGCATAACCCACGCGCCGTAGTCGGGCCTGGGGATAAAAAACGGTCTGTTTCTCCACAAAGTTATCCACAGTGGTATTTACGCAAAAAACTGTGTTCCACGTGGAACAGATATTGGTTTCATGTGTTTCACGTGGAACATCCAGTGCAGGTAATCGTATAATTGATTTTTATTTTTTAGCTGTTCTGACATGATTTATCCCGAAGAGTTTGACGTTATTGTCATAGGCGGCGGACATGCTGGTACCGAAGCGGCTTTAGCGGCAGCTCGAACCGGTGTGTCTACCTTATTGTTAACCCATAATATGGATACCTTGGGGCAGATGTCCTGCAACCCTTCTATTGGGGGGATTGGCAAGGGGCATTTGGTTAAAGAAGTGGATGCGCTGGGCGGGGCGATGGCTTTGGCCACCGACCATGCTGGTATTCAATTCCGCACCCTGAATAGCTCCAAAGGGCCAGCCGTGCGTGCAACGCGTGCACAGGCAGACCGCTCTTTGTATCGCAAAGCTATCCGCGAGGTTCTGCAGAATCAGCCCAACTTGATGGTGTTCCAGCAGTCGGTCGAAGACCTGATTGTGGAAGGTGATCGGGTGGTAGGGGCTGTCACCAAGATTGGTTTGGAGTTCAAAGCCAAATCCGTGGTTCTGACGGCAGGTACCTTTTTGAATGGCTTGGTCCACGTAGGTCTGAATAATTACTCGGCAGGCCGGGCAGGGGATCCCCCCTCCATCAGTTTGGCCCACCGCCTGCGGGAACTGCAATTGCCACAAGGGCGATTGAAGACAGGGACCCCTCCACGCATTGATGCCAACACAATCGATTTTTCTCGTCTGGAAGTTCAGCCAGGCGATAGTGATCCGATTCCGGTGTTTTCCTATATGGGTGATGTTTCCATGCATCCCCAGCAGATGCCTTGCTGGATTACGCACACCAATGAGCGTACCCACGATATTATTCGCTCGGGCCTGGATCGCTCGCCCATGTATAGCGACCAGGGCACCATCGAGGGTATTGGCCCACGTTACTGCCCATCGATTGAAGACAAGATTCATCGCTTTGCAGACAAGAGCAGCCACCAAGTGTTTCTGGAGCCTGAAGGCTTGAGCACGACTGAGATTTACCCTAATGGTGTCTCCACCAGTCTGCCTTTCGATATCCAATTAGCAATGGTGCGCAGTCTGCCTGGCTTGGAAAATGCCCGTATCATGCGTCCCGGCTACGCGATTGAGTACGATTATTTCGATCCCCGATCTCTGTATCCGACTTTGGAAACCAAACAAATTCGTGGCTTGTTCTTTGCCGGCCAGATTAATGGCACGACGGGTTACGAAGAAGCAGCCGCACAGGGCTTGTTGGCTGGGGTGAATGCCGCCCGTTTGGCGCAAGGTAAAGAACAGTGGTACCCACGCCGTAACGAGGCTTACCTGGGTGTGTTGGTAGACGATTTGATTACCCGTGGGGTGACCGAGCCGTACCGCATGTTTACCTCTCGCGCGGAGTATCGTTTAAGCCTGCGGGAAGATAATGCCGACCAGCGACTGACGGAAATGGGTCGCGAATTGGGGCTGGTGGATGATGTCCGCTGGGATCAATTCAACCGTAAGCGCGATGCTGTCGCACGTGAAATTGAGCGCTTGAAGGGCACCTGGGTGAACCCTCGTAGCTTGCCCGCTGACCAGGCCAATGCACTGTTAGGCAAAAATATCGAACGGGAATACTCTTTCTTCGATTTGCTCAAGCGTCCCGAAGTGGACTATGCAAAGCTAATGGCTGTACTCAATGATCAAGGTGTCCCCGTAGCAGGCCCCGGTCTGGACGATCCGGTGTATGTTGAACAGGTTGAAATCCAAGTGAAGTATGCAGGCTATGTGGCGCGTCAACAGGACGAGGTGACTCGTCAGGCAGCGCTGGAAGAGCAGGGCATTCCGGAAGATTTGGATTACGACGATATCAAAGGATTGTCGATTGAAGTGCGGCAGCGCTTGAAGGCTGCAAAGCCTTTGACCATTGGCCAGGCCGGACGTGTTCAGGGTGTGACACCTGCGGCGGTGTCTTTATTGCTGGTTCACCTGAAGCGCAAGCAAAAAAACAAACAAACGGTATGAGCGACATTTTTTCAAAACGCCTGAATCAGGCCCTGCTGGATTTGGGTCTGGATCAGGATCCTGCCTTGGTGCGCAAGCTACTGGATTATATTAATCAGTTGCAGCGCTGGAACCGTACCTATAATCTGACTGCCCTGCGTGACCCAGATCAAATGCTGGTGCAACATATTTTTGATAGCCTGTCTATTGTGCGCCCGTTTCAGAATTACCTGGCCGGCCGCAATCAATCGGCTCAAGAATCGGTTCGGATTGTGGATGTAGGGTCAGGGGCTGGTTTGCCGGGGGTTGTTTTGGCAGCATCATGTTCCACGTGGAACATTACTTGCATTGATGCTGTTGAGAAAAAAATGGCATTTGTTCAACAAATGGTGGGGGCTTTGTCCTTGCCTAATTTGTCGGCAATGCATGTGCGTGTAGAGCAGCAGGAACCCATGCAGGCAGATATTGTGGTTTCCCGAGCTTTTTCTTCGCTGCTTGATTTCGTGAATTTGGCAGGCAGGCATGTTCTACCAGGTGGGCGCATTGCAGCTATGAAGGGTAAAGAGCCTGACTTGGAAATAGCCGCATTGCAATCGGAAAGTAACTGGCAAGTCGAACGAATAGAATCATTAACCGTACCGGAGCTAGAGGCACAGCGTTGTCTAGTGTGGTTGGTGCAGCAAGGATAATCATGAGTAAAAACGACGAAAAATCTCCCCGTGCCTATGTGTTCTGTATTGCGAACCAAAAGGGTGGGGTAGGCAAGACAACCACCGCGATCAATTTGGCCGCTGCACTTGCGGTACTGAAGAAAAAAGTTTTGTTGATTGATCTGGATCCCCAGGGCAATGCCACTATGGGTAGCGGTATTGATAAGAACAACCTGTCTGGCAATTTGTACCAAGTACTGATTGGTGATGAAAGCATTGCTAATGTAAAGATACATTCAGAAACAGGTGGTTATGACGTCTTGCCTTCCAATAGGGAGTTGTCGGGCGCGGAAATCGACCTGATCCAGATGCAAGAGCGCGAGCAACAACTTAAACAGGCTCTGGCACAGGTGCTGGACGATTACGATTTTGTGCTGATCGACTGCCCACCTACCTTGTCGCTGTTAACGCTCAATGGCCTGGCTAGCGCGCATGGGGTCATCATCCCCATGCAGTGCGAGTACTTTGCTCTGGAAGGGCTCTCGGATCTGGTCAATACGGTTAAACGGGTCTATCGCAATATCAATCCGGATCTGCAGTTGATTGGTTTGCTGCGGGTGATGTTTGATGGTCGTGTCACCTTGCAGCAGCAAGTCTCCAATCAGATCGAGACCCATTTTGGCGATAAGGTATTCAAGACGGTGGTGCCACGTAATGTGCGTTTGGCTGAAGCGCCAAGTCACGGTATGCCAGGTATTGTCTATGACAAGAACTCCCGGGGTGCCAAGGCCTATATGGACTTTGGCAAAGAGCTGATCAAGCGCTTGAAGAAAGACTCCCGCAGCGATAAGGCATAAGGCACACAAGAATCAATAGGAATGTAAGCATGGCTACACGAAAACCAAAAGGTCTAGGTCGAGGCTTGGATGCCTTGCTCGGCGCAGACACAGGCGCTATCGCAACTATAGGGAAAAAGGGCGAAGCGGCGGTAAGCGATGGCCCGCCTTCCAACCTGCCCGTTAAGCTGCTGAAGGCAGGGGTATATCAGCCGCGAACTCGAATGGACGAGGGAGCCTTGAATGAGCTGGCCGAGTCCATTCGCGCCCAAGGTGTGATGCAGCCAATTTTGGTGCGTCCCTTGTCGGGTAAGGATAAAGGCAAGTACGAGATCATCGCTGGTGAGCGTCGTTTCCGCGCGTCGCAAATTGCAGGTCTGGAAGAAGTCCCCGTCCTGGTGCGCGAAGTTGGCGACGAAAACGCCGCCATCATGGCTTTGATTGAGAACATTCAGCGTGAAGATCTGAATCCGCTGGAAGAGGCACAAGGCGTCAAACGTCTGCTGGACGAGTTCGGGCTGACCCACGAGCAGGCTGCTCAGGCTATTGGCCGCTCGCGCTCGACCACCAGCAACCTGCTGCGTCTGATTAACCTGGCAGAGCCTGTGCAGATTATGCTGCTGGCCGGGGACATCGATATGGGGCACGCCCGTGCCTTGCTGGCTATGGACGCTGCTCGTCAGATCATGCTGGCCAACGAAGTGATTGCCCGCCGTCTGTCGGTACGAGAAACCGAGAAACTGGTTGCCCGTGCCCTGCATGAGGATGACGAACCTGCCAACAAACAGGCTCAGAACAAGGCCAGTCGCAATGGGGACGTACAGCGCTTTGAAAAAGTGTTGTCTGACCACTTGGGGACTAAAGTGACCTTGAAGGTGGGGGCCAAGGATAAAGGTCAGCTGCAGATCGCGTTTCATGGCTGGGAGCATCTGAACGCCTTGTTGGAAAAGCAGGGCTTGTCATCCCTATTGGAGCAAACGAACGATTAAGCCAGGCCCGCATTAAGCTGCAAACAATGTGATTGCCATTGAAAGAGCCGACCACAGGTCGGCTTTTTCGTTGTTATGAGCCGCGTTTTGTTAATGGTCCGCAGCTTCCTGTAAAAAAGAAGCGGCAAGAAGGAGATGGATTAGAAAAACTTCTGAAATGATGGATTTCCCCTTCCTAAAGCTGTTGGACAATCCAACCTTGTTTGCGGGACTGCTCATGGTTGCATGATTATTCAGATTGCTTGCTTGTGCTCCAGCCAGTAGAAAACAGCAAGATAAGGACCTTAAGGAGGAGAAGGAAAGAGTAGGGAAGATGCCTGAAAGCCGGATTAAAAGCAGAAAACCTGATGTCGTATCTTTTGCTTACAAAAATAAGCCCTGAAAACAAGAAAAAATCTATGTGTTTACCCGCATTCCGTCCTGTTTGTCTGGTTTTGAATGCGCTCAAAAATGGTATCCCCGGCGCCCCAAGACAGTGGCAAAACCAGTAAGGAAACCGGTCAAAATCAGTTTTTTTTTAGATTTTCATCGAATTATTCGGTTTTATTCGTAAAAGACTTGACGACTTCGCAAAACATGCCCATAATTCGATTTTCGCTTCGGGTGGGATGTCCGAGTGGTTAAAGGAGGCAGACTGTAAATCTGTTGGCCCTGCGCCTACGTTGGTTCGAATCCAACTCCCACCACCAGCACTTTTCTAAAGTCAGCCAGCAAGGCGGCTTTAGGAGAGGGTGAAGAAAAGTCTGCGGGTGTAGCTCAATGGTAGAGCAGAAGCCTTCCAAGCTTAAGACGAGGGTTCGATCCCCTTCACCCGCTCCAGGTTTAAAATCTTTGGCCATTCTGGGCTGAAGTTGAATGCCCATGTGGCTCAGTGGTAGAGCACTCCCTTGGTAAGGGAGAGGTCACGCGTTCGATCCGCGTCATGGGCACCACATCTCTCTTCTCTCTATCGTTCTATCCCTTCAGGAGTCTGCCATGGCTAAAGGCAAGTTTGAACGGACTAAACCGCACGTCAACGTCGGTACTATCGGTCACGTTGACCACGGTAAAACCACTCTGACCGCTGCAATCTGCACGGTTCTGTCCAAGGCATACGGCGGCGAAGCACGCGATTACTCGCAGATCGACAACGCCCCTGAAGAAAAAGCACGTGGTATCACCATCAGCACCTCGCACGTTGAGTACGAGACGCCTAACCGTCACTACGCACACGTTGACTGCCCCGGCCACGCTGACTACGTCAAGAACATGATTACGGGTGCTGCCCAGATGGACGGCGCTATCTTGGTTTGCTCGGCCGCTGACGGTCCAATGCCCCAGACTCGCGAGCACATTTTGCTGAGCCGTCAGGTTGGCGTTCCTTACATCATCGTGTTCCTGAACAAGGCCGACATGGTCGATGACGAAGAGCTGATCGAACTGGTTGAAATGGAAGTTCGTGAGCTGTTGTCCAAGTACGACTTCCCCGGCGACGACACCCCGATCATCAAGGGTTCGGCCAAACTGGCTCTGGAAGGCGACGAAGGCCCATTGGGCAGCCAAGCTGTTCTGGCTCTGGCCGAGGCGCTGGACAACTACATTCCTACGCCTGAGCGTGCCGTTGACGGTACCTTCTTGATGCCTGTTGAAGACGTGTTCTCGATCTCTGGCCGTGGTACGGTTGTGACCGGTCGTATTGAGCGCGGCATCATCAAGGTTGGCGAAGAAATCGAAATCGTGGGTATCAAAGACACGGTCA